>NZ_CP108489.1 GCF_035987325.1 Streptomyces sp. NBC_01244
TACCGAAGCGCTGCGCGCTTCGGACTGAGGCGGCCTCGCTGCGCTCGGCCGGCCCGCGTCGCGGGCCAGTGCCGACCCTTCGGGTCGGGGGTCCTCCGCTTCGCTTCGGACTGAGGCGCCCTCGCTGCGCTCGGGCGGGGCCGCTTTGGGGCCCGGTGCCTCCCCTTTGGGGAGGAAGCCCTCCGCTTTGCTTCGGGCTGGGCGCCTTTGGCGCCCAGGGGTACCCAAGCGCTGCGCGCTTGGGACTGTGGCGCCCTCGCTGCGCTCGGGCGGGGCCGCTTCGCGGCCTGGTTGCCTCCCCCCTTCGGGGGGAGGGGGCCTGGCGCTTCGCGCCGGGCTAGGCGCCTTTGGCGCCAGAGGCACCGAAGCGCTGCGCGCTTCGGACTGAAGGGCCGCGCGGCGCTCGGTGGGGCCGGCTTCGCGGCCCGGTGCCTCCCCTCCGGGGGATGAAGCGCGCCGCTTTGATCCGGGCTGGGCGCCTTTGGTGCCCAGGGGTTCCGAAGCGCTGCGCGCTTCGGACTGAGGCGGCCTCGCTGCGCTCGGCAGGCCCGCTTCGCGGGCCAGTGTCTTCCTTTCGGCGAGGCAGTTCTCTGCTGGGCTCTGGGGCTGGGTTAGGCAGCCAGGAAGGGTTGGGGTTCAGACAGAACTGTTGTGCGGCCTAGCTGTGTTGCTAGGTAGGGGCCTTGCTCTTTGCTGCAGGTCTAGCTCGGTTTTGAGACTCAAGGGCTGCTTCTCGAGGAGGCTCAGCTTGGCTTTGGGGTAGGGGCTTTGGACTGAGTTTTCTTACTGGTGTGGGTTGAGTCGGTTGCGGAACCTGCATCTGAGGTTTGGTGTGGGTGGTCTTTCAGAGTCTGGGCTGGGAATCAGCCATAGGTGTTCTTTGGGGGTTGACGGGTGTTAGTGGGGGTCGAGTGTGGTCTTCGCAGTGGTGAAGGTTGATTCTTGAGGTGTTGAGGGCAGTTGGGTGGTTTGGGGGTTCTTGAGCTGGGGTTTTGGGTGGGGGTCTTAACGGCGTTAACGCGGGTGGGGTTTGGGGTGTTAACCGAGCTAAGGGTTGAGTGGGTGGGTTGCTTCAAAATGTGGTGTGGATAGAGACGGGAATCAGTCAGATTCTGGGGTTGTGGCTGGGGGGTAGGGGGCTTCAGTGCGGGGTCCGGAGGGGTGGGAAGTACTTGTTTTTGGGGCGTCTGGGAGGGCTTTCCTGCTGGTTGAGACGGCGTTGAAGGCTTGGGCGGGAGCGACCACCGGCCTATAGAAGGTACGGAGATGCGTCGTCGCAGGTCAGAGGGGGTGCGGGGGAAAAGATATGTCCCCTCAGGAGGGACATATCTCGGTGGTTGTGTCGCTGCTAGGGGGACACAACGGCTGCAAAATGTCAGTGGAGCTGACGTAAAATGCGCTAAAACGTCGGGGGGGCTGACGTATTGGGGGAGATCTGCCGGGTAACTGGTGGTGGGGCGGGTGGGGTTGGCGGGGGAGGGGCGGGAGGGGGCTCGGGGAACGGTGTGGCTGAGATATGTCACCTGTGAGGGGACACAAGACACGCCGAACGTCAACGAGCGTGACACTTGTGTCACCCTTGTTGACATACTGATCTCCGCAGATCAACGGAGTGGAGAGCAGCCTCGTGTCATCAGAGCCACAGCGCCGCCGGGGCAATCCGGTAGGGACCCCGCGTCCCGATCTGCCGGTGGACGACGCGATCTCCGCGTGGAGTCAGCCCCTGGCTCCGGTCAAGGATCTGGACAGCCTCGCGAAGCGGTACCCGACGCGGAAGCTGACTCTGGACGGTGAGCGCAAGCCGCTGGAGTTCTACGGGACCGAGAATCAGCCGAATGCGTTCTCGATGGACAGCCTCGAGTTCTTCCTCGTGATCGCCCAGTACTTCCGTGAAGCGCTGCCTCTGCGGCTGATCCTGCTGCTCATTGCCTGTCAGCGGGCGGGGGGGCGGATTCCACTTACCCAGGAGGAGATGGCTACCATCCTGGATGTCAGCCGGACGAAGACGTCGGAAGCTCTGCACACGGTGATGTCTCATGGGATCGTCTTCAAGGTGCGGCGGGGTGTGTATCAGTTCAACCCGCCCTACAGTTACCGGGTGGCGGAGTTCATCCCGGGTACCGAGATGACGGGTGAGTTCGTGAAGGTGGAGCAGCACGGGACCATCTCGCAGATTCGTAGCGATACGAGCCTGCCTGACTTGGTTCGCTTCCCCTCGCTGGACCACATGAGGCAGGCCATCGCGGAACTGCGGGCCGAACGGGCAAGAGAGCGCGCTGCGCGTCGGGTGAGCCGGACGAAGCGCACGGGAGAAGGGACGGCTCAGTGAGTACCTTGCGATTCGCTGCGGTCAACGCAGACGGGCTGCTCTCCGACCTCGACCTGCCGCCGGCGGCGTACCGGGTGCTGCTGAAGCTGCGTTCGCTCAGTGAGCCGGGCGGGCGGATCCTCATCGACCAGGCGACGGTCGGCGGGATGCTGGACCTGAGCCGGCCGAGCGTGAACGCCGCGCTGCGGAGCCTGGAGCTGGCGAAGTTGGTCCGGAAGATCCGGAACGGGGTCTACCAGATCAACCCGATGCTCGCCGGGTACACCTCGTTCGAGGATGCGGTCGCGGCCGTGAACGAGATGGACGCGGAGGAGCGGCTGGACGCGCGGGGCTATGTGGCCAGCTACCACCGGGCGGTGGCGGCGTATCAGGACCAGCTCGCCGAGCAGCGCAAGAAGCGGGCGGCTCAGGCCGTGGCCAAGAAGGCGGCTGAATCGAAGCGGCGTAGGGCGCTGCACGCGGTTGGCTGAGTAGGTGGTGTTTGTGGGGCTTCTGAGGGGTGCTCAGGGGCTTGTGGGGGCCCCGGAGTACTCCGGGGCCCTTTGTGGTTTCTAGGGGCTCAGGGGGGCGTGTGGGGGCTCGGGCTCATGTGAGGGTTCTTCAGAAGTTGAGTTCCACGTAGTCGATGTCGGTGAACTCGACCAGGAGGCCCTGGGCGCGGGCGCCGTGGTCCTTGAAGTAGATCTCCTGGAGCCCTTCGGCGGTGATGCCGCGGAGCTGGGCCTCGGTGGCTCCGGCCTCGTGTGCGGTGAAGAGGCGGGAGGCGTACTCCGGGGGGAGGTGCTGGGTGATGCGGCGCATCCGGCCGTCGTCGGTCGTGCCGGGGGCGGCGCTGAAGCCGAAGCGGGCGCGGGTCTCGATGACGAGGCCGGTCTGCTTCGCGGCCTTGGCGCGGGCCCGCTTGCGGACGAGGGGCTGCCAGCGGCGGCGTACCTCGCGCTCCAGGCGGGCGGAGAGGGCCGGCTTGGGCTGCTTGATCTGGTCCTTCACGTACCGCTCGACGGTGCGCCGGGAGATGACGAGGAGGTCCGCTACGGCCTTCGTCGATTTGAGCTGTTTTACGAGGTAACGGATCTGGGCGCCCGCGGATTTGGGGATGGGGCGGGTGAAGTTCTGCTCGTCGGCGCGGTCGAGGCTGTCGCTGATCTCGGACATGGGTGGCTCTTACTCTCCGTCGGCCGCGGCGTCGTGGCCCTTGATGTGGCGGGCGGGGTTGTGGCGTTCGTCGAGGAGTTGAACGGCCCAGAGGAGGGGCTGGGTGCCCTCGTGCTTGACCATGCCGGGGCTGACGCCGAGACGGAAGCCGCCGGGCAGGGGCTTGCCCTCGGGGGTGCGGGGGAGGAAGTCGAGGGGGCTGGGGCCGTCGGACAGGTAGACCGCGCAGTCGGAGAGGACGGCGATGGGGTAGAGGTCTGCTGTCGTGGCGAGCTTCTGCATCTTGCGGTGCATGTTGACGCGGGCCGTCGAGATGACGGCGGCGCGGATGTCGGGGCGCCAGGTGGGGCGTTCGAGGGCGGGCCAGCTCTCGCCGGGGCGGTAGCCGGCGCCCTGCGGGCGTTCGCGGAGCTTGCCGATGCCGCCCTTGACGGTGGACTTGATCGCGGAGAGGACCGCGGTCTGCGGGGTGGGGGTGTCGGGGTCCCCCTTGTACTCCGCCATGGCCTTCAGGAACTCGGCGTCCGTGAGGGCCGCGTGGACGCCGAGTTCCGCCATCGTCGCCATGTAGGCGTCGCGCAGGCGGGTGTACCAGGCGTCGAGGTACGGGCCGTGGTCCGGGCGGAGCCAGGCCTCCGTGGGCTGGACGGTGAGGCCGAGTTCCTTGGCGTAGGCGAGGGTCGGAGTGGCGTACCAGGCGGGGCCGGTGGGGGGGCGGCCGTGCGGGGTGAAGGGGCTGGGGAGGCGGGGGTCCATGGCGGTGGCTTCGGCCGAGAGGTCGGCCAGCCAGCAGCCGGGGAGCTTCGGGTCGAAGCGGGGGCCGTCGGTGTGGACCGCGGGGCCGGTGCCGACGAGGAGGCGGTTGGCGGCGGCGGCGAAGGCCATGTTCACGTCGACGCCGACGGCGTGGGTGCGGGTGCACTCGGCGTCGGTGAGGAGCTGGGGGTCGCGGATCCAGTCGTACGCCTCTTCGTCGAGGACCTGGTCCGGGGTGCGCTGGTGGGAGCGGGGGTAGAGGGCCGCGACGACCGGGTGTTCGTCGGGGGCCTCCGGGGGAGCGGGGTCGACGGGGCGGGTGAGGGAGCCGGGGACCGGGGCGGAGACCCAGGTGTTCGTGGACTCGTCGCGGGCGGCGCGGGTGGGCGGCCGCAGCGCCGTCATCAGCTCCAGGCCCGAGACGGCGGTGGAGCCGCGGGGGGTGAGGACGCGGGTCGCGTAGGAAGTGAGCAGCTCGGCGAGTTCCGGTGCCGGGAGGTCGGCGGTGTGTTCGCCCCAGGCGCGGGGGTCGAGGGCGCCCCAGGGGAGGATCGCGAGCTGGACGCACTGGCGGCCGGTGGTGGGGGTGGCGGGGCGGTAGATGCGGGGCCAGGGGCCGAAGCCGCGGCGGGTCAGCTGCCACTTCGCCTTGGTGAGCTGCTTGATGACGGGGTGGTCGTCGGGGAGGCGGAGGCCGCGGCGGTCTTCCAGGACCAGGGGGAGTCCGAGTGCCTCGGTGGCGGCGGGGGTGAGGACGAGGAGGGGGTCGCCGTCCTTGCCGTTGCGGTGGAGGCGGGGGGAGCGGAGGTTGGCGGCGGGGGTGAGGGCCCATTCGACGAGGGCGGGGAGGGTGGTGGGGGGTGTGAGGACTGCGCCTCGCGCGGCGTGGGCCTTTCCTGTGCCGTCCAGTACGGCCAGGGGGCCGTTGCCCTCTAGGAGGGGTGGGGGGGTGGATTTGGCGGTACCCGTGCGGGGGGTGGGCGTGGCCGGTCCCGTTCCCGTTCCCGTTCGGGGTCCCGTTGCCGGCTGGGGGTGGGGGGTGCGGGGTGCGGGGTGCGGGGGGGTGGGGGGTGGGGTGGGGGCTTGTGGGGCTGTTCCCTTACCCGCCCCTTCACGGAACTGGGGCTCCGGCTCAGGCTCCGGCTGCGGGGTCGCTGCCTCGGGGGCGGCGTTCCCCGGGTGGGGGGTGGCGTTAACGGCGTTAACGGGTGCGGCGCTGCTGGGGGTGGGCCCGGCGTCTTCGGTGCGGGCCTGGAGTGTGGGGGGCTGGAGTGTGGGGGGCTGCGGGGTGTTGAGCGCGTTGATGCCGTGGAGGTCTGCCAGGCCGTTGAGGAGACGGGCGTAGGCGGCGCGCTTGGGGGGCCGGGGGGCCGTGCGGCCGGTTTCCCAGGAGGTGACCGTTTCGCGGCGGACGGCCAGGGCCTGGGCGATCTGGTCCTGGCTCAGGCCTGCGGCCTCGCGGAGGCGCTTGCGCTCGTCCGGGTGCGGGAGGGCGTCCTGTGCCGCGGCCTCTTCCAAAAGGGCATCGACCGCGGCGAAGAGCGTGGTCTGTTCGTTTTCGTGCGCGTTGGGCATGGGCACCTCCAGGCGCAGCTTATGCGAACCGCACCATGGAACGCACGTGAAACACACGTGGGGGCGTGGTGGTCCGACCTTGGCCAACGCCCCCTTCGTGTCGGGTGGGGTCGGGTCTGGTGTGGGTCAGATGCGGGTCAGGAGGAGTTCGGTCACCGCCTTCAGGTCGTCCGGGGTGAGGTGGGCGGTGAGTGCGTCCGCGATCGTGTCCGGGGAGTCCGCCGCGATCGTGATGCGGCGGGGGGAGGCGGGAGAGGAGGGCGAGGGGGAGGGTTCGGGGGAGGGCTCGGGGTTCGGGGTCGGGCGGGTGCGCTGGCGTGGGGGGTTAACGGCGTTAACGGCTTCGTCTGCCGCGGAGGCCTGGTCCTCCTGGGGGAGGCGGCCGATGCGGCGGGCCGGTTCCACCTTGAGTTCGCCGGTCTCCACCTTGTCCTGGAGTTCCGGGGTGAGGTTGAGGAGGGTCAGGCGCTGGGAGACCCAGGCCGGGGTCTTGCCGAGCCGCTTGGCGACCTGGGCCTGGGAGCCGTGGACCTCGACGAGTTGCTGCAGGGCGCGGGCCTGGTCCATGGGAGCCACGTCGACGCGGTGGACGTTGGCGATGAGCGCCGACTCCAGGATGTCCGCCGCCGAGGAGGCGAGGGAGTCGTTGACGTGGATCTGCATGGTGCGAAGGCCGGCGCGCTGGGCCGCCGCCAGGCGGCGGTTGCCGTCGATGACCACGTACGGGGCGCGGCCCAGTCCGTCGGTGTTCCCGGGATGCGCCTCCATGAAGGCCATGCGGGTGGCGACTGCCAGGGGCTGCAGCTGACCCCGGGTCGTCAGGGACGCGGCCAGCTCGTGGAGTTCGGTGAGGTCCTCGCGGAGGTTGAAGGGGTTGTGGGCGAGTGCCTCGATCGGCACCTCCGAGGGCGGGACCACGCCGGAGGTGGGAGCGCCGGTGGCTTCGGCGATGGCTGCGCGGCGGGAGCTGACGCCTACGGGCTGGGCGCGGGCGAAGGAGCTCGAGACTCCGAGTTTGTCGGCCTTGCTCATGAGATCTCCCTTGCGAGGGCGCGGAGGGCGACCGCTTGCTCGCCCTTGGGTGCGTAGACGAACAGGGGCTGCTTCACGCGGACCGCTTCGCGCTGTTCCTTGAGGTCGGGGACGATGGCCACCACGCGCGGATCCTTTATGTCCATCCAGGCCTGGAGGGAGGAGGTCGCGATGTAGCCGCGCCGGCCGTCGTAGAGGTTGACGACGAGACCGAGGTAGTCGATGTCGAGGCTGAGATCGTCGCGGAGGTCGTTGATCTGGGAGGTCAGGAGGTCGTAGGCGTCCGCCGAGGAGTCCTCCGCCTGGACCACGATCAGTGCGCCGGAGGCTCCCGGCTGTTCGGCGTCGCGGCGGCGGCCGTAGTAGATGGCGGCGTCCATGCTGAGCCCGAGACTTGGCGGGCAGTCGATGAGGATGACGTCGTAGTCGGCCTCGACGGGGGCGAGGGCCCGTTCGAGCGCGGCCTCGCGGGCACGGACCGTGGAGAGCCGGACGTCGAGGAGGAACGCGTCCGTGCACGCCGGGAGGATGTGGAGGCGGTCGCCGAAGCGTTCGTCCGGGATGGGGACGATCAGGTCGGCGAGGGGCCCCTTGGCCTCGCCCGCCATGTGGCAGGTGAGGCTGTCGCCGCCGATGGGCAGGGGCTGCCGGCCGAGCTGCTTGGTGAGGTGGCCCTGGGGGTCGAAGTCGACGAGCAGGACGCGCATGCCGAGGCCGGGCAGGTCTTCCAGGTCGACGGGAGGGGCGGACGCGGTGGCCTCCTGGCCCGGCTCGTCTCCGTCCTCGAGGGCCGAGAGCCGGGCCAGTTGGCGGGCCACGCGGACCGGGTGGAGGCTGTCGGGGTCCTCGGCGAGGGCTTCGGCGGTGCCTGCGGTGATGGCGGTCTTGCCGACACCGCCCTTCTGGTTGCACACCACGATGCGGCGGACGACCGAGGGCCGCTTCACGGTGGGGGCCGGGTTCATCTCCAGCCAGAGGGAGACGGCTTGGGCGAGTCCCTGGATGAGGGAGACGCCGCGGTGCTTGGAGTCGGTGCGGAAGGACTCCCACTGGCCGGCGGGCAGCCAGGTGGAGAAGGACTCGGCGCCGGAGGTGTCGACGGGGGAGGGGGAAGAGGCGAGCGCGCTCCAGTGGGCGATGCCCTGGTGGACGGCGTCCTGGATGTCCACCCGCAGTTGGGCGGTGCGGATCTTGAGCTCTTGGCGCAGCCACGGAGGGAGTTTGGAGACGACCTTCTCGCGGTCGCTCGGTGATGAGGGTGAAGTCATGCGAGGGACTTTACTAACGTTCACGGGTGTTCGTGGGCACCACGCTTGAGTTTTGCTAACGAAGTGGTGTGGATCGGCCCCGGAGCGGCCCTCCGGGTGGGGACAGGGTGTTGGGGCAGGGGGGAACAGGGCGGCCTCGCACGCGCCGTGGTGAGCACCCCCGTGGTTCACCACGGCGCGTGCGAGGCCGCCCTGGACGCGTCGTCAGGCGGTTGGGGCCGGAGCGGAGTCCGGGGTCCGAGCAGAGTCCGGGGCTGACAGGCCCAGTTCGGACCGGCACTCGGGCGAGCCGGCCGGGTCGAAGCGGGAAACGCGGTCTGCGGGCACGATTCCCGGGAGCGTGAACTTCCACAGGTCGATGACCCGGGCGTGCAGGTCCGCGCGGCCGGTGCGTACGTGCGAGGTCACCTGGATGCCGGAGAACGCGGCGACGAGCATGGTCGACAGGGCGTGGGCGTCGACCGAGGGCAGGATGTCGCCGCGCTCCTGGGCCGGTGTCAGACAGCTCAGGGAGGTGTCGATCCAGGCGTTGTACGGGCTCGGGTCCGGGTCGGTGAAGGAGCCGAACTCGATGACCAGGCGGATCCCGGCGCGGACCCGGATGTCGGAACGGAGACCGAAGGCCATCCGGTGCGTCAGGTCGATGGCGGTCTGGAGACCCGGCTCCGCGAGGGCGGGCAGGCCCTCGGAGACCTGGAACTGTTCGTCCATCAGGGTCCGGGCGATGGCTTCCTTGGACGAGAAGTGGAAGTACAGGGCGCCTTTGGTGACGCCGGCCCGCCCGGCCACGTCGGTCAGGCTGGTGCCGTGGAAACCGGTCCGGTCGAAGGCGATGGCCGCGCCGTCCAGGATCGCCTGCCGGGTGATCTCGGCTCGTTCCTGTCTGGCCCTCGCCATGCGGGTTCTCCTTGGGATCGCGGCAGTTGGGCGGAACCGGGGAGGTGGTCACCGCATGGTTCGGCCAGGGTCAATCTAGGCAGATGGGCCTTAAAAAAACCAGTCGACCAGTACTTTTTATGGAAGTGGATCATTAACGGCGTTAACGCGGCGGGTGGGGGTGAGTGGTGGGTGGGGTGGTGGCGTTAACGCCGGAACGGCATTAACGCCGTTAACGTGTACGGTGGACGCAGTTTAATGGCGGGGCGAGTGTGAGGGGATCCCATGACGGACGCGGACGAGCAGTGGGGCGCGGCCGTCCGGCTGCTCTGGGGGCCGCCGGTGAAGCCCGCACGCGGGCCCAAGCGGGGGCTCACGCTGGAAGGGATCGCCGGCGCGGGGGTCGCTCTCGCGGACACCGAGGGGCTGGCCGGCGTATCGATGCAGGGAGTGGCCGGGCGGCTGGCGGTCACGAAGATGGCGTTGTACCGGTACGTGCCGGGCAAGGCGGAGCTGGTCTCGCTGATGGTGGAGGCCGCGATCCCGGACCCCTCGGTGCTGGACGGCCGTCCGGTCGGGGAGGGCTGGCGTGAGCGGCTCGCGGTGTGGGCGCGGGAGCTGCTGGCCGGATTCCGGGCGCATCCGTGGCTGTTGGAGGCGACGGTCGGGGCGCGGGTGATGGGGCCGGTCGAGGTGGGGTGGATGGAGCGGGCACTCGCCGCGCTCGACGGGTGCGGGCTGACCGGGGCCGAGGCGATCGACGCGGTGGTGCTGGTGTCGGGGCACGTACGCGGGATCGCGGAGCAGGAACGCGCGATGGCGGGCGGGGCCGCGGGGGAGGGGCCGGACGCGCAGCTGACGTCGGTGCTCGGGGAGGTGATGCGGGTGCACGGGGAGAAGTACCCGGCGCTGGGGGCCGCGTTGGCCTCCGTGGCGGAGACCGGGGGGCAGGACCAGGCGCTGGACTTCGGGTTGGAACGGATCCTCGATGGGCTCGGACTGCTGGTCGCGGAGCGGGTGGGTGGGCTTGGGTCGTAACGGCGTCAACGCCTTGGTCGTGGGGTGGGGGCCGGCGCGCGAGGCATTAACGGCGTTAACGCCGGAGGGAGCGGGGGCGTTGGCGTTGGTGGTGTGCGTCGTGGGGTGGGCGCGGGCATTAACGGCGTTAACGCTGCGAGGGCCTGGGTCTCCGTGGGTGTTGGCCGCGGGGGCATTAACGGCGTTAACGCCGGGGGGCCTGGCGGCGGGTTCCCTCCCGCGGTGGTGGCGGTCGGGCTTGCGTTCCTTTGCTGGTGACCGCGGTCGCTTTTGCTTCGTGTCACGTTCCGGGCCGCCCATCTGTCCCATGGATGACGGCGCAAGGAACGAGTGAAGAAGGAGACGGCCATGAAGGTTCTGCTGGCGGGTGCGAGCGGGGTTCTGGGGCAGCGGGCGGTACGGGCTCTGCGCGCGGCCGGGCACGAGGTCGCCGGTCTCGGCCGGGGTGCCGGGATGGACGTACGAGCCGACCTGCTCGACCGTGAGGGCCTGCTGCGAGCCCTGGACGGGCTCGGCTTCGACGTGGTCGTGCACGCGGCCACGGCCCTGTCGGGGAAGACCATGGCCCGGCACCAGGACATGGTCGGGACGAACGCGTTGCGCACCGAGGGGACGGCCAACCTGCTTGCCGCCGCGCGCGAGACCGGGGCGCGGCGGTTCGTCGTGGAGTCGATGATGTTCGGCTACGGATACGGGGACCACGGCGGGGCGGTGCTCGGCGAGGACGACGGCTTCGGGCCGCAGGGGGCGAACGTCTGGCTGGAGCGGCACGTGGGTGCGATGCGGACCAAGGAAGAGCTGGCCTTCACCGCCGACGGGATCGAGGGGGTCAGCCTGCGCTTCGGGCTGTTCTACGGGGCCGGTATCACTGATGTCCACGTGGTGCCGATGCTGCGCAAGCGTGCCCTGCCGGTGGTGGCGGCCAAGGGGCGGGCGCTGAGTTGGGTCGACGTGGCCGACGCGGCGGCTGCCGTGGTCGCCGGCGTGGAGTCGGGGCGGCCCGGGCAGGCGTACAACATCGTCGATGACGAACCGCTGGGGTGGGACGCGCACATGCGGGCGGTGGCCGCGGCGTTCGGGGCGCCCGCGCCGATGACCGTACCGCTTTGGGTGCTGAAGCCGGCCCCGCTCGCGCACACCATCATGAGAACGGACCTGAGGCTGTCGAATGCCAAGGCGGGGCGTGAGCTGGGCTGGGCTCCGACGTACGGGAGCAGTGCGGCCGGGGCCGGGGCTCTTGCGGAAGCCGCGGAGGCGGCGGCAGCATGATCGTTCGTGAGCACTGCTGAGCACCTCCCGGGAGCCTCCTTCGATGCCCTCGGCCCCTTCACCGCCCATCGCCGGCTGCTGTTCGACGTCGCCTACCGGATGCTCGGCAGCGTCGTCGACGCCGAGGACGTCCTCCAGGACGCGTGGCTGAGCTGGGACCGCGCGGACCGGTCGGCGGTGCTCAACCCGCGGGCCTACCTGGTGCGTACGGTCACCAACCTGTCCCTGAACCGGCTCACCTCAGCCCGCGCCACCCGCGAGACCTACATCGGGCCGTGGCTGCCCGAGCCGCTGCTGACCGAGTCCCTGCCGACCGTGCCCGATGGTGCGCGGGAGGTGGAGATGGCCGAGACGGTGTCGACCGCGATGCTGGTGGTGCTGGAGAGCCTGAGCCCGCTGGAGCGCGCGGTGTTCGTGCTGCGGGAGGTGTTCGGGTACTCGTACGCGGAGGTGGCCGGGGTACTGGACCGGGCGGAGGCGACCGTACGGCAGACCGGGCACCGGGCACGGGCCCACGTACAGGCCCGGCGGCCGCGGTTCGCCACCGAACCGGGGCAGCGCGGTGAAGTGACCCGGCGGTTCCTGGCGGCGTGTGCGGGCGGGGACCTGAACGCGGTGATGGAGCTGCTCGCCCCCGAGGTGACGGCCTGGTCGGACGGCGGCGGCAAGGTGACGGCGGCCCGGCGGCCGCTGCACGGTGCCGATCACGTGGCGCGCTGGCTGCTGGGGATGCTGGCCAAGCCCTCGCTGCAGGCGGTGACCCTGGAATCCGCGCGGGTCAACGGGGAGGAGTCGGTGGTGTTCGTGCACGCGGGAGTCGCGCGTGCGGCGCTGACCTACGACCTGGACGCGGTGGACGGGCGGGTCGTGAACCTGCGGTTGCAGGTGAATCCGGAGAAGGTGGCGGGGCTGGTGGGGTGGGCAGGGGGAGGGGCCGCGGCGTCCGGGGCGGCCGGGATGTGAAATCGGCGTGCGGGGGCCGCCGTAAGGCTGTGATCATCATCGGATGATCGATGAGCAGCGGACCCCGCCCGGGCTGGTGGGCGACGAACGGGCCACCTTGACCAGCGTTCTCCAGTGGCAGCGGGACACCCTGATGATGAAGTGCGCCGGGTTGTCGGACGAGCAGCTGCGGCGCAGGGCGGTGGCTCCGTCGGGGCTGAGCCTGCTCGGGTTGGTACGGCATCTCGCGGAGGTCGAGCGCGGCTGGTTCCGCAACGTCGTGGGCGGCGAGGACGTGCGCGGCTACTTCCCGAAGAACGAGGCCGGGGAGCGGACGGAGTTCCACGTGGACGACGCGGACGTCGCCGGCTCGTTCAAGATCTGGGAGGACACCTGCGCCCGCTCGCGGGAGATCGTGGACGCGGCCGAATCCCTGGACGTGACCGGCTCCTACGAGGACCAGGCCTACTCCCTGCACTACGTACTGGCCCACATGATCGAGGAGTACGCCCGGCACAACGGGCATGCGGACCTGCTGCGCGAGGCGATCGACGGGACCACGGGGGAGTAGCGGCGCCACGGGGGGAACGGGGGGAGGGGCTGGGGGCCCGTCCCCCCCGGGGAGGACTAGGTGCCGGATGCCGTGGCGCGGTCCACCTCGGCCAGGGCTGCCGCCCAGGGGAAGTGCGCCGGGGCGTCCGGGCCCGCCGGGCCGGGGGTGAATCCGCCCTCGCCGAAGAGGACCGAGACGCCGGCGCCGCGCAGGACGGCCAGGGACTGGTCGAACTGCGGGTGGGCGGCGAGGGCGGAGTTCGCGCAGGGCATGGTGACGACGGGGGTGCCCTTGCCGATGGCCTCGGCGGCGACCCCGACGACGAAGCGGTCGGTCAGGCCGAGGGCCCAGGCGTTGACCGAGTTGAACGTGGCCGGGGCGAAGAGCAGGGCGTCGGCCGGCGGCCACACATCGGGCTCACCGGGCAGTTTGTACTGCCAGCGGACGGGGTGGCCGGTGAGCGCGGCCAGACCGTCGAGGCTGTTGGACAGCCAGTGGGCGGCGGTGGGGGTGAGGCCGAGGCAGACGTCCCAGCCCCGGGACTGGGCGTCCTCGATGACATGGGCCACGTCGAAGACGGGCGGGGCGGCGGAGCACAGCAGGTAGAGCGTCTTCGTCGTGGTCATACCGCAATGTGATCATATTGCTTGACCTGCGGGTGACGGAGGCTGCGGCGGACGTATCCGAGGCGCCGGACATGACGAACCCCCGGACCGGGGCCGGTCCGGGGGCCCGGGGGCCCGGGGTGGCCGTGAGGGTCAGCGGTGGGAGACGGTCTGCTGGGCGCTGCCCGCGGTGAACGCGTCGAACGCGCCCGAGAAGTCGGTCAGGTCGTCGCCGGCCTGACCGGGCACCAGGCCCGCGATGTCCTGGACGTCCTGGGTGTTCTGGACGTCTCCGACGGTGCTGGTGACGGCGTCGGCGAGCGGCGGCTCGGCGGCCATGGCGGGGGCTGCGACGGCGAGGGCCGCGGTACCGGCGATGAGGGCCGTGGTGACGATGCGCTTGATCATGTCCTGGTGAACGACACGGTCGTATGGGGGTCACGGCAGGTCAGGCGGACGCCGGCTCGGGTGACGGTGCTCTCGGTCCACACGATGCGGAGATCATCCGGCATTCTCGTGGTGGGACCGATGACTTTTCGCGGAGGTCCCGGTCTACCTCTTGTATGTCGCAGCCGCAAGAACTGAGGAAGAGGACCGTCATGACCGAGCCGGCCAAGGGCCCCGCCAGCTACTTCCCCTCCATCGAGAAGAAGTACGGCCGTCCGATCGCGGAGTGGCAGGAGCTCATCCGCACCTCGCCGCTGACCAAGCACATGGAGCTCGTCGCCTGGCTCAAGAGCGAGCACGAGATGGGACACGGGCACGCCAACGCGCTCGTGAAGCACACGCTCGACGAGCGGTAGGGGGCCGCCCGGAAGGGTGGGCGAGGGGCGTGGACGCAGGCGTATGCGGTTGAGCTTCTCGGCGATGTCGCGTCTCAGGCCGGGGGAGTTGACTGGTTCTCATGACGAAGACAACGCAGCAGACGCAGAACGACACCGCCCTCCGCACGCTGGTGGTCGGCGGCACGGGCAAGACGGGCCGGCGTGTGGCGGAGAAGCTCACCGCCCTGGGCCGTCCGGTCCGCATCGGGTCGCGCTCCGGCGAGCCGGCCTTCGACTGGAACGAGCCCGAGGGCTGGGGGCCGGCCCTCGAGGGCGTGGACCGCGCGTACGTCACCTACTACCCCGACCTCGGCTTCCCCGGCGCCGCCGAGCAGGTCGGAGCCTTCGCCCGGGTGGCGGTGGCCGCCGGGGTGCGCCGGCTGGTCCTGCTCTCGGGCCGCGGCGAGGAAGCGGCCCAGCGGAGCGAGGAGGCGCTGAAGGAGTCCGGGGCCGACTGGACGGTGGTGCGCGCGGCCTGGTTCAACCAGAACTTCGACGAGAGCTTCTTCCTGGAGTCGGTGCTCGCCGGCGAGATCGCCCTGCCGACGGCCGACGCCGTCGAGCCCTTCGTCGACGCCGAGGACATCGCCGACGTGGTGGTGGCCGCGCTGGGCGACGACCGGCACATCGGCCGGACGTACGAGCTGTCCGGCCCGCGGCTGCTCAGCTTCTCCGACGTCGCGGCCGAGCTGTCGAAGGCGACCGGGCGCGAGATCTCGTACGTCCCGGTCTCGACCGAGGCCTACGGGGAGATGCTGCGGGAGAACGGGCTGCCGGAAGAGTTCCTGGAGCTGTTCACGCTCATCCTGGACGGGCGCAACGCGCACCTGGTCGACGGGGTCGAGGAAGTGCTGGGCCGCAAGCCGCGGGAGTTCACGGACTTCGCGCGGGAGGCGGCGGCCCGTGGGGTCTGGGACGTGTAGGCGATGGGCGGTCGCGGCGTGGGCGAGCGGGGTGTGGGCGAGCAGGCAGTGGGCGAGCACGCAGTGGGCCTGGGGGCAGTGGGCGGGCGGCCAGTGGGCGGGCGGGGACCGGGCGGGGAGAATGGTCCGATGGACACGCTGACGGCTCTGCTCGAAGGCCCCAAAGCCAAATCCGCCTTCCTCATCAAGTGCGCGTTCGACCCACCCTGGTCTGCCCGGATCGAGGACCGGGCTCCGCTGTCGGTGATGACGATGGTGCACGGATCGGCGTGGCTGCTGCCGGACGGGGGCGAGCCGGTGCTCATCGCGCCGGGTGAGGCGGCCCTGGTGCGCGGACCGGTTCCGTACACCCTCGCCGACGCCAAGGACACACCCCCGCAGATCCGGGTGGGTCCGGACCAGCGGTGCAGCAGGGTGGACGGCGGGGAGGACGTGTCCGACTCCATGGCCCTCGGGGTACGGACCTGGGGCGCGGCGGCAGGCTCGGCGGTGCTGCTGAGCGGCACCTACCAGGACCCGGGCGAGATCGGCAGCCGCCTGCTCAGGGCGCTTCCGCCGGTGCTGGTCGGGCCGGTGGACCCGACGCTGGTCGGGCTGCTGGGCGTCGAGATCTCCCGTACGGAGCCGGCCCAGGAGCTCGTCCTGAACCGGCTGTTGGACCTGCTGCTGATCGGCGTCGTACGCGGCTGGCTCGCGGAGCGCGGCGGCGCCGAGAACGACCCGGTCACCGGCCCGGCACTGCGGCTGCTGCACGAAAACCCCGCGTACGGCTGGACCGTGGAGTCGCTGGCCCGCAAAGTCGGCGTCTCGCGGGCCGCGTTGGCCCGCCGCTTCACCGAGCTGGTCGGCGAACCCCCGATGTCCTATCTGACGGGCTGGCGCCTGGCCATGGCGGCGGACCTGCTGCGCGACCCGTCGACGACACTCGCCTCGGCAGCCCACCGGGTCGGCTACAGCTCGGCGTTCGCGCTCTCGACGGCCTTCAAGCGGGTACGCGGAGTCAGCCCGCGGGAGTACCGGGCGGGGGCGGTGGCGGCCGCCGGGGGGTGAGAGGCGGGGTGGTCAGGGGGTCCGGAGATCCAGGACGGCCACCGTTTCGCCGTCGCTTTCCTCGCCCGTCGGGCGGAAGCCGAGGGAGAGGTAGAAGGGTTCGGGGGTGCCGGGGCCCGGGTGCCAGGTGACGTAGGCGTGGGAGGTGCCCCGGCTGCGGAGTTCGGCGAGGACCGCCGTGACCGCGAAGCGGCCGTAGCCCTTGGACTGGTGGGCGGCCGATATGTTCAGGCGCCAGAGGCCGGAGCGGATGTCGTGGGGGTCCTCGGCCGGATTCCAGGCGATGTCGAGGAAAGCCATCACGAAGCCGACCACCTCGTCGCCGTCGACGATCGCCCGGGGCCAGGCCGTCTCCCCGTGGGCCTCGGCCTCCGCCAGAGACTTCGCGACCGGGGAGACGAGGTGCTCCTGGTCGGGGCGGACCGACAGCGCGCTGACGGCGGCGACGTTGTCGGGGGTGACCGGGGCGAGGCGGAGGGACTTGACGGATGTGCTCATTCGCGCAGCCTACGTGTGCGGTACATGCGGGTTGGCGGGGGCTGCGCGTCGCTGGAGGTTCACTGGCCCGATCGCGTGGGCGGTGGCACGATCAACAGCCGTCGGGGGGCGGTGGGAGCCTCCCGGGGCGTTCTGGATTTCGGACATACGGGGGCACAGCTGATGGGATCCAACGGCACCAGACTCTCCACCGCACTGCTCGTACTGTCGACCGTACTGGTCGGCCTGATGGCGGGGCTGTTCTTCGCCTTCGACGTCTCGGTGATGCCGGGACTGGCGAAGACCGACGACCGTACGTACGTCACGGCGATGCAGAGCTTCAACGCCGTCATCGACGGCAACCCGCTCTTCGGGACGGTCTTCGTCGTCGCGCTGCTCGCCGCCTTCGCCGCGGCGTTCGTCGAGGCGCGGGCCGGGCGCCGCGCGGTGGCGCTGTGGGCCGCGGTGGCCGCGGCGGCGTACCTCGTCGTGCTCGTCGTCACCTTCGCGGTCAACATCCCGCTCAACAACGAGCTCGCCGACTTGGGTGACGCGGCGAAGCTGACCGACTTCTCGGTCGTCGAGAAGTTCAAGGGCACCTGGGAGACGGCGAACATCGTGCGCACCCTGCTCTGCGCGGCGGCGCTGACCGCCCTGGCGCGGGCGCTCGTGCTGTACGGGCGGGCGACGGGGGCGTCGGCGGCGTCGGTGGCGTCGGTGGCCCTTTAGGCCGCGGCTGCCAGGAGGGCCCAGGACTGGCAGGCCAGGGCGGCCGTGCACAGGGCGGTACGCCAGCGGTTGGCGGGTACCCACTTCGTTTCGAAGGCCGCGCGCACAGCGGCCGGATCGGCGATCCGCTCGGCGGGGCCGGCCGCTTCCAGGGCGTTGTTGAGCGGGATGTTCACCCGACCGGTGACCGCGACGGCGAGTACGTAGAGGACGAGGGCACACGCCAGCGCGGGAAGCGGCGCGTGCTCGCCGGCGGGCAGGTGGAGCCCCAGGGCGAGGCCGGTGAAGAGGAGCGCGCCCAGGAAGGCCAGCATGAACCAGCCATTGATGATGGAGGTGTTCACGCGCTGCATGACGGAGATGAGGGTCCGGTCGTCGGAGCGCTTGAGGGCCGGCATCACCGAGACGTCGAAGGCGAAGAAGAGGCCGGCCATCAGGCCCGTCGTGAGCGTCGCGGCGACGAGGGCGGCGACCCGTGCGATGTCCATACGGCCTGTCTATGTCCTTGCGCCTGGTTCTGTCCATGGTGGAGTGGGAGCCGAGTGGTCCACGGTGGAGTAGGGGCCGAGCCGAGCAGGCCGGAAAGGCTCGTGGTCGTGGTCGGCGGGCGGGGTACCCTCCGGCTGGGACTGTGCTCGGATAATGAATTCCGCGATGCGGAAGTCTGGTCCGTAGCTTCGAGCCGCATCTCGGAGCCGGTCCCGGCGTAGAGACCAGGAGGAACAGACCGTGACGGACCCCAAGGACCCGCAGGGCCGGCTGGACGCGCTGCGCGGCGACATCGAGCGCCGCAACCCCGCCCAGCCCGAGTTCCACCAGGCCGTACGGGAGGTCCTGGACACCCTGGCCCCCGTGTTCGCGGCGCGTCCCGAGTACGCGGAACCGGGTGTGGCCCTGCTGGAGCGGCTCACCGAGCCGGAGCGGCAGATCATCTTCCGGGTGCCGTGGCAGGACGACCGTGGTCGCGTCCACGTCAACCGTGGCTACCGCGTCGAATTCAACAGCGCGCTCGGCCCGTACAAGGGCGGCCTGCGCTTTCACCCGTCCGTGGACATCGGCGTGGTGAAGTTCCTCGGCTTCGAGCAGGTCTTCAAGAACGCGCTGACCGGGCTCGGCATCGGTGGTGGCAAGGGCGGCAGCGACTTCGACCCGCGCGGGCGGTCGGCGGCCGAGGTCATGCGCTTCTGCCAGTCCTTCATGACCGAGCTCTACCGTCACATCGGTGAGCACACGGATGTGCCGGCGGGTGACATCGGTGTGGGCGGGCGTGAGATCGGCTATCTGTTCGGGCAGTACCGGCGCATCACCAACCGCTGGGAGGCCGGCGTCCTGACCGGCAAGGGCCAGGGCTGGGGCGGCTCGCTGATCCGCCCGGAGGCCACGGGCTACGGCAGCGTGCTGTTCGCCGCCGAGATGCTGGCGGTCAAGGGGCTGTCGCTCGACGGGCTGACGGCCGTCGTGTCCGGCTCGGGCAACGTCGCGCTGTACACGATCGAGAAGCTGCAGCAGCTGGGGGCGAACCCGCTGACCGCGTCCGACTCTCAGGGCTATGTGGTGGATGAGAAGGGCATCGACCTCCCGCTGCTGAAGCAGATCAAGGAGGTCGAGCGCGGGCGCGTGAGCGAGTACGCGCAGCGTCGCGGGCCCTCGGCGCGGTTCGTGCCGGGCGGGCGGGTGTGGGAAGTGGCGGCGGAGGTGGCCTTCCCGTCGGCCACGCAGAACGAGCTGAACGCGGATGACGCGCGGACGCTGATCGCCAACGGGATCAGGGCGGTGTCGGAGGGCGCGAACATGCCGACCACGCCGGACGCGGTGCACCTGCTGCAGGCGGCCGGGGTGTCCTTCGGGCCCGGCAAGGCGGCGAACGCGGGCGGGGTCGCGGTCAGCGCGCTGGAGATGGCGCAGAACGCGGGGCGTGTGGCGTGGAGCGCGGAGCGGGTCGAGTCGGAGCTGGCGGGGATCATGCGGGACATCCACGCGGTGTCGTACGCGACCGCCGAGCGGTATGGCTCCGCCGGGGACTATGTGGCGGGGGCGAACATTGCTGGGTTTGAGCGGGTGGCGGACGCGATGTTGGCGCAGGGGTTGATCTGACGCGTTGACGCGTTGATGTGGTGATGCGCTGATGTGGTGATGCGCTGAGGTGGCGGGTTGGGGCGGGTCGGGGGTGCCGCTGTGCGGGGTGTCCCCTACCCGCCCTTCCTCCGTTCCCCGGGCTGCGCCCGGACCGCTGGGAGGCCGGGCTGCGCCCGGGCCTCACGGGGCTCCGCCCCGGACCCCGCGCCTCAAACGCCGGCGGGGCTGGGGTGGGGCGGCGGCGGGGCCGGGGTGGGGCGGTAGGGGTGGGTTGGCTGGCTGGCTGGCTGGGATGGGCTGGCTGGGGTGGTGCTGGGCCGGTTGGCGGGGTGGGCCGGTTGGGTGGGTCCGTTGGAGTGGGTGGGTCGGCTGGGGTGGGCTGGCTGGGGTCGTGGTGGGCCGGTTGGGGTGCGTTGGCTGGCTGGGGTGGGCTGGCTGGGGTTGTGGTGGGTCCGTTGGGGTGGGGTGGGTCCGTTGGGGTGGTCGTAGGGTGGGCGGTTGATGGTGATCGACTTTTTGGGGGATCAGTGCTGACCGCGCTTACCGGGGTGTATGGGGACCGGGCCGATGCTCTGCGGGTGGCCGGGCGGGACGCCTCCTATGAGGAGCTGCTCGGTGCGGCCCGTGCCGTGGCTGCCGATGTCGCCGGGGCGCCCGCCTTCGCGGTGACCGCGACGGCCTCGCTGGAGACCGTCGCCGCCGTCGTCGGCGGGCTGCTGGCCGGGGTGCCCTTCGTACCGCTGCCGCCCGACGCGGGGCCCGCCGAGCGGGAGCACATTCTGCGGGACTCCGGCGCGGTGCTCGTCGACGTGGACTTCGGACGGCGTGCGGACGGGGGTGCGGGGGTGGTCGCGGGCCCCGGGCAGCCGGCGCTGATTCTTTACACCTCCGGGACCACCGGGCCGCCCAAGGGGGTCGTCCTCACCGCCGAGGCCGTGGCCGCCGATCTCGACGCCCTCGCCGAAGCCTGGCAGTGGAGTGCCGAGGACACCCTCGTGCACGGGCTGCCGCTGTTCCATGTGCACGGACTGGTCCTCGGGGTGCTCGGAGCGCTGCGTACCGGGAGCCGTCTCGTGCACACCGGGCGGCCCACCCCCGAGGCCTACGCCGAGGCCGGGGGCAGCCTGTACTTCGGGGTGCCGACCGTGTGGTCCCGTATCGCGGGGGCGCCGGCGGCCGCCGCCGCGCTGGGCGGGGCCCGGCTCCTCGTCTCCGGCAGTGCCGCGCTGCCCGCGCCGGTCTTCCGGGACCTGGAGCGGCTGACCGGGCTGCGGCCCGTGGAGCGGTACGGGATGACCGAGACGCTGATCACCGTCAGCGGGCGCGCGGGCGGGCAGGTGCGCCCCGGTACGGTCGGCACTCCGCTCCGGGGCATCCGTACGCGGATCGTGGCGGAGGCGGGCGCCGAGATCGGCGAGCTCCAGCTCACCGGGCCGACGCTGTTCTCCGGGTACCTGGGCCGGCCCGAGGCCACGGCCGCCGCCTATACGGAGGACGGGTGGTTCCGTACGGGCGACATCGCGGCCGTCGACGAGGCCGACGGGGTCCACCGGATCGTCGGCCGGGCCTCCATCGACATGATCAAGTCGGGTGGGTACCGGATCGGCGCCGGCGAGATCGAGAACGCGCTGCTGGATCACCCCAAGGTGAGCGAGGCGGCGGTGGTCGGGCTGCCGGACGCGGACCTCGGGCAGCGGATCGTGGCCTTCGTGGTGGCCGAGGGCGTCACGGGTCCGGAACTGACGGACTTCGTCGCCGCGCACCTGTCGGTGCACAAGCGGCCGCGCGAGGTGCGGTTCGTTGCGGAGATTCCGCGCAATGCGATGGGCAAGCCGCAGAAGAAGCTGCTGCTGGGCGACGCCTGACGGTGCGTGTGCCGGGTGGTCCCACGGATTCGGGCTGCGCCGCTCCCCGGTTGCCGTCGGCCTGGTGAGCGCCGAGGGTGGAGTGGTACTTGTCCGCTTTGGGTGGGGTTGATCGGAGTGCGCGTGGACGCCGAGTCGTTGCTGGAGCAGATCGCGCGCAGGGTCACGAGAAGGCACGCGGGGACGAGGGGTGCTGGGCGGGGATGGCGGCGTTCCGCTACGGCTATCCGCTGGTGGAGATGCACCGAAGCCTGTGGGAATGGCACGTCGACACGAGTGCGCCCACGCACATGGGGGCGATCAACCAGGTGCACCACACCCCGCGCCGCGCGGAGCCGAAGGACACCTACTTCGTCACCCCGATCGTGGACGCACCCTACTCACGGACCTTCGTCGACCTCGCCGCCGGGCCGGTCGTGCTGTCGGTGCCGCCGGTCGCGGACCGGTACTTCACCGTCCAGCTCCTGGACATGTACACCAACAGCTTCGCCTACGTAGGCACCCGCGCCAGGGGCGGATCGCTGGGTCATGGTCGACCCCGACACCATCGGTGACTGGGGCACCGACTACTTCTCCCGCCTGGAGATCGCCCAGCTCGGTCTGCTCGCCAACAAGGCCCAGGAGGCGTACTACGTCGGCGCCATGCTCGACGCCGACGGTCGGCCCATGTCCGGCGACCACACCTACGAGATCCGCTTCGCCCCCGACGGCTTCCCGCCGGTGGGTGCGTTCTGGTCGGTGACCATGTACCTCAACCCCGAAGGGTTCCTCGTCGAGAACCCCATCGACCGCTACCACCTGGGCTCCCTGACCAAGGGCCTGCAGTACGGACCGGACCGGACGGCTCCCTGACCCTCTACCTCCAGCGCGGGAACCCCGGGCCGGACAAGGAGGCCAACTGGCTGCCCACCACCGAGGCGGGCACCCTGTTCCGGCTCATCCTGCGCCAGTACCTGCCCCACCCCTCCATCCTGACCGGCCGCTACGCACCGCCCGCCATCGTCCGTACCGACGGCTGACCCCGGAAAAAGGGCGACGGGCCTTTCGGGCGGGGCAGGTAGCTTGCTCGCATGGACAAGACGTCTGATCAGGTCAGGGCCGACCGGCGGGCTCTGATAGCCGCCGGAGTGACCGTCGTGCTGTGGGCCTCCGCGTTCGTTTCCATCCGCTCGGCGGCCGCGCACTTCGGGCCCGGAGCGCTCGCGTTCGGACGCTTGCTGACCGCCTCGGTCGCGCTCGGGCTGGTACTGGTCGTCAAGCGGGTGCCGCCGCCGCCGAAGCAGGCGTGGCCCGGGATCCTGGTGTCCGGGGTGCTCTGGTTCGGGCTCTACATGGTGACGCTGAACTGGGGCGAGCAGCTCGTGGACGCCGGCACCGCGGCCATGATCGTCAACATCGGCCCGATCGTGATCGCCCTGCTCAGCGGCTGGCTGCTGAAGGAGGGGTTCCCGCCCATGCTGTTGGCGGGCATGGCGGTCTCCTTCGCCGGAGCGGTGCTGGTCGGACTGTCCACCTCGAACGGCGGGAGCGCCTCGCTGGGAGGGGTCCTGCTCTGCCTGGTCGCCGCGCTCACGTACGGGGCCGGGGTGGTCGCGCAGAAGCCGGCGCTGGCGTATGCGAGCCCGATCCAGGTGACCACGTACAGCTGCTTCGTCGGTACGGCCGTCACCCTGCCCTTCGTCGGGCAGCTCGTCGACCAGCTTCCCGGGGCCCCGCTCGACGCCGTCCTCAACATGCTCTACCTGGGGCTGTTCCCGACCGCGCTCGCCTTCACCACCTGGACGTACGCGCTGTCGCGGACCACCGCGGGAAAGATGGGCGCGACCACCTACGCGGTGCCCGCGGTCGTGGTGCTCATCGCCTGGATCGCCCTCGACGAGATCCCGGCCGCGCTGACCCTGCTCGGTGGTGCGGTCTGCCTGGCCGGCGTCGCCGTCTCCCGGAGGCGGCGACGCCAGCCGGCGTAGGCCGGGGGACCTGCGGTCACGTCAGGCGCAGGTCCACGAAGGGCACGGTGTCGCCGGGCAGGACGTAGCGGTCGACTTCGGTGAAGCCGGCTCGTCGCGCGAAGTCCAGGCCCTCCGGGTTGGAGGCGAGGACCACGGTCTCGATCACCTCGGCGCCGAGGGTCCGTGCCCGGGCGAGTGCGGAGGCGTACAGCTCCCGGCCGAACCCCCGTCCGCGGTACGCGGGCAGGACGCGCGCGATCACGGTGGCGGTCGTGGAGCCCGCGGTGGGGGGCCGGAGCGTCGTGCATCCGACGAGGGCGTCGCCGAGGTGGGCGATGTGCAGGACGTGGCGCGCGGAGCGTTCCCGTACGTCTTCGAGGGAGAGGAAGGCCGTCGGGATGACCGTGTTGTGGACGTGCTGCCAGTCGTGCAGGGCGGCTTCCGAGGCGGCGTGCACCGGGTGGATGCGCAGGGCGGAAGCCGGCGGCGGGGTGTCCTGGGCGGCGGCCTCGAGGAGGACGCGGGCCAGGGCGGAGGGGGCGGAGAACATGGGCCAATGGCCCGTGTCCAGGGTGACCAGCTGCCAGTCCGGGCCGGTGGACAGGAGCTCCGCCACGTCGGGGTGGGGCTCGGCGCCGTCCAGCAGGCATTTGACGTAGGTCGCGGGGAGCTCGGCGAGCGGGTGGGTCAGTACGGCCGGTTCGGTGAGGGTGGCGCCCGGGTGCGGGGTCGCGCCGGCGAGGAGCCGGGCGATCTGTTCGCAGGTGAGGCCCTGGCCCTCGTAGTCGGCGGCCGGTTGCGGCGGCCAGGAGCCGTTGTTCGCCGCGAGGGAGGCTTCCACGGCGGCGCGGCCGTCCGGCCAGGCGGAGACGAAGGATCCGTTGTGGGTGGGGACGTTGGCGTCGACGAAGACCACCCGGTTCAGGCGGGCGCCGATCCGCTCGGCGGCCTGGCCGACCGGGATGCCGGCGTAACTGTGGCCCACGAGGACCACATCGCGCAGGCCGAGTCCGTCGATGGCGTCGACTATGTCCGCGACGTGTGTCTGCTGGCCGGCCGCGATGCCCTGCTTGTCCCCGAGGCCGGACAGGGTCAGTGCGTGGACCTCGTGGTCTCCGTCACCCGTGGTGCGCAGTGCGGTGCGGAGTTCGGCCGCCACCTCGTCCCATGCCGCCGCTCCCAGCCAGGCGCCTGCCACCAGTACGAATTCACTCATGAACGTACGTTAATCGAACTGGATGTCGGCGGTGAGGGGCAGGTGATCGCTCGGAGTGGCGGGGAGCGTGCGGACGTGGGTGACGGTGCCCGAGCGGGCCAGGATCTGGTCGATCCGGGCCAGGGGGAAGGCCGCCGGCCAGGTGAAGGCGAAGCCGGGGGCGGGTGCCGCCGTTGCTGCCAAGGCGGTGCGGACGGGGGCCAGACCGCGGTCGTCGGCGGTGCCGTTGAGGTCCCCGAGCAGGACGACGCGTTCGGCGGGTTCCGCGGCGAGGACGGCGCCGAGGAGGAGGGCGCTCTCGTCACGGCGGGCGGAGCCGAAGCCCGAGGCGCCGAGGCGCAGGGAGGGCAGGTGGACGACGTAGACGGCGACGGGGCCGTCGGGGGTCGCGGCGGTGGCGCGCAGGCCGCGGTTCCAGTGCGGGTCGCCGGCGAGGGCCGGCGGCTTGATGTCGACGGGGCGGACGTCGGTGAGCGGGTACGCCGACCAGAGGCCGACCGTGCCGTGGGTGGCGTGATGGGGGTGGCCGGCGGCCAGGGTGGCGGTGAAGGCCGTGATGGCGGCGGGGGTGAGCTCCTCGACGGCGATGAGGGCGGGGTGGCCGGCGGCCAGGGCCTTGGCCGTACGGGAGGGGTCCGGGTTCTCGTCGCTGATGTTGTGCTGGACGGTGGTGAGGGTGGGGCGGGCGGTGGCCGGTGGGGCGGGGTGGGTCAGGAGGCTGCCGAACTGGCCCAGCCAGGCGGCGGCGGGGAACAGGAGCGCCAGGGCGGTGGCGGCGGAGCGGCGGCGGAGGGCCAGGACGAGGAGGAGGGGGACGGCCAGGCCGAGCCAGGGGAGGAACGTTTCCAGCAAGCTGCCGGGGTGGCCGGGGGCGTTGGGGACGAGGGCGGGGCGGGTGAGAAGGGCGGCGACAAGGAGGGAGAGGAGTACGGGGACGAGCGTGGGGAGGTGCGCGGGGACGAATGCGGGGAGGGCCGTCGTCCGGGGCGCGGGCCAGGGGAGCGGGCGACGGCCGGGGCGGGGTGGCCGGCGGGGGAGGAGGGGGTGAGGTCTGGTGGTGGGGCCGTCGGACGGGCCGGGAGTCGGGCCCGGGTTCGCCTGGGTCATGGGGCCGTTCCTGCCTGTTCCGTTCGGGACGTGCGGTGTGATGTGTGGTGGGTACGACGACGTCGGGGGCGCGGACCCGGTTCCCGCGGGGTGTGCGGCGGGGGGTAAGCGGTTGCCCCGGGGCGGTGGCAGCGGATCCAATGGGCGCGATGATCAAACGGGCGCGTCGGTCGGGCGGACTTCGGTCGCATCGGCGCGGGGACAGAGGAGCGCCACACAGTGAACGCGTCGGCATGGCCGTCATCAGGGGAGCGGGTCGGCGGACCGGCCGTGCTGTTGGGGGCTCTCGTGCCGTTGACGCGGCCCGGCTGGGCCGATGCGGGGCGGCACTTGCTCGCGGGGCTCGAGCTGGCCGTGCGCGAGGCCAACGACGCGGGAGGCGTCGGTGGCCGGCCGCTGGAGCTCGTGGTCCGGGACACCGCGGCCGATCCTGAGCGGGCCGCGGCGGCCGTGGAGGAACTGGCCGCTCTGGGTGTGGCCGCCGTGGTGGGGGAATACCACAGCGTCGTCGCCCGGGCCGCCGCCGCCCGGGCCGACGGCCTCGGCGTGCCGTTCCTCTGCTCCTCCGCGGTGCTCGACGCGCTCACCGAGGAGCCGACGGAGTGGGTCGCCCGCCTGGCCCCGGCCCAGTCCCACGGCTGGCGCACGTACGCGGACTTCCTCCTCGGGGCGGGCCACGGCCGGATCGCGGTGGCGACCCAGCCGAGCGTCTACTGGGCTTCGGGGACCCGCATCCTGCGGGACCACCTCGCTTCCCGCGGCGGCACCGTCGTCGAGTTCGACGCCGACGCGCTCACCCCTGAAGGCCTGTGCGACGCGCTCGCCGAGCACGGTGCGACGGCGCTCCTCCTGCTGGTCGGGTATCCGGAGCCGGCGGCGGCGATCGTCAGGGCCGTACGGAGGGACCGGCGGCTCGGGGAGGTCCTCATCGGGGCCCCGGCCGGACAGCCGGAGTTCGCGGGATGGGCCGGGGCGCTGGGCGCGGACGGCGCCGGGATCCCTTTCCTGCGCTACCTGCCCGAGCGGCTCGGTCCGCTCGGCGACCGGGTGGGCAAGGAGCTCCGCGAACGGCTGGGCGAGGAGCCCTCGTTCGTGGCCTTCGAAGGCTGGGACAGCGTCACCGTCCTCGCCGAGGTGCTGCGTTCGCACGGCACGGACCGGGCGGACATCGCCGGGGCTTGGCCGCGGGTGGTGGTCGAGGGGACCCGTGGGACCGTCCGGTTCTCCCGGACGCCGGGGAGCGGCGTCTGGCAGTGGGTATGGGCACCGGTTCGTGTGGTCGACCGGGATCCGCAGGACACCGGTCGTTTCAGGGTCCTGCACGGCGAGGACGGGGGCGAGGGGGAGGAGGAGGGCGAGGGCGAGGGCCCGCGCTGACCCGGACGGTCGGCGGCGCCCTCAGGCGCGGGCGAGGTGGGCGCGGTACCAGGGGGCGGCGGAGGGGAGCAGGGCGAGGGGCGTGGGCGTGGGGCGCAGGCCGGTCAACTGCCAGATGGGGTCGGCGCGCTGGTGGTAGTCGCGGGCCAGCAGGGAGAACTGCCGCTCCGTCACCCGGCCGGGGCGCTCGCGGAGGCGTTCCAGGCAGAGGTCCCACGGCCACTCCTCCCGCACCTCGGGCAGGATCCCTTCGGCGGCCAGGGCCGAGACGAGGGAGGCGCTCGTCACCGGGACGGGGTGGCTCGCGTGGTGGATCGCGCCCCCGGGCGGGTCCGGGACCGTGGCCAGGGCGTCGATCAGGCGGGCCAGCTCTCCGACGTCGACCACGGACAACAGCGCGCGCCCGCCGTTCCAGCTGGCGGGGACCCGGTTGACCAGCTCGGCCAGGGCCGGGACCACCCAGCGGTCACCGGCGCCCAGCACCAGCCCCGGCCGCAGGACGGTCCCGCCGGCGGCCAGCACCGGGGCTTCCGCCTCAAGCCGGCTGCGGCTCGCGGCGGACACCGGATCGGGGGCCACCCCGTCGACCTCGATGCCGCGGTGCGGGATGTTCCCGTAGACCGCGGCCGTGGACAGGTGGACGATCCGGCGCACCCCCGCCCGAAGGGCCTCCGAGAGGAGGGCCGCGCCGCCCAGGACGTTGACCGTGTGGCAGCGTTCGGCGTCCCGTCCGATGTAGGAGGCCAGGTTCACCAGTGCGGTCGCGCCCTCGCAGACCCCGCGCAGCGAGCCGGGGTCGCACAGGTCCGCAAGGCACCACTCCACGCCTTCGCGCGCCGTACCGGGGCTGCGGGCGAGGGCCCGCACCCGGACATCGGGGCGGCGGGCCAGGGCATCCAGTGCGGCCGAGCCGATGAAACCGGTGGCTCCCGCAAGGACGATCACATGGGGTCTCTCGGATAAGTGCATGGGCTCGATTTCATCGACGTGGGTACGCCGCCCGGCCGGCTGCTCCGCTGCGCGCGTACGGCTCTTCTCTGCTCTTCGGCCTGGAGCTCCACCGAGTTGCGGCCGCGTGATCCGACACCGCCGTGCGGACCCCTCAGCGGGCGGTCCAGCCGCCGTCCACCGGGACGGTCGCGCCGACCACGAAGGACGCCTGGTCGCTGAGCAGCCACGCCGCCGCGTGCGCGATCTCGCGCGGGTCCGCCGTGCGCGGCAGCGGGGCCATGGTGTGCAGCTCTTCCTCCAGGCCCGGGTTCAGGTCGAACCACTGAGCCATCATTTCGCTGCGCGTGGTGCCGGGAGCGATGGCGTTGACCCGGACGCCCTGGGCGGCGTACTCGGCGGCGGCCTTCGTCAGGCCGATGACGGCGTGCTTCGCAGCGATGTACGCGGCGGACGCCGGGGTGCAGACCAGGCCCGCGACGCTGCTGTTGTTCACGATCGCCCCGCCGCCCGGCAGCATCGCGGCGATCTCGTACTTCATGCAGTTCCACGTGCCGAGGACGTTGGTGGCCATGACGGCCTCGAAGTCCGCGTTCTCGGTGAGGTGCAGCGGCGCGGGGACGGTCCCCAGCCCCGCGTTGTTGAAGGCGGCGTCCAGACCCCCGAAGAGCTCCACCGCCTTGCCCACCGCTGCCTCGACCTCTTCGGGGCGGGCCACGTCGACGACGGCGTAGGCGGCGCTGAACCCCTCATCCGTCAACTCGCGGGTGAGCGCGGCCAGTTGCTCCTCGCGCCGGGCGGCGAGGAGCACCGAGGCCCCGTTCTCGCAGAACACCCGGGCGGCGGCCGCCCCGATGCCGCTGCTCGCCCCTGTGATCAGGGCGCGCTTGCCCACGAGGAGGCCGGTCTTTTCCGTCATGGTGAGTCCTCCGTCTTCCGTCGGGCGTCGCCCGGCCCGGCCGGGCGGAACCGGCCGGTCCGGCCGGGTCAATGAAGTCTTCAGGGGAGGGGCCGACCCGACACTATTGGCCGGAAAAAGACCCTTCGCGCGGGCCGGACCGGCCCAGGAGCACAGGAACCGTGCGGTGGCCGTTCGAAACGAACGAGAACTTCGGCCGGAGTTCATCGGCCGGCACGGCCAGGGCGATGTCGGGGAACCGCTCGAAGAGCGCCGACAGCGCGATGGCGACCTCCATCCGTGCCAGGTTCACGCCGAGGCAGTGGTGGGCTCCGTACCCGAACGACACGTGATCGGCGCGGGTGTCGCGGGTGATGTCGAAGAGGTCGGCCCCGGCCCCGTGGTGGAGGGGGTCGCGGCCCGCTCCGGCGAAGCAGACGACGATCGCGTCGCCCTGCGGGATCCGCACGTCGTCGTCGATCTCGATCGTCTCGACGGCGTAGCGCAGGATGCTGTGCGCGCCGGGCGGGTCCACGCGCAGGGACTCGTCGATCACGTCCTCCCACGAGGCCTTGCCGTTCCGTACGAGTTCCAGCTGGCCGGGGTGGGTGAGCAGGGAGACGACCGCGTTGTCGATGAGGTTCACCGTCGTCTCGTAGCCGGCGGTGAAGAGGAGGATGAGATTGTCGAGCAGTTCCTTCTCGCTCATGTCCGCCGCGCCCGAGTCGCGTGCGGCGACGAGGCCGGAGGTCAGGTCGTCGGAAGGATTTTCCCGCTTGTGCGCCACGACGTCGTTCAGGATTTCGTACATGGCTATGCCATTCGCCACCGCGTCCTCGGGGGTGATCGAGGTGGCGAAGAAACTGTCGATGATCTTCTGCAGGGGATCGCGCGCAGACTGCGGAATTCCGAAGAGCTCGCAGACGACGGCGTGCGGCAGTAAGTGGGCGAATTCCTTGCGGAGGTCCACGGGCCGTCCCGCCGGGGCCTGTTCCAGGCGGTCCAGCAGCCCGGCCGCGATCTCCTCGACGCGCGGCCGGAGGGCCGCCACGCGACGCATGGTGAACTCCCCCGCCACCGGCTTGCGCAGGCGCGCGTGCTCCTCGCCGTAGGCGGTGACCATGTTCTGAACCGAGACCCAGATGGCCAGCGGCCACTCCTGGTCGACTTCTCCGTTGATCCACGCCGGCCAGTGCCGGTAGGCGTCTTTCGACACCCGGGGATCTGTGAGCAGGCGCTTTACGAGTGCGTAGTCGGTCACGGACCACGCCTCCACTCCGCCAGGAAGTACGACCCGCGCGGCCCGGCCCAGGGAGCGTATTTCCTTGATCTCTCCGTGGATGTCCTGGCCGAGCGGATCGATGACGAACGGGCACTGCCTGCTCACAGGAGTATCCCTCCTACAACTGCTGGTGACGGTGAGTCGGATGACGTCACAGGCTGGCACGCTCGCGACCTTCCCGCCACTTCGCGCAGAGGTGTCTCGGCCAGTGGATCGCAGGAAATCGACGGCCATTTCGTAGGAAAGGGAGAAGATCAGCCGGAAACGGGAACTGCGTCCAGCGAGGCGAAGAAGACCCGCTGGCCGCCCTGATGTCCGGACACGCTCAGGGAGAGGGTGTCGTCCCGGTTCTGCGTCACCGGCTGCGCCTGGACCAGACAGGGGGAATGGAACTCCACGTACCGGTCGAAGGTCAGGTGGAGCGAGGTGGGGTACAGCCGGGTGGTGCCCGCGACGGCGAAGGCGGCCTGGTGGGTGGCCTCGAGGAGGGCCATGCCGGGGACATGATCGTTTTCGTGCGCGAACAGCGTCTTGTTCGCGGTGTGCGGCCGCAGGGTCCAGCACCGGGGGTCCATGGTGGGGGCCAGCAGGACGTGGCTCGGCTCGGTCCGCAGGACGAGGGAGGGGTCCACCGGTTCCGGCACGGGCAGGAGCGGCCGGGCGTCCGCGTGTTCACCCCGCATCCGGCGGTAGGCGCCGGGAGAGGTGCACGTCAGGTTGCCGCCGCCGGTCGCGATGACCCGGCCGTCCTGCACCGCGGTCATGTGGCACACCATGCCGCAGAAGCGGGTGCCGCGGCGGTTGACGTCGGTGCAGACGACATTCATGTGGACGGGGGAGCAGCTGTCCGCCGCCAGGGTTCCGGGATCGATCCGGTAGTGGATGTCGGACATCAGGAACTGGTGCCCGAGGGGGACGTCGTACTCGGCGTGGGAGAGCAGGATGCCCGTCTGGCGGATGGCCTCCGCGATGACGGTGGGCGAACGGAAACCGTGGAGCGCGGTATGGAACGGGTGGCTTTCAGGCCAACGCAGCGTCACGTCGAATCGGTCGGGAGCGGTTCGTTCCCAGGCCGAGAGGAACACCTCGGAGGTGTCGGGACGGTGCACAAGCCAGTTGGGTACGGCCGGAGGCCTTGCAGGTGAGACCCCGACCGACGGTCTTTGGGCGTTTTCGCTCGCATACGCGGTGCTTAACATGATGTCTCCTCTGGACTTCGAGGCATATTCGAGTCACTCGTGGTATGTCTTGGCTCGCCGCAAGATACGTGCTGCCTGGTATAATTTGCAACGGCTGTTTTCGGTGACATGCTCATACCTCCGAGGAGGTGCATCGGTGGCCGCCAGCATCGTGGAAGGAGCGAAGGTGTCTCAGAGGGAGACTTCTCGGCGCACCCGGCGACTCATCGTCGAGGCCGCCGGCGCCGTGTTCGCGGAGAAGGGCTTCAACGGGGCCACGATCGCGGACGTTTACCAGCGACTCGGCCTGACCAAGGGCGCTTTCTACTACTACTTCAAGGGCAAGGAAGAGCTGGCCCAGGCCGTCCTGGCCAGCCAGATCGACACGGTCGGCTTCCCCATCCTGCCGCGGAGCACCCGCCTCCAGGAGATGATCGACAAGGGCATGCTCTTCGCCGTTCAGATCCGCACCGATCCGATCGTGCAGGGCAGCCTGAGGCTCTCCCTGGAGCGCGGCAGCCATCATGAGCACCGCCTGCGGCCCTACCAGGACTGGATCGACCACAACCGGCTCGCCCTGGGGCAGGCCCGGGAGTGCGGCGAACTCCACGCGCACGTGGACCTGGACGCGGTCGCCAACCTCATCGTCGGCGGCTTCACCGGGGTGCAGGTGCTCTCGGAAGTGGTGTCCGACTGGGAGGACCTGGAAGTACGGGTATCCGTGCTGCTCAGGCACATCATGCCGATCATCGCGCTGCCGACGGTGCTGGCCGAGCTCGACATGGCTCCCGGCCGCGCCGAGCGGGTCGCAGCCGACCTGGAGAAGCACCTGCGGGAGCGGGCCGAGGCCGAACCGGCTGATCCGGCCGATACGGCCGAGCTCCAGGCCTAGTACGTCCCGTCGCCGGGACGTCCCGGCGATCACGCGCTTCCCCGCTTCCCCCGCTTCCCTCCGCCGGGCGTCCTCGACGCCCGGCGGAGGGCTTTCCGTGCCCTGGTCGGCGCTCCGGGCGGCCACATCAGATCTTCCGATGACGGTTGCCTACCTTCATGCAGGTTTGTTTCCATGGGCGCGGCCCCGAGCCACATACGAGGCTCTTGACCGACCACGGAGAACCCACATGATCAAGCTCGATGACATCCGCCGGCACGCGGCGGGCGGCGCGACGCGGGATGCCTTGGTCGACGGCCAGGTGCGGCTGACCTGGGGCCAGTTCGCCGAGACCGTGGAGCGGACGGCGGCCGGACTCACCGAGCACCTGCCCCAAGAGGGCGCGGTCCGGGCGGTTTTCCTCGCCGGGAACAGCTGGCAGCTCACCGTCGCGATGAGCGCCTGCGCCACCCTCGGCGTCTCCTGCACCGGACTCGATCCGCAGAGCGGCACGGACGACCTGGGCCGGGTGCTCTCCTGGCTGGAGCCGTCCGTGGTCTTCGTGACCTCGGAGCACCGCGCCACCCTCGACCAGCTCGTCTGGCCCAGCGGCCCGCAGGCCGTGCACGTCCTGCTGGACGGGATCACGGCACCCGGCGCCCCCGCGGCCCCCGGCAAGCACCAGGCGCTCAACTTCGACCTGCTGACCTCGGCCGAACCCCTGCGCACCCTGCCGGCGCCCCGGCCGTACGAGTCCTTCGCGGTGGGTGCGCGCAGCGAGGGCCCCTCCCGGATCGCCGTGCGCCGCACCCCCTCCGAGGGCCGCCACCTGGTCGACCTCGTCGACGAGTTCGGCCTCAACCGGGACGACGTCCACCTGGTCTCCGCCCCGCCGACCGAGCCCACGGCCCTCGCGCTGGCCCGCACGATGCTCGGCATCGGCGCCACCGTCGTCCTCGCCGACGGAGCCGGCCCCGAGACCCTGACCGCCCTGCTCGTCGCCGAGCGCGTCAGCACCGGCGTGATCACCCCGTCCACCCTGCACGGAGTGCTCGGGCTGCCGGAGACCGCCGAGCCCTCGCCGCGCACCCGTCACCTGCGGTTCCTCCTCACTCCCGGCGCCCACCTGGGCCGGTGGACCGTCAACACGGCCTGGGAGCGCCTCGGCCCGGTGCTGCACACCGCGCTCGGCAGCGCGGAGACCGGACTGACCGCCGTCATGGGCCCCGAGGAGCTGCTGGTCTCGCCGCCGCGCTCGGGCCACACCACGCTCGGCACCGCCGTCGCGGTCCTCGGTGAGGACGGGCAGCCGGTGCCGCAGGGCGAGAGCGGCCGCCTCGCCTTCGCCGGCCATCAGGTCATGGACGGCTACCTGGACGGCGAGACCCGGTTCGCCGAGCTGGACCTCGGCTGGGGCGCGGAGCGCTTCCTGGTCACCGACGAGTCCGGGCACGTGGACGAGACCGGCCGGCTGCTGGTCACCGGGCGGGTCACCGAAGTGCCCGTGGTGGTCCGCGATTCGGCGGTCGACACCGAGCTGTTCCGGCTGGAGTCGGACCTGCTCAACCTGCCCTGCCTGCGCGACACCGCCGTCATGCGGGTCAGCAGCCCGGTGCTGGGCGACGCGATCGTGGTCCCCTTCATCGCCGTGGCGGTCGGCCGCGAGGCCACCGGGTACCAGGCGCTCAGCGCCGCCTGCGCCCGCCGGGTGCCGTCGCTGCCCGCGCACGTCATCGCCGTCGACACCATCCCGTACAGCCCGACGGGCCGCATCCGCACCGGGGACCTGCTCGACGCGGTCCTGCCCATCATCACCCTGAACCTGCAGCTTGAGCAGTCGATGCAACAGGAGATGTCCGCGTGAACCTGCCCTCCTTCGACGACCAGCCGTACGACGAGCTGCTGGTGGAGGACTTCGAGACGGCCTACTTCGCACTCGAGCTCGAACTCCTCGACCTGCCCTGCGTCCAGGACGTCGCGGTGATGCGCACCCGGCTGCCCGAGGTGGGCGAGACGCTGGTGGTGGCCTTCGTACCGCTTCCCGAGGAGGACCAGGAGGCCGGCGGGCGGCAGGCCGCACTGGCCGCCTGCGAGCGGCGCATGCCGTGGGTGCTCTCGCACGCGGTGGCCGTCGACGTGATCCCGCGCGCGGCCGACGGATCCGCGCGCACGGGCCTGCTGATCGACCGTCTGCTCCCGCAGATCGCCCGGGACCTCCTCTCGCCGATGGAGATGTCCGACTAGTCCACTCCGCCCAACCCGCTGTCCACCACGAAGCAGCGGCTGACCTGTGGCCATGCCCTCTCTGACGGCATGGCCACAGGTATGTCCGCAGCCGTTCGTCAAGCTGGACGGCGAATCCTCTAGCGAAGTTATACCTGCACCATGGTATGTTTCCAGTCTCCGAGGCTCTGAGCCTCGCAGAAGGGAGCCCCTGCCGTGCAGTTTCAGCAGTTACGCTCGTTCCGTGAAGTAGCCGCCGAGATGAGCTTCACTCGCGCCGCTCGCAACCTCCACTACTCGCAGCCCAGCGTCACCGCCCACATCAAGAACCTCGAGGACTACATCGGGGCCGCCCTGTTCCATCGCGCCGGCGGCCGGGTCCAGCTCACCGAGGCGGGCGTACGTCTGCTGCCGCACGCGGAGAAGATCATTCTGATCGCCGAGGCCGCCTGTATAGACGCGGCCTCCGCCGGTCGTACCCGGCCCGCCGCCTGACCGGCCTCCGGACATATTTTCGTAATCCTTCTCCATTCGGCCCGGCCGTGTATCCGAATTACCTGGAACGATGCCCGGACGACGTTATTTCCGGGAATTCGGAATTCATCATTCCGCAATAGTCGAGAAGCGCGACCGGACCTTCTCCCTGACGTCGACAAGGCTTCTCCGCCTCGTTGTTGACGTATCCCCTGGAGCGTGATGACGCCAGGGTTGGCGTAGATGGGCAATTGTCCGTGCGCAGCCCAACAAGAGCGGATCGGCGGCCGAGCCTACGCTCGGGGCAATCGAACTGTGCGCCCGGCAGCGGTCGCGTGTATTACCCCTGGAGAGGACACCAAAATGGGTCAGGTCCCGATAACGGATCAGTCGGCCGTCGAGGCTCCGAACGACCTCATGACGGGCGACTCCTACCTGGAGAGCCTGCGTGACGGCCGCCAGGTCTTCGTGGACGGCGAGCTCGTCAAGGACGTGACGACGCACCCGGCCTTCGCCAATGCCGCGAGGTCGACGGCGCACCTCTACGACGCGCTCCACCACCCGGACACCAAGGACCTGATGACGACGGTCGACCGGTACACGGGGTACCGCGTCCACCGCTTCTTCACCCCGGCGCACTCGCCCGAGGAGCTCGTCAAGGCCCGTGACGCCATCGAGCACTGGGCCCGCCTGAGCTACGGCTTCATGAACCGCACGCCCGACTACAAGGCGTCGTTCATGGCCGGCCTGGCCGTCACCCACGACTTCTACGAGCCCTTCGGCGACAACGCCCGCGCCTGGTACGAGAAGTACGCCCGCCAGGGCCTCTCGATCAGCCACGCGATCGTCAACCCGCCGGTCGACCGCAACAAGCCGGCGCACGAGATCCGCGACGTCTACCTGAAGGTCGTCGAGGAGCGCGAGGACGGCATCGTCGTCGAGGGCGCCAAGCTCATGGCCACCGCCTCGGCGCTGAGCAACGTCGCCTTCGTCGGCCAGATCCACCTGGCCAACCTCGAAAAGGGCAAGGCCGAGGACATGGCGCTGGCCTTCATGGCCCCGCTGAACACCCCGGGCATGAAGGTCGTCTGCCGCACCTCCTACGAGTCCAAGGCCACCAGCCCGTTCGACAACCCGCTCTCCAGCCGGTTCGACGAGAACGACGCGGTGCTGGTCTTCGACAAGGCCTTCATCCCGTGGGAGAACGTCCTGATCTACCGGGACACCGAGAAGATCCACCAGTACTTCCCGCGCTCCGGCCTGCTCTCCCGCGGCTTCTTCCAGGGCGCGATCCGCATGTCGGTCAAGCTCGAGTTCATGGCGGGGATCCTCGACAAGGGCACCCGCATCAACGGCACCGACGGCTTCCGCGGAGTCCAGGCCGGCCTCGGCGAGCTGCTCGCCTGGCGCCACCAGACCTGGGCCGTCACCAGCGCCATGGCCCTGGACCCGGAGGCCGGCCCGGCCGGCACCGTCCTGCCGCGCATGGACTACTCGGCCGGCTACCGGGCCCTCGCCCCGCTCAGCTGGGAGCGCACGCACCGCTTCTTCGAGGAGCACCTCGCGGGCGCGCTGCTGATGACCCCCTCCAGCGGCAAGGACCTGCAGAACCCCGAGCTGCGCCCGCTGCTCGACCGCTACTACCGCGGCACCGGCGCCACCGCCGAGGAGCGCACCAAGCTCTTCAAGCTGGCCTGGGACGCGATCGGCACCGAGTTCGGCGCCCGCCACGAGCTGTACGAGCTCAACTACGCCGGCGGTCCCGACCAGGTGCGCCTCGACACCCTGAACTGGTCGCGCGGAGCCGGTCTGCTCGACAACTACGGCGACCTCGTCCAGAGGGCCATGGACGACTACGACCTCGACGGCTGGACCCGCGGCCGCTGGGCCCAGGACAACTGACCGTCAAGCCCGCGTACGGACGGGTGCCCGCGGCCGACGCGCCGCGCGCACCCGTCCGCGCCCAGCAGAGAGGCCCGGCCATGAACCACGACCTGCGCGACGTGATGCGTTCCTTCGCCACCGGGGTGTGCGTCGTCAGCACCTACACCGACCAGGACGGCGTGCGCACGCACAACGCGATCACCGTCAACTCGCTCACCTCCGTCTCCCTGGAACCACCGCTGGTGTCCCTGAGCTTCCGTCACGACTCGGAGTTCTTCGCCGAGCTGCTGCGGACCGGTGTCGTCGGGATCTCGATCCTCGGCGCCGAGGGCGAGTCGACCGCCCGAGCCTTCGCGCGCCGGCGGCCCGAGCGCGACCAGGCGCTGACCGAGGTGGCCGGAGCGCCGGGCGAGGCCACCGGGACGCTCCTGTTCGACGCGGCGGCCTGGATGGAGTGCAGCCTGCGCGACCACGTGGTGGCCGGCGACCACGTGATGGTCATCGGCGAAGTCCTCGCCATGGGTGCCCGCGAGACCCAGACCCCCCTGATCTTCCTTCAGGGCGGATTCCACAGATTCGAACTGGAACAGGTGTGACGTGCGCGCGAAGAAGCTGCTGAGCCGGCGGGCGCTCCTCGGGGCGGCCCTGGCCACATCAGCACTGACCCTGCTGATCCTGCCCGGCATACCGGCCCAGGCCACGGCGTCCGCCGCGGAGACCGCGGCGCGTACCGCGGGCCCGGTGACCGTCTGCCTGGTGACCCGGGACGCCCCGGCCCGCGAGCGCACCGTCAAGGTCGCGCAGTGGGCCTCGCAGGTCCTGCTCCGGGAGACGCTCTCCTACGCGGGCCCCTGCGCCTCGTACGGCACCCCGAGCGCCCTGGGCAACGGCAACCTGCGGACGTACGCGCAGATCTCCGACTCCAAGCCGCAGACCGTCGGCATCGTCTTCCCCAAGTCCACGCTGACCGGCATGCCGACCACGATGACCGACGGCCACCACTGCTACGACATGAACGGTGACGGCTCGGTCAACGAGCACACCGAGTGCGTCGGCGGCCACGAGCGCCCGCTGGACCTGCCCTCGCAGCTCACCGCGCTGCCCGGCATGCCGCTCAAGTGGGCCCTGGTCAACTTCAACCCGATGGGCCACGGCCCGGAGCACATATACGACCACCCGCACTTCGACTTCCACTTCTACACGCAGTCGAAGGCGGAGCGCGACGCGATCCGCAGCGGTCCCTGCGGCCTGGCCATCAACTGCGACGACTACGCGACGGCCACCGAGCCGATCGCCCCGCAGTACATGCCGAAGGACTACACGGACAAGGGCGTGGCCGAGGCCGCCATGGGCAACCACCTGGTCGACCTGACCTCGCCGGAGTGGGGATCCACCGCCTTCACCCAGACCTTCATCTACGGCTCCTACGACGCCAAGATCACCTTCCTCGAGCCGATGATCACGAAGGCCTGGTTCGACGGCATCGCCGCCGGGGTCAACCCGAGCCGCTGCTGGCCGGTCAAGCAGCCGCAGGAGTGGCAGATAGCCGGCTGGTACCCGCAGGACTACTGCATCGACTACCGCGCCAACCGCGGGGACTTCACCGTCTCGATGAAGAACTTCAAGAACTCCGCCTCCTGAGTCGCAGAGAACCGAGTCATCGGCCGACCGGTTCCGCCCCGCCGCACCGGGGGTGGCCGGCGGCTCCCACTGAATCCCCGGAGTAGGCGAGGAAAGGGCCACCGTGATCGCGGACAGCAAGGCCGGCGCACGACGACCCCGCGCCTTCCACGAATTGATAGGTGACTGACACATGTCCCGTGGATTCTCGATCGGCATCGTCGGAGGAGGCGCGGCTGCAGTCTGCTTGATCGACGCGTTGTCGCGAACACAAAGCGAACCGGGCAGCCTCACGGTCTTCGAACCGTCACCGCACCTGTGGCGCGGGCGTGCCTACCAGGTCGACACCGAGACCCTCAAGGTCAACGCGACCCCCGACGACATGTCCGTGCGCGCCGGCGACCTCCGGCACTTCGAGAACTGGCTGGAGACGCGGGACAAGGTCATAGGGGTACGCACCGGAGTCGACCGCTGGTCCGGGAGCCGCTTCGCCCCCCGGACCGTCTACGGCGAGTACCTGGAGCAGACCGCCTACGCCGCGCTCGGCGAACTGCGCCGCCAGGGCTGGCGGGTCGACCTCGTCGGCGAGGGGGTCACCTCCGCGAGCCGCGCGGCCAACCGCGTCCTGCTGCGCACGGGCAACGGCCGTGCCCGCGCCTTCGACTACGCCATCCTGTGCGTCGGCGGCGACAGCCCCAAGGACGTCTACGGTCTGGGCGACACCCCCGGCTTCGTCGGGGACCCGTACCCGATCGTCAACAAGCTGGCCGACGTCGGGGAACGGGAGCACGTCGCGATCATCGGCAGCGGCCTGACCGCCATCGACATCATCCTGTCGCTGGCCGCGCAGGGCCACCAGGGCAAGATCAGCCTGCTGTCCCGGCGCGGGGTCCTGCCCGGCGTACGGCAGAAGGCGGTCCCCTTCGAGCTGCGGCACTTCACCCCGCACCGGATGGAGGAGCTGGCCGCGATCCACCCCGAGGTCACCCTCGAGGACATCGCCACCATCATGCGGGCCGAGTTCCGCGATGTCGGCGCCGACCTCGACGCGGTGGTCTCGGAGATCATCCGCGTCGACCTGGAAGACCCGGTCGACCGGCTGCGCCGGCAGATCGAAGAGGTCGACTCCCCCCACATGGGCCTGCGCATCCTCCAGCGCGCCGTCCCCGAGACCGGCCCCGACGTCTGGCCGATGCTGCGCGAACAGGACAAGGTCCAGCTGCTGCGCGCCCACTACCGCACGATCATGAGCCTGTGCTGCCCCATGCCGCCCGGCAGCGCCGGAGTCCTCCTCGACCTCGTCGAGGCCGACAAGCTGGAGATCGTCGCGGGCCTGCAGAACATCACCCCGCACCCCGAGGCCGGCTTCGACGTCGTCACCGCCGAGGGACACGACTTCACGGCCGACCGCGTCATCAGCGCGGTCAACGCCTCCGAGGGGCGCATCCCCACCAGCGCCGCGCCCCTGGTCACCTCGCTGATGCGCAGCCGCGTCGCCAGCCGGCACCCCCACGGCGGCCTGCACATAGCGCGCCCGACCAGCCAGCTCACCACCAACGGCCGGCCCGACCCGCGCCTGTACGGGCTCGGCAACATCGCCGCCGGCTCGCTCTTCTTCACCTTCGGCATCCCCTCCCTGGTCGACCGCAGCCAGGACATCGTCGGCGCGATCCTGCAGCACGCCGAGACCGTCACGGCCGCGACCCAGGAGAACGAGGACGTCCTGCTCACGGTCTAGCCCCGCCCGCATCCGCTTTCCCGCCCGCTTTCCGCCCGCTTCCCAGCCCGTTTCCCCGCCCGCATCCGTACGCCACCGGAAAACGATCCGGAGATTCCGGAGATGAGGACCCCGAGCATGAGCGTCATCGAGACCGACCGGCCCGCCTACCTGGCGGACACGCACACCGGCCTGCCGATCCCGAGCGAGCCGGTCTTCGCCACCCACGAGGAGACGCGCCGCCACCGCAAGCAGCGGCTCGCCGCCGCACTGCGGCTGTTCGGCAAGTACGGCTTCGGTGAGGGCATCTCGGGCCACATCTCGGTCCGCGACCCGGAGCACGAGGACCGGTTCTGGGTGAACCCCTTCGGCGTCTCCTTCAACCTGGTCCGCGTCGCCGACCTCATCTGCGTGGACTCGGCGGGCACTGTCGTGGAGGGCAAGCACCGGGTCAACCCCAGTGCGTTCGTCATCCACTCGGCCATCCACGAGATGCAGCCGGGCGCCACGGCGGCCGCCCACGGCCACACCGCGCACTCCCGCGCGCTGGGCGCCCTGGGCCGCCTGCTGGACCCCATCGACCAGGAGTCCGCGGCCTTCTACAACCGCCAGGTCCTCTACGAGGAGTACGAGGGTCCCTCGGTCTCCGCCGAACTCGGCCGCGACATCGCGGAGAAGCTGGGCGACAACCGCGCGATCCTGCTGCGCCACCACGGCCTGATAACCGTCGGCGGATCGCTCGACGAGGCCGTGCACTGGTTCTTCACCTACGACAGCTGCGCCCAGGTGCAGCTGCTCGCCCGGGCGGCGGGCACGCCCAAGAGCTTCACCCATGAGCAGGCCGTCGCCGCCGGGGACGGCTTCGGCAACGAGCAGCTGGGCTGGTTCAGCTTCCAGCTCCTCTGGGACGAGATCATCCGCGAGCAGCCCGACTTCCTCGAAGAGGACTAGCCCGCGGGACGTCTCCTCGTCCGGCACCACCCCCCGAAGATCACCGAGGAAGAAGAGGCACCACCATGAACATCCTGCTTTTCGGAGCCAGCGGGCACATCGGCAGCGCCATCGCCGGCGAACTGCTCTCCCGCGGCCACGCCGTCACCGGCGTGACCCGCACCGGCGAGATCGCGGGCAACGGCCACGAAGGCCTGAAGGTGATCGCCGGTGACGCCACCGACGCGGACACCGTGGCCGAACTGTCCGCGGCGGGCTACGACGCCGTCGCCTCGGCCGTCGGCCCCAAGCTCGGCGTCGACGACGACCACAAGATCATCGTCGGTGCGGCCAACGCGCTCATCGAGGGCCTCACGCGCAGCGGCGTACGCCGTGTCGTGGTCCTCGGCGGCGCCGGCAGCCTGGAGGTCTCCCCGGGCGTCAAGGTCATCGACAACCCGAACTTCCCGGCCGTCTGGAAGCAGAACGCCCTCGCCCAGAGCGAGGCGCTCGGCCTCTACCGCCAGGCCGGCTCCCTGGACTGGACGTTCATCTCCCCGGCCGCCCAGATCGAGCCCGGTGAGCGCACCGGGACCTATCGCGTCGGCGGTGAGCAGCTCCTGGTGGACGCCGAAGGCAAGAGCCGGATCAGCATCGCGGACTACGCGGTCGCCTTCGCGGACGTACTGGAGCGCGGAGAAGCGATCCAGTCCCGCATCACCGTCGCCTACTGATTCCGCGTTCCCCGGAGGGGATCCGAAACATGACTTCACCCGCCACACCGAAGAGCGCCGGCATCGTCCGGTTCGCCATCATCCTCGGTGCACTCACCGCCCTCGGCCCGCTGGCCAACGACGCCTACATGCCGGGCCTCCCGCAGATCGCCGAGGACCTGAACACGAGCGCCTCGGCCGCCCAGCTCAGCCTCACCGCCTGCCTGCTGGGCCTCGGCATCGGCCAGCTCATCGCCGGACCCGTCAGCGACGCGCTCGGCCGCCGCCGTCCGCTCATCGCCGGTCTGGCACTGTTCGCCGTCACCGCCCTGCTGTGCGCCTTCGCCCCCGACATCTGGACGCTGGTCGGCCTGCGCGCCCTCCAGGGCCTCGGCGGCGCCACCGGCATCGTCATCGCCTCCGCGGTCGTGCGCGACCGGCACACCGGGCCCGCCGCGGCCCGGTTCTTCGCGATGCTGATGCTCATCACCGGCATCGCCCCGATCCTGGCCCCCGTCCTCGGCGGCCAGCTGATGCTCGTCACCTCGTGGAAGGGCATCTTCATCGCCCTGGCGATCGTCGGCGCCCTGATGCTCTTCGGCGTCGCCGGAGCCCTGCCGGAGACGCACCCCGCCGAACGGCGCGTGCGCGGCGGACTCAAGGCCACCGGCCCGATCTTCCGCCGGCTGCTCGGCGACCGCGTGTTCGTCGGCTACAACCTGGCCTGCGGCTTCGCCTTCGCCGCGATGTTCGCGTACATCTCCGGCTCGACCTTCGTGCTCCAGTCCATCCACGGGATGTCCCCGCAGGCCTACAGCGTCGTCTTCGGCGTCAACGCCCTCGGCCTGGTCATCGCCGCGCAGGTCAGCGGGCGCATCGTGCACAAGACCGGCCCGCGCGCCCTGCTCGCCTCCGGTCTGGCCCTCTCCGCGGTCGGCGGCCTCGGGCTGCTCGCCGTCGTCCTCACCGACGCCGGTCTGGCCCCGCTGCTCGTCGCGCTCTTCCTGGTGGTCTCCAGCGTCGGCCTCGTCCTGCCGAACTCCTTCGCACTGGCCCTCCAGGACCACGGCGACGTGGCCGGCTCGGCCGCCGCGCTGCTGGGCCTGTCCCAGCACCTGATCGGCGCGGCAGTGGTCCCGCTCGTCGGTCTCGCCGGCGAGGACAGCGCGGTTCCGATGGGCATCGTCATCGCCGTCCTCGGCGTCGGCGGTCTGCTCTTCTTCGGCCTCACCAAGGGCCACCAGGCCGCCGGAGAGGAAGCCGGCGCTCCGGCGCCCGGGGCGCAGGCCCCTTCGGCCCGGTCCTCCGAGGTCCGCGAGCCGGTCTAGGAGGCATCTCGCCGATCATGCCGGGCCCGCCTGATCAGGCCTGATCAGGCCTGATCCGGACTGATCCGGACTGATCGACAAGAAACCCCCAGACCCTTGGCGAGACGGGATCCCGCGACGGATCGCCCACCGGGGGTCCGTACGGCCGCACCACCGTACGGACCCCCGGCACCCCGGGGCCGCCACCCCGGGCGGCGACAGGCCCACACCTCTTCCCTTTCCACCGAAACCGATCGAGGCACAGCCACCATGACCCTCGCCACGCACGCCACGGCCGTCGACTCCTGGCGGCTGCTGCCCGCCGCCCAGCAGCCGTCCTACCCCGACCCGGTCGCCCTGCGCTCCGCGCTCGACGACCTCGCCTCCTACCCGCCCCTGGTCTTCGCCGGCGAGTGCGACCGGCTGCGCGACCGGCTCGCCGACGTCGCCCGGGGCGAGGCCTTCGTTCTCCAGGGCGGGGACTGCGCCGAGACCTTCGACGCCGTCAGCTCCGACCAGGTCCGCGACAAGGTCCGCACCCTGCTCCAGATGGCCGCCGTCCTCACCTACGCGAGCTCCGTGCCCGTGGTGAAGATCGGCCGGATCGCCGGGCAGTACTCCAAGCCGCGCTCCAAGCCCACCGAGATCCGCGACGGTGTCGAACTGCCCGTCTACCGCGGCGACTCCGTCAACGGCCTCGCCTTCACCCCCGAGTCCCGCACCCCGGACCCCGAGCGGCTCAAGCGGATGTACCACTCCTCCGCCGCCACCCTGAACCTCGTACGGGCCTTCACCACCGGCGGCTACGCCGACCTGCGCCAGGTCCACGAGTGGAACCGCGACTTCGTCGCCGCCTCCCCGGTCGGCGAGCGCTACGAGCGCCTCGCCGGGGACATCGACGACGCCCTCACCTTCCTCGCCGCCTGCGGCGCCGACCCGGCCGCCGTCCACTCCTCCGAGATCTTCGCCAGCCACGAGGCGCTGCTCTTGGACTACGAGGCCGCGCTCACCCGCGTCGACGCCCGTACCGGGAAGCCGTACGACGTCTCCGGCCACATGATCTGGATCGGCGAGCGCACCCGACAACTGGACGGTGCCCACGTCGAGTTCGCCTCCAGTGTGCAGAACCCCATCGGCGTCAAGCTCGGCCCCACGACCTCCGCCGGCGAGGCCCTGCGCCTCATCGACAAGCTCGACCCGGAGCGCGTGCCCGGCCGTCTCACCCTCATCACCCGGATGGGCGCCCGCAACATCCGCGAGATCCTCCCCGAGCTCATCGACAAGGTCACCGCCGAGGGCGCGCGCCCCGCGTGGATCTGCGACCCGATGCACGGCAACACCTTCGAGGCGCCCAGCGGCCACAAGACCCGCCACTTCGACGACGTCCTCGACGAGGTCACCGGCTTCTTCGAGGTCCACCGCGCGCTCGGCACCCACCCCGGCGGCATCCACATCGAGCTGACCGGCGACGACGTCACCGAATGCGTCGGGGGCGGCGCCGAGGTCCGGCTCGCCGACCTCGGGCAGCGCTACGAGTCCGCGTGCGACCCGCGCCTGAACCGCAAGCAGTCGCTCGACCTGGCCTTCCGGGTCGCCGAGCTGTACCGGAACCGCGGAACGGCGGTCTCGGCCCGCCGCGAAGCCGTACCGGCCGCCGCCTGATCCCGAGCGACCGATCGACGTACCGTCCTGAAGCAAAGGGAGAAGCCCATGTCCGTGCGTGCCCTGCGCGGTGCCATCCAGCTGGAAGTCGACGAGCGGGGCCACCTGCTGGACGGGGTCCGCAAGCTGTTCCAGGAGATGCTCCTCGCCAACGGGCTCGACCAGGACGACCTGGTCAGCGTGCTCTTCACGGCGACCCCGGACCTGGTCAGCGAGTTCCCGGCGGTGGCCGCCCGGGAACTGGGCGTCGTCGACGTGCCCTTGATGTGCGCGCAGGAACTGGACATCGCCGGGTCCCTGCCCCGCGTGGTGCGGATCCTCGCGTACGCCGAGACGGACCTGCCCAGGCCCGAGGTCAAGCACATCTACCTGGGCGGCGCGGCCGCCCTGCGCCAGGACCTGGTCACCGCCGGGGAATCCAGATGATCCGCTCCGCCGCGGTGGTGGGGACGGGCCTCATCGGAACCTCCATCGCCCTGGCCCTGTCCCGCCGCGGGGTGGCCGTCCACCTCATGGACGAGAACGACTCGGCCGCCCGCACCGCCGCCTCGCTCGGCGCCGGCACCCTCGGCGCCCCGAAGACCACCGTGGACCTGGCCGTACTGGCCGTCCCGCCGGCCCAGGTCGGCACCGTGCTCGCCGCCCAGCAGAGGCTGGGCCTGGCCCGCTCGTACACCGACGTCGCCAGCGTCAAGACCGAGCCGGAGATCGGGGTCCTCGCCGCCGGCGCCGACCCCGTCACCTTCATCGGCGGACACCCCATGGCCGGCCGGGAGCGCTCCGGCCCGCTCGCCGCCTGCGCCACCCTCTTCGAGGGCCGCTCCTGGGTGCTGACCCCCACGGCCCACACCAGCCGCGACGCGCTCAACATGGCGCTCATGATGGTCTCCCTGTGCGGGGCGGTGCCCGTCGTCATGGACAGCGACGCGCACGACCGGGCCGTGGCCCGCGTCTCCCACACCCCGCACGTGGTCGCCTCGCTGATGGCCGCCCGCCTCCAGCACCTCCAGGAGGACGCCTGCCGCCTCGCCGGGCAGGGGCTGCGCGACGTGACCCGGATCGCCGGGGGCGACCCCCGGCTGTGGAGCGACATCCTGGAGTCCAACGCCACCGCGGTCGCCGACGTGCTGACCGAACTCGCCGAGGACCTCCAGGTCACGGTGGCCGCCCTGCGGGGCCTCGCCACCGACGACGCCGACGAACGCGCCCAGGGCACCACGCTCCTGGCCGACCTGCTCGGCCGCGGCATCAGCGGCCGCGACCGCATCCCCGGCAAGCACGGACACCCGGTACCCGCCTGCGCGCCGGTCCGGGTCCTGATCGGGGACCAGCCCGGCGAACTCGCCCGGCTCCTCGCGAACGCCGCCGAACTCGGCGTCAACATCGAGGACATGACCATCGACCACTCGCCCGGCGACGAGAGCGGCCTGGTCGAGCTGATGGTCGCCCGCGGGACCGCCGTGACCATGTCGCAGGGCCTGATGAGCGCGGGCTGGCGGGTCCAGCGGATGGGGCCGATCGAGGCTCCGCCGGTGGCCGTCGGAGTCTGACCCCGCGTCCGCGGATCCCCGTACGACCCCTTCCGCCAGCCTCCCCCTCCACGGGACCCGGCCGCCCCACCGGCCGGGTCCGATCGCCCACCACGTCGGCCCACCACGTCGGCCCACCGCTCCGCCCCGCCTCACCGCTGCGCCCCACCACGCCGGCCTACGACGCCGCATGACAGAGGATCACCCTTGAGTACTTTGCGATGGCTCACCGCGGGCGAATCGCACGGCCCCGCCCTCACCGCCGTCCTCGAAGGCCTGCCCGCCGGGGTGGAGATCTCCACCAAGGCCGTCGCCGACTCCCTGGCCCGACGCCGCCTCGGCCACGGCCGGGGCGCCCGGATGGCTTTCGAGCGGGACGAGGTGACCTTCCTCGGCGGGGTCCGCCACGGCCTCACCCAGGGCGGACCGGTGTCGATCCAGGTCGGCAACACCGAATGGCCCAAGTGGGAGACGGTGATGTCCGCCGACGGCGTGGACCCGGAGGTGCCGGCCGGCGGGGCGCGCAACGCCCCCCTCTCGCGCCCCCGCCCCGGCCACGCCGACCTCGCCGGGATGCAGAAGTACGGGTTCGGCGACGCCCGGCCGGTGCTGGAGCGGGCCAGTGCCCGCGAGACCGCCGCCCGTGTCGCCGTCGGCGAGGTCGCCCGCGCCTTCCTGTCGCAGGCGTACGGGATCACGATCGTCAGCCACGTCGTCTCGCTCGGCGCGGCAGCCGCCCCCGAGGGCGTGGTGCCCGGGCCGGACGACACCGCGCGCGTGGACGGCGACCCGGTGCGCTGCCTGGACCCCGCAGCATCCGCCGCGATGGTCGCCGAGGTCGACCGGGCCCACAAGAACGGCGACACCCTCGGCGGAGTCGTCGAGGTGCTCGCGTACGGACTTCCGCCGGGCCTGGGCAGTTACGTCCACGGCGACCGGCGCATCGACTCCCGGCTCGCGGCCGCCCTCATGGGCATCCAGGCCATCAAGGGCGTCGAGTTCGGCGACGGCTTCGGCCTCGCCCAGCTCCCCGGCTCCCTCGCCCACGACGAGATCGAGCGGGACGAGGCGGGCGCCCTTCGCCGCCGCACCGCCCGCTCCGGCGGGGTCGAGGGCGGCATGACCACCGGCGAACCGCTGCGGGTGCGCGCCGCCATGAAGCCCATCGCCACCGTGCCGCGCGCCCTGGCCACCATCGACGTCGCCACCGGCGAGCCGGCCGTCGCCCACCACCAGCGCTCCGACGTCTGCGCGGTGCCCGCGGCGGCCGTCGTGGCCGAGGCGATGACGGCGCTGGTCCTCGCGCATGCCGCGCTGGAGAAGTTCGGCGGGGACTCCCTCGCCGAGACCGCCCGCAACCACCGGGGCTACCTCGAGAACCTGGCCGTCCGGTGAGCGCCCCGACGCTGGCGGCCGGGAGCACCCGGATACCGGTCGGCGGGGACCGGCCGTACGAAGTCGTCGTGGGCCACGGGCTGACCGGCGAGACCGGACGCGTACTGGGCTCCGAGCCGCTGCGGGTGGCCGTCGTGCACTCCCGCACGCTGCTGCCGACGGCCCGGCGGATCGCGCGGGAACTCGCCGACGAGGGACGCATCGTGGTCTCCCTCGAAGTGCCCGAGGGCGAAGCCGCCAAGGACATGACCGTGGTCGTGGGCCTGTGGCGGGCCCTCGCCGACGCCGGGTTCACCCGCTCCGACGCCCTCGTGGCCGTCGGCGGCGGCGCCACCACCGACCTCGCCGGGTTCGCCGCCGCCGGGTGGCTGCGCGGCGTACGGCTGGTCCTGGTGCCGACCACCCTGCTCGGCATGGTCGATGCCGCCATCGGCGGGAAGACCGCCGTCAACCTGCCCCAGGGCAAGAACCTCGTCGGCGCCTTCCACCCGCCCGCCGGGGTGCTGTGCGACCTGGACCTGCTGGACACCCTGCCGCCCGCCGGCTACGTCAGCGGCCTCGCCGAGGTCATCAAGGCGGGGTTCATCGCCGACCCGGAGATCCTGCGCCTGGTCGGGGAGGACCCCGCCGGCGCCGTCCACACCCGGGAGCTCGTCGAGCGCGCCATCCGCGTCAAGGCCGAGGTGGTCACCGAGGACTTCCGGGAGGACGGCCGCCGCGAACACCTCAACTACGGCCACACCCTGGGCCACGCCATCGAGCGGATCTCCGGCTACCGGGTCCGGCACGGCCACGCGGTGGCCGCCGGCATGGTCTTCGCCGCCGAACTCGCCCGGCTCGACGGCCGGCTGTCCACCGCCGACGCCGAACGCCACCGCACCCTCCTCACCGCCGCCGGCCTGCCCACGACCCACTGCGGAGCCTGGGCCCCGCTGCGCGACGCGATGGGCATCGACAAGAAGACCCGGGGCAACCGGCTGCGGTTCGTCGTCCTCGACGCCATCGGCCGCCCCGCGCTGCTCACCGCCCCGGACGAGGCGCTCCTCCGGGCCGCCTACGAGCGGATCTCCCGGTGAAGCGGGCTCCCGTCCGCTACGCCCGTGCCCGCGCGATCCGCCGTGCCCGCGCGGTCCGCCACGGCGGATCGGTCCGCCCGGCGGGGTGGGCCGGCGGGGGCGCAGCAGCTGAACGCACCGCAGGCCCCGTACGCGCAGGAGCTGCTGGACCCGCAGGACCCGTACTCGTACCCGTACCCGTACCCGAATCCCCCGAACAGGAAGGCCCGTCATGACCGTCGCCACCGCCCCGCAGGCGCCCGCCCTGCTCTGGGGGGACGCCGACCGCCGGGCCGTCGAGGTCGCCCGCGCCCTGACCGTGGACGCGGTCGAGGCCGCCGGACACGGACACCCCGGCACCGCCATGAGCCTCGCGCCCGCCGCCTACCTGCTCTTCCAGCGGCTGCTGCGGCACGACCCCCAGGACCCGCGCTGGGCCGGCCGCGACCGGTTCGTGCTCTCCTGCGGCCACGCCAGCCTGACGCTCTACACGCAGCTCTACCTGTCGGGCTACGGGCTCACCCTCGACGACCTCAAGGGCCTGCGCACCGAGGGCAGTCTGACCCCCGCGCACCCCGAGTACGGGCACACCCCGGGCGTGGAGACCACCACCGGCCCCCTCGGCCAGGGCCTCGCCAACGCCGTCGGCATGGCCATGGCGGCCCGCCGCGAGCGCGGCCTGTTCGACCCGCAGGCCGCACCGGGCGAGAGCCCCTTCGACCACACCGTCTGGGCCATCGCCTCCGAGGGCGACCTGGAGGAGGGCGTCGCGCACGAGGCCAGCTCGCTGGCCGGCCACCAGCGCCTGGGCAACCTCGTCGTCCTCTACGACGAGAACCGCATCTCCATCGAGGACGACCGGCAGATCGCGCACTCCGAGGACACCCTCGCCCGCTACCGGGCGTACGGCTGGCACGTGCAGGAGGTCGACTGGACCGCTACGGGGGAGTACACCGAGGACGTGGCGGCCTTGCACCGGGCGCTCGTCACCGCCCGCGAGACCACCGACCGGCCCTCCCTCGTAGCGCTGCGCACGATCATCGGCTGGCCGGCGCCGAAGAAGCGGAACACCGGCGGCATCCACGGATCGGCGCTCGGCGCCGAGGAGGCCGCGGCCGCCAAGGCGGCGATGGGCCTCGACCCCTCGCTCTCCTTCCAGGTCCCCGCCGAGGTACTGGCCCACGCCCGCCGCGTCGCCGACCGCGGAGCCGGGGCCCACCGCCAGTGGGACAAGACCCTCGCCGACTGGCGCGCCCTCAACCCCGAGCGCGCCGAGCTCTTCGACCGGCTCTCCGAGCGCCGGCTGCCCGAGGGGTGGCAGTCGAACCTGCCTGTGTTCCCCGCGGGCGGGCAGGTCGCCACCCGCAAGGCGTCCGGGGAGGTGCTGAACGCGCTCGCCTCCGTCCTTCCCGAACTGTGGGGCGGCTCCGCGGACCTCGCCGAGTCCAATCTCACCACCATGAAGGGCGAGCCCTCCTTCATCCCCGAGGAGTTGTCGACGGAGGCGTACTCCGGCCACCGGTACGGGCGGACCTTGCACTTCGGGATCCGCGAGCACGCCATGGGCGCCATCCTCAACGGCATCGCCCTGCACGGCGGGACCCGCCCCTACGGCGGCACCTTCCTGGTCTTCTCCGACTACATGCGCCCCGCCGTCCGCCTCGCGGCCATGATGAAGCTGCCCGTCACCTACGTCTGGACCCACGACTCCATCGGGCTCGGCGAGGACGGCCCCACCCACCAGCCGATCGAGCACCTCTGGTCGCTGCGCGCCATCCCCGGCCTCGACGTGGTCCGGCCCGCCGACGCGAACGAGACCGTCGTCGCCTGGCGCACCATCCTGGAGAACGACGACCGCCCGGCGGGCCTGTGCCTGTCCCGGCAGAACCTGCCCGTGCTGGAGCGCACCGAGGAGAGCGGGCTGTCCCCCGCCGAGGGCGCGGCACGCGGCGGGTACGTCCTGGCCGAGGCCGAGGGCGCCGAGGGCGGGTGCCCCGAGGCCATCCTCATCGCCACCGGCAGCGAGGTGCCCATCGCCCTGGACGCCCGCCGCATCCTCCAGGACGGGGGTCTCGCCACCCGCGTCGTGTCCATGCCGTGCCTGGAGTGGTTCCAGGCGCAGGAGGAGGCGTACCGCGAGGAGGTGCTCCCCGCCGGGGTGGCCGCCCGGGTCTCCGTCGAGGCGGGCTCCAGCCTCGGCTGGTACGCCCTGGTCGGCGCGGCGGGCACCTCGCTGGGCATCGACTCCTTCGGCGCGTCCGCCCCGTACCAGTCCCTGTACGAACTCCACGGCCTGACCGCGCCGAAGGTCGCCGCGGCCGCCCGCGCGAGCGTCGAGCGGGCTCAGCGCAAGGCCACGGCCCGATGAGCGCCGCGACCGTGCTGGAGGCCCGGATCCCCGGCTCCAAGAGCATCACCAACCGGGCGCTGCTCCTCGCGGCCGCCGCCCCCGGCCGCAGCCGCCTCGGTGCGCCCCTGGTCAGCGACGACACCCTCGCCTTCCGGGCCGCGCTCACGGCCCTGGGCACCGGGGTGCGCGACATCGGCGACAGTGGCTACGGGTACGGCGACGGCTCGGGTTACGGAGACGGCTCCGGCGAGGTGTGGGAGGTCACCGGGCGCGGCACCGGACCGGCCGGCCCCGGCCGCGTCTGGTGCGCCGACGCCGGCACCGCCGCGCGCTTCCTGCCGCCCTTCGCGGCCACCGGGCGCGGGGAGATCGCCTTCGACGGCTCCGACCAGCTGCGGGCCCGCCCGCTGCGGCCGCTGCTGGAGGCGCTGACCGGCCTCGGGGCGCGGGTGCGCGGTACGGGCCTGCCCTTCACCCTCACCGCGCGGGGGCTGGCCGGCGGCCGCGTCGAGCTGGATTCCGGGCTCAGCAGCCAGTACCTCTCGGGGCTGCTGATGGCCGCGCCGCTGATGGGCGGGCCGCTCACGGTGGACGTGCCGCGGCTCGTCAGCCGTCCGTACGTGGACATGACCCTCTCCTTGATGCGGCAGTTCGGCGCCCGCGTCGAGGAGGAGGGCAGCGCGATCACGGTCCACCCGGGCGGGTACCGGCCCACCGACCTCGACATCGAGCCGGACGCCTCGACCGCCTCGTACTTCTTCGCGGCGGCGGCCGTCACCGGACGCACCGTACGGGTCCAGGCCCTGGGCACGGAGAGCCTCCAGGGCGACACCGCGTTCGTGGAGGTGCTGCGACGTGCCGGGGCCCGGGTCACCAGGACCGCCGGCTGGACCGAGGTCACGGGCACCGGCCCGCTGCGCGGCGGATTCACCGTCGACATGGGCGACATCTCGGACACCTTCATGACGATGGCCGCGATCGCCCCGCTCGCGGACGCCCCCGTCACCATCACGGGCATCGCGCACGCCCGTCTGAAGGAGTCCGACCGCATCGCCGCCGTCGCCGGGAACCTGCGCGCGCTCGGCATCCGGGTCGAGGACGGCCCGGACCGCATCACCGTCCACCCGGGCACCCCGGCCCCGGCGGCGGTCGCCTGCCACCGGGACCACCGCATCGCGATGTCCTTCTCGGTACTGGGCCTGCGCGCCCCCGGCGGCACCCTCGACGACCCGGCCTGCGTGGCCAAGACCTTTCCCGGCTTCCACGAGGAACTGCGGCGCCTCTTCGGCACCTTCGGCTGAAGGCGCGCGGGGACGGGCTCGGGTCAGCGGACGACGTCGAAGACGTTCAGCTGCAGGCCGTTGTCGTACGCCGCGTGCTCGACGAGCTTCAGCTTCTGCGCGTCCTTGTCGGTGGCGCTGAAGAGCCGCTTGCCCGCACCGAGCAGCAGCGGGAAGACCAGCAGGTGGTACCGGTCGATCAGGCCGGCGTCGGAGAGTGCCCGGTTCAGGGCGGCGCTGCCGTGCACGATGATCGGACCGCCCTCGGTCTCTTTGAGCGCGGCGACCTCGTCGAGGGTGCGCAGGATCGTGGTGTCGCCCCAGTCCGACACCAGGTCGTCCTCGGCGAGGGTGGTGGAGACGACGTACTTCGGCATCACCTTGTAGTCGGCGAAGTCCTCCATGCCGGGCCACACGGGGCTGAACGCCTCGTAGCTGGTCCGGCCGAGCAGCATCGCGGCGGCTTCCTTCTGCTCCCGGCCCTTGATCTCGAAGGCCTCGGGCAGGAACTCGACGTCCTTGAAGGTCCAGCCGGAGTTCCGGTAGCCGGGCTCGCCGCCGGGGGCCTCCACTACGCCGTCGAGGGAGACGAAGGCGGTGCTGATGATCTTGCGCATCTGAGGTTCCTCGAAATCTTGTGGCTGGCTCTCGGTGGTCCGTCCGGCGCGCCCCGCGACCACGTACGTGGCTGCCGCGGCGTGCCTTTCATGATCTAAGACCGCGGCTCCCCGGGAAACTCATCGGTCCCCGCGACATTTTCTTCGGCTCTTTCGGCGGAGGTGTCCGAGGGCGCCTCCAGCTTCGTGTGGAGGATCGCGCGGGCCTGTTCGGCGGCGCGGGCGATGCTCTCGGAGACGAAGTCGAGGAAGCGGGCGATGTTCTCCATGCGGGTGCCGGCCGGGGTGTCGGCGCCGAGGACGGCGACGCCCTGCCGTGCCGTCTCGACGATCTGGGCGGCGGAGCGGGCGCTGGCCATCATCGACTGGTACCAGATGTCGTCGTCGACGACGTAGCGCTCGCGGCGGCCTTCCTCGCGTTCCCGTCGGATGAGGCCCTGTCCCTCCAGGAACGTTATCGACTTCGACACGGAGGCCGGGCTGACCTGGAGGCGCTGGACGAGTTCCGACGCGGTGAGGCTGCCCGTGTCGGTGAGGGTGAGGCAGGCCATCACCCGGGCCGTCATGGTGGGCATGCCCGAAGCCATCATGACGGTGGTGAACACCTCCTCGTAGGCGCGCACGGCCTCGGCGTCCCGTCCGTAGGCCTGCGGAGCGGCCTGCGGTCCGCGGGGCGCGGTCTGCTTGCGCCGGTGCGCGCGGGCTTCGGTGGCGCGGTGGGCCAGATCGGCGCGGTAGGCGCTGGGGCCGCCGTTGCGCATGACCTCGCGCGTGATGGTCGAGGTCGGCCGGTCCAGCTGTCTGGCGATCTCCGCGTAGGCGAGGCCGTCGGCCACCCCCATGGCGATCTGCTGGCGTTCCTGCTGGGTGAGCCTGCCTCCCGGCATCGCGGTCTCCTTCGTGGGTCGTCGTGCCTCCAGTATAGCGTTCACTTCCATCTCATTGCAACGCCTGGAGTGGCTGGCGTTGCGTTTGGCTTCAGCCCTTCGCAACGATTAAATGGCTCTGACCTGCAAGTATTGGGATTCATCGCAACGAACTTCTTGCTGAGACTTGGAAAGCAACGTAGCTTTTCCCTCATCGGAAACAACGAGTCGCAGGAGAGAATCATGCAGAAGTTCGCCACCACCGCCCCGATCTCCGCCGTTCTGGACATCCCCGCCGGCACCATCCGCTTCATCGCCGCGGACCGCGCGGACACCGCGGTCGAGGTCCGGCCCGCGGACGCCTCGAAGGGCCGCGACGTCAAGGCGGCCGAGCAGACCCTGGTCGAGTACGCCGACGGGGTCCTGCGGATCGCGGCCTCGGCCAAGAACCAGCTGCTGGGCGCCTCCGGCGCCATCGAGGTGACCGTCCAGCTGCCCGCCGGTTCTCGTGTCGAGGCGAAGGCGGCCGCCGCCGACCTCCGGGGCGTCGGACGCCTCGGTGACGTGGTCTTCGAGGCGGCGCAGGGCTCGGTCAAGCTCGATGAGGCCGCGAGCGCCCAGCTGACCCTCGCGGCCGGCGACGTCTCGGTCGGCCGTCTGGCCGGTTCCGCCCGGATCAGCACCCAGAAGGGCGACCTGCACATCGCCGAGGCCCTGGGCGGCACGGTCGAACTGCACACCGAGTACGGGGAGATCGTGGTCGGCGCGGGCCGCGGGGTCAGCGCCACCCTCGACGCCGGCACCGCCCTCGGCCGGATCCACAACGCCCTGCACAACGCCGACGGGGCCGCCGCCGGGCTCTCCATCCACGCGACCACCGCCTACGGCGACGTCACCGCCCGCAGCCTCTGACATCCAGTCACAAAGGAGCACCGCTCATGACCACCTGGGCCATCACGGCGAACGGTCTGCACAAGTCCTACGGCGACAAATCGGTCCTCGACGGCATCGACCTGAGCATCCCGGCCGGCTCCGTGTTCGCCCTGCTCGGCCCCAACGGCGCCGGCAAGACCACCGTCGTGAAGATCCTGTCCACGCTCATCACCGCCGACGGCGGTCAGGCCCAGGTCGCGGGCCACGACATCGCGGCCTTCCCGGGCGGGGTGCGGGCGGCGATCGGTGTGACGGGTCAGTTCTCCGCGGTCGACGGGCTGATCACGGGTGAGGAGAACATGCTCCTCATGGCGGATCTCCACCACTTGTCGAAGGTGGAGGGGCGGCGGGTCGCTGCCGAGCTGCTGGAGCGGTTCGATCTGGTGGAGGCGGCGAAGAAGCCTGCTTCGACCTACTCGGGTGGTATGAAGCGCCGGCTCGACATCGCGATGACGTTGGTCGGTGATCCGCGGATCATTTTCCTGGACGAGCCGACGACGGGTCTCGATCCGCGTTCCCGGCACAACATGTGGCAGATCATCCGCGGGCTCGTCGCGGGCGGTGTGACGGTCTTCCTGACCACCCAGTATCTGGAAGAGGCCGATCAGCTCGCGGACCGTATCGCGGTGTTGAACGGCGGCAGGATCGCCGCCGAGGGCACTGCCGAGGAGTTGAAGCGGATGATCCCGGGTGGGCATGTGCGCTTGCGGTTCTCCGACCCGGGCGCCTACCGGTCCGCAGCTGCCGCGCTCGGCGAGGTCACCTTGGACGACGAGGCGCTGGCGCTGCAGATTCCCAGCGACGGTAGCCAGCGTGCGCTGCGCTCGATTCTCGACCGGCTGGACTCGGCCGGGGTGGAGGCGGACGAGCTGACCGTGCACATGCCCGACCTCGACGACGTGTTCTTCGCCCTGACCGGCACCACTCACCAGACCCTGCCCAGCCAGTCGAAGGAGAACGTCCGATGAGCTCTCTGTCCCTCGCGGTCCGTGATTCGTCCACGATGCTGCGCCGCAATCTCCTGCACGCCCGGCGCTATCCGTCTTTGACCCTGAATCTGCTGCTCACGCCGATCATGCTGTTGCTGCTCTTCGTCTACATCTTCGGAGATGTGATGAGTGCGGGCATCGGCGGTGGCAGCCGCTCCGACTACATCGCCTACCTGGTTCCGGGTCTGCTGCTGATGACGATCGGTTCGACCACGATCGGTACGGCGGTGTCGGTGTCCAACGACATGACCGAGGGGATCATCGCTCGTTTCCGCACGATGGCGATCCATCGGGGTGCGGTGCTCATCGGACACGTCGTCAGCAGCGTGCTCCAGTCGATCGCGTCCGTGGTCCTGGTGGGCGCCGTTGGCGTGGCGATCGGGTTCCGGTCCACGGACGCGACGGCCCTGGAATGGCTCGCGGCACTCGGGCTCCTGGTGCTGTTCGCCCTGGCGTTCACCTGGATCGCCGTCGGTATGGGGCTGATCAGCCCCAACGCCGAGGCCGCGAGCAACAACGCGCTCCCGATGATCCTCCTGCCGCTCCTGTCGAGTGCGTTCGTGCCGGTCGAGGGGATGCCGGGCTGGTTCCAGCCCATCGCCGAGTACCAGCCCTTCACCCCGGCCATCGAAACCCTGCGCGGTCTGCTCCTGGGTACCGAGATCGGCAACAACGGCTGGCTCGCCGTCGCCTGGTGCCTGGGCCTCGCCGTCCTCGGCTACTTCTGGTCAGCCGCGAAGTTCAACAGTGACCCGAAGTAGGGGCCGAGGCAGCACAGGGCCCCTCCCGCACCCCGCTCCGCCCCGAGGCGGCGTACCCCGACAACACGTCGGAGTGCGCCGCCTCGTTCGTGTGCGGACGCCGGCGGCGGCTACGCGCCGCTGACGGTACGGACGTTCTTGCCGAGGCCCACGCGCGCCGCGAGCTCCTGCTGGGACATCTGGACCTCGCGGCTCGGCTCCTGGAGATCGATCAGAGCGCTCAGTAGGTCCTGGGCGGCGCGGGAGAGGTGGCCACGGGGCTGAAGCCGGCTGACGGTAGGTGCAAGGAACCTCGTTGCCTGGCCAGGACGGACCGGATAAGACCTCGGCCACAGAAGGTGCGCCCAGACGAAGCCCGTCACCGCGATCACCGGCGCCGACGGATTCGCTCAGCCCCAGCCGGTATCAGCCACGCTGCTGCTTGTTTCGGGCAGTGGCCACGAGGGGCCGTGCGACGGGGTGCCGGCGGTGGACCCACCTGGGAGCGCTGGCGCGAAGCGTCAGGGCGAGCAGCCGCCGACCCGGGCCGACAGGTGCTCACTACCTTTCCAGGTATTAAGAACGCGCAGCCCCCGCACCCTCTTGACCTGCGCAAACGTCGACCGCAACCCGATCCTGGGATCGGGTAACCCGATCCTGGAAGCGGGTTACCCGATTCTGGAAACGGGTCAGTTAGCTATGTGCACATCTCTGACTGGGCGGGTGGGCGTGGGCCCGGTGTCGAACTTGATTAGCAATGAGCAAAGGAACCTTTCCTCGGGGCGAGGTTGGTTGGCTATGAGGTAATGTGCAATGTGCTAATCGTGAGGCCCTGGAGGGGGTCTCGCGGCTCGTGGTGACGAGGGGCGGGGCGGGTTCACGCATGGCGGAGTCGGCGCGGAGCAAGATCCTTGCACTGGTGGATCCTGACACCGGAGCAATGGAAGAGGTCCCCCGTGCCCCGTACGCCTTCGACGGACCGCACATCAACGTCGGGATCCGGCGCGGCCGTCAGCTTGCCTCGGGAGCTTCGGGACTGAGTGACCGTGAGTTCCGCGTGCTGGTCTGGTACTGGTTCGCGACGGAGGAACGGCAGGGGCCCGTTCAGATGACCGGCGTGGCCGTCGCATCAGAGCTAGACATGAGTCCTGACGCGCTGTCTAGGGCCGTCAAGGTCCTCAAGGGTGCTCGCCTGCTGGTGGAGTCCGGTGGGATCGGCCGTACGACGTTCTACCGAACGACCCCGTACCTTGCGTTCATCGGGACGGGCTTCGAACATCGTGAGGCGGTTTCCGACTGGAATCCTCCGGAGATGCGCATCCCGAAGCCGGGCGACCGTGGGCGCAGGAAGATCAAGGGAGACGCGACATGAAGGTCCACCGCAGTGAGGACGTGCTGTACGTCCTCAAGCGCACGGGACGCGTCCTGAACCCGAATCAGCGGATCGTCGTCATGCTGTACGCGGCCTCTGAGCAGCGGCCGGACGGGTCGGTGTGGATCAAGGCCACCGAGCTCGCCGAGACCGCGGGTATGAGCGCCCCGGTGTTTTCCCGGACGCGCAAGGAGCTGGAGGCTCTTGGGTGGCTCGAAGAGGTGGACAGCGTCGGCCCCGTTCGGGTCTACCGGCTGACCCCGACGGTCGAGGCGGAGCGTGAGCAGCCGGGTGCCCGGCTGAGGGTCATCAGCGGCTGAGTCGGGGGTCCCAGTCGGCCGCCGTTTTCAGGAGGCGGTCGTTTGCGGACGGGGTGCCGATCGTGATGCGGACGCCCTCTTCGGCGAAGGGGCGGACCATGAGGCCGGCCGCCTCGCAGGCGTCCGCGAAGTAGGCGGTGCGGGAGCCGAGGCGCAGCCAGACGAAGTTGGCGTGGCTCTCGGGGACTTCGAAGCCCTCCGCGCGCAGGGTGGCGCTGACGCGGGCGCGTTCCGCGACCAGGTCGGCCACGCGTTCGCGGAGTTCCTCCGTGGCGCGCAGGGAGGCCAGGGCGGCGGCCTGGGCGGGGCCGCTGACGCCGAGGGGGACCGAGCAGGCGCGTAGGGCGGCTGTGACCCGAGGGTGGGCCACCGCGTAGCCGACGCGGAGGGCGGCCAGTCCGTAGGCCTTGGAGAAGGTGCGCAGGACGGCGACGTTGGGGCGGTCGCGGTAGAGGTCGATGCCGTCCGGGATGTCTTCGGCGGGGTCGACGAACTCGCGGTAGGCCTCGTCCATGACGACCAGGATGTGTGGGGGCACGCGGTCCAGGAAGCGTTCCAGTTCGGCGCGGCGTACGGCGGTGCCGGTGGGGTTGTTCGGGTTGCAGACGAAGATCAGGCGGGTGCGGTCGGTGACCGCGTCGGCCAGTGCGTCCAGGTCGTGGGTCTCGTCGCGCAGCGGGACCTGGACGGAGGTGGCCCCGGCGGCCCAGGCCAGCAGCGGGTAGGCCTCGAACGAGCGCCAGGCGAAGACGACCTCGTCGCCCGGGCCCGCGGCGGCGGCGACCAGGTGCTGGGTGATGCCGACCGAGCCGGTGCCCAGTACGAGGTGGTCGGCGGGTACGCCGAGGCGACCCGAGAGCTCCGCGATGAGCTCGGCCGCGGTGGGGTCGGGGTAGCGGTTGAGGCGGCCCAGCCAGGTCTCGACCGCGGCGATCACGGAGGGGAGCGGCGGGTACGGGTTCTCGTTCGAGGAGAGTTTGTCGACGAACTCGTCGCGGGCCGCGCGGCCCGGCACGTAGGCGGGGAGCGTCGAGACGTCGGCCCGGAGCCGGGGGGAGGTCGTGGAGGTCGTGTGCGGATCGGCATCGGGCATGGCGCAATCCTTCGATGTGGAGGCCGTGGACGGGGAGGGTGCCGGGGCGGGGCGTGCAAAGCGGGGAGTGCAACACCGTCCGGCCGCGCCGACGGGGGAGACGGCACGGCCGGACGGTGACCAGGGGACCGGGGGAGGGGGACGGCGCGGGGCCGCGGGGGTTCAGCCGCGCGCCGGTGCCGGCGGGTTGTAGGGCGAGGGACCGCCGAACGCCCAGCGCAGCCGGGTCGCCCCGTCGATCTGCACCACGCGCTCGATGTCGAACTCGCACATCCGCAGGGCTCCGGGCACGTCCGCCCGGTCCCCCTCGGCCCAGTTGATCCGCGCCTTGCCCGTCAGTTGCAGGGTGTGGCCGGACTCCCAGTCCAGGAAGAGCAGTCCGCAGTTCTCGTTGAGCTGCAGATTGCCCAAGGTCATGTAGAAGGAATTGCCGAAGTAGTCGGGCCATACGAGCCTGCGCGGTCCCGCCACCGTGACGAAACCGGGGTCGCCGCCCCGGTGCGAGGAGTCCGCGCCGTAGCCTTCGGCCCGGCTGGCGATGAAGAAGGTGTCCGCCCCGGTGATCCACTTCTCCTGCTCGGGCGTGAGCGCGTCGCCGTCCCGGGTCTCCCGGGGCGCGGAGGCGGGCCCGTCCGCGACCGGGACCCGCACCTGGAGGTACTTGGGGCAGTTGCCCAGCACCTGCTCGGTGCGGATGTGCAGCGACTGCCCTTCGCGCCGCGCCACGCCGTTGATCCGGATCCGGGTCGTCGTGTGCGGTTCGAGGGCGAGCAGTCCGATGTCGGCCGTCTCGGCGAAGGCTTCGGCCAGCGGATCGCCGGGCACGGGCAGGGAGGACAGCGTGATCGTGCGCCGGCTCGTGGGCAGGGCGAAGCCGGGGTCGCCCGTGACCAGGGAGGACCACATGGCGCCCGTGGCGTCGGCGCCGCCCAGGAAGAGCATGCGCTGGCGCATCAGGTACTGGTCGAAGCCGGGCTGGATCACGTCGTCGAACATCGGCGAGCCCCAGCCGGGACCGCCTTCGCCGGCCTGCTTCTGTACGGCCTGTTCGCCCTCGTGGTGGGGGGTCTTGATCACGGGAATCGGGAACCTCCGGTCGGGACGGGCGCCGCGGCCGACGGGGTCGCCGTCGGCGGACGCACGTCTACGGGGCGCCGGTCAGCGGGCGCCGATCAGCGGGCGCCGATCAGCAGGGCGGTGTCCACGACACGGTTGGAGAAGCCCCACTCGTTGTCGTACCAGCCGACGATCTTGACCTGGCGGCCGTCGCCGATCACCTTGGTCAGGCCCGAGTCGAAGATGCACGACGCGGGGTCGGTGACGATGTCGCTGGAGACGATCGGCTCGTCGGTGTAGGTGAGGATGCCCGCGAGAGCGCCCTCGGCGGCCTTCGCGAAGATCTCGTTGACCTCCTCGACCGTCGTCGCGCGGCCGACGCGGACGGTCAGGTCGGTGGCGGAGCCCGTCGGGATCGGCACGCGCAGCGCGTACCCGTCGAGCTTGCCCTTGAGCTGCGGCAGGACCAGGCCGATGGCCTTGGCCGCGCCGGTGGTGGTCGGCACGGTGTTCGTCGCCGCCGAGCGGGCGCGGCGCAGGTCGGTGTGCGGCCCGTCCTGGAGGTTCTGGTCCGCGGTGTAGGCGTGGACCGTGGTCATCAGGCCGTGCTCGATGCCGAGCGCGTCGTCGAGGACTTTGGCCAGCGGGGCCAGGCAGTTGGTCGTGCACGAGGCGTTGGAGACGATGTCGTGCACGGCCGGGTCGTAGAGGTCGTCGTTGATGCCGAAGGCGATCGTCAGGTCCTCGTTCTTCGAGGGCGCGCTGATGATGACCTTGCGGGCACCGGCCTCCAGGTGGGCGCGGGCCTTGTGCGCGTCGGTGAACACACCGGTGGACTCGATGACCACGTCCACCTCCAGCTCGCCCCACGGCAGCTTGGCCGGGTCGCGCTCGGCGGTCACGCGTATGGTGCGCCCGTCGATGACGAGGTTGCCCTCGGCCGCGCGGACGTCGTGGCCGAGCTTGCCGAGCGTGCTGTCGTACTTGAGCAGGTGGGCCAGCGTCGCGGCGTCGGTGAGGTCGTTGACGGCGACCACCTCCAGGCCGGTGCCCCGCTGAAGGGCGGCGCGGAAGAAGCTGCGGCCGATGCGGCCGAATCCGTTGATGCCGACCTTGATCGTCACGTGATACCCCTCGTTCGGAAACTACATCCATGACCGCACGTGAAGCCGCGTTGTCCGGCCAGTCCTCACCCTCAACTGTACCGGCCGACCTGTCTCCCGGCTTGCGTAAATGCGCCTGTTCATGGCCTGTTTACGCACGAAAGCCGAGGCAAGGCCCCGTTGATTGCAACATCTGATGGCGTGCTAGTACCTGCATGCAGGTATGTTTTTATGGGCCTGCCTGTCACGCTGGTATGACGCTTCCCGGAGCGAGGAGAACGATGGACATGCTGCCCCTCCGCGGGCCGAGCGCATCCGTGCCGGACCGCAGTCCACCGCTCGCCGCGCCCGCCCCCGGCACGGCGCGGGTCATCCGCACACACGGCGAGTCCGTGTACGGGGCCACCGTCCGCCGCGACTTCGGCGACGTGACCATCTCCCTCGTCACCGGGGAGGCCCACGAGGCCGTGCGTCCCGGCCGCCACATCCGCCCCGACCCCTCAGAGTCCCTGCGGGTGTTCCGGGCACTGGCCGGCGAGATCCACGTCCACCAGGACGGCCGCCGGGGCCAGGCGAGCGGCCCGCAGATCATCTGCTGCGACACCAGCCGCCCGTACCGCCTCCTGCTGCCCCGGCCCTTCCACCTGGTCGAAGTGCAGCTCCCGCACCGGCACCTCGGCATGTCGGCCGGCGACACCGCGAAGCTGACCGCCACCGGCTGGTGCGGGCGGATGGGCGCGGGCGCCCTGCTCTCCCAGCTCCTCGCCGGACTCCACGACCACGGCACCGAGATCCACTCCGCCGTCGACCGGGTCGGCGCCACCGTGGCGGGCCTGGCCGCGGCCGTCCTCGCCGACCGGCTGCGCCACGTGGCCGCCGAGGACGAGGTGGCCCGGCACGACCTCATGCTGGGCATCCAGGCGTACATCCGCGCACGGCTCTCCGACCCCGAGCTCACCCCGCAGGCGGTCGCCGAGCACCACAACATCTCGCTGCGCTACCTCCAGCGGATCTTCCAGGAGCACGGGACCAGCCCCGCCCGGTGGATCCGGGACGAGCGCCTCGCCCGCTGCAGGTCGGAACTGCGCGACCCGCGGCTCGGACACCTGCCCGTCGGGGTGATCGGCGAACGGTCCGGCCTCTACCAGGCCTCGCACTTCAGCCGCCTCTTCCGCGACCGGTACGGCCTCACCCCGCGCGGCTACCGGACCATGCGCGAGGCCGTGCCCATGTAGGGGGGCCCGCCGGCCGGCACCGGGCACCGGCGACCGGTTGACCGGCGACCGGCGACCGGCGACCGATGACCGGCGACCGGCGACCGATGACCGCCGAGTACCGACGAGTACCGACGACCGACGAGCACTGACATCCGAGGAGGATGACGGATTTGACCGGCACGAGCTTCGAATTCCCCGGTGAGTACTACGAGATCATGCGCAAGGACTTCCGCAACCTCGACGCCGAGACGGAGTTCCTCGCGTCCCTGCTCCCCGACGCGGGCACCGTACTCGACCTGGGCTGCGGCACCGGCTCCAACCTGCGCGCCCTGCGCGAGCGCGGCCACCGCGGCACCGGCGTCGACCAGAGCGCCGCGTTCCTGGAGTATGCCCGCGCCGCCGGCGGCGCGGGCATCTCCTACGTGGAGGCCCGCGCCGAGGAGTACCGCACCGACGAGCGCTACGACCTCGTCTACAGCCTCTTCATGACGCTCAACTACCTGGAGCGCGACCGGCTCCCGGCGGTCCTGCGCTCCCTCCGCGAGCTGCTGGCCCCGGGTGGGCAGGTCGTCCTGGAGTTCGGCCACCTGCTGAACTTCGTCGACTCCTTCCAGCCCGACAGCATCGGCCACCACCGCCGGGACGGGGTGCTCATCACCCGCCTCGCCCGCCAGTTCGTCAACGCGCACGCCGCGAACTGGCGCAACGAGGAGACCCTGCTGGTCCGCACCGCGGACGGCACGGTCGCCATGTACGACAACTTCTTCGACCAGGCCGTCCTGACCGGGCCCGAGGTGCGCGGACTGCTGGCCGCGGCGGGACTGACCATCACGGCCGAGTACGGCGGGTTCCGCAAGGAGCCCGCGCCCTTCCACGGCCGGGGCCCGCTCGTCATCGTGGCCACCGCGACCCCCGCCGACACGGCGACCTCCGCCGACACCGCGTCCGCCTCCGCCGGCGCCGCGTCCACCCCCACCGGCACCGCGGCCACCGCGTCCGACACCGCTCAGCAAGAGGAGAACCAGGCATGACCGGCACCGGCATATCGCTGCTCGACGGCGGGCCCGCCCCCGAAACCGGCGTCGCGCACCTCGGCGCCGCCCTCGCCCGCGCCGTCGCCGGGAGCGAGGGCCGGGGGGTGACGTACATCCGCGCCGACGGCACCGAGGTCCACCAGAGCTACGCCGAGCTGCTCGACGACGCCTCGCGCGTCCTGGCCGGCCTGCGCGCCTCCGGCGCCGTCGTCGGCGAGAAGATCATCCTCCAGTCGGCCGACGACGCCGACCTCCTCGCCGGGTTCTGGGGCTGCGTCCTCGGCGGCTTCCTGCCGCTGCCCGTCAGCGCCGACGCGGTGAACGGCCCCGGCCTGCTGGAGCGCGTCTGGGGCGGGTACGGCAGCCCCCGCGTCCTGACCGGCACCGGCCAGGAGATCGCGCCCGCCGTCACCGCCGACGCCGGCTGGACCGCCGCCCACCTGGGCGACGTGGCGAGCCTGCGCACCGCCCACGAGCCGGACCTCGCCCCCCACCAGCCGGACGCCGCGGACCCGGCCGTGCTGCTGCTCACCTCCGGCAGCACCGGCGTGCCCAAGGCCGTCACCCTGACCCACCGCAACATCCTCACGCGCAGCGCGGCCACCTCCCGCGTGAACAAGCTCGACGCGGACACCCGCACCTTCAACTGGATGCCGCTGGACCACATCGGCGGGCTCGTCATGTTCCACGCCCGCGACGTCTTCCTCGGTGCCGCACAGGTCCACGCCAAGATCCAGTGGGTGCTCGAGGACCCGCTGCGCTGGCTCGACGCCGTCTCCACCCACCGGGCCGACACCACCTGGGCACCCAACTTCGCCTTCGTGCTCGTCAACGACCAGGCCGACCGCTTCGAGGGCCGCGGCTGGGACCTGAGCCCGCTGCGCTACATCATGAACGGCGGCGAGGCCGTCCGCTCCGGCGTCGTCCGCCGCTTCCTGGACCTGCTGGCCCCCCACGGGCTGCCCGCCACCGCCATGTTCCCCGGCTGGGGCATGTCCGAGACCACCGCCGGCGTGGCCGACTGCCAGTTCACCGAGGCCGCCGCCGGCGACGACCGCTACGTGCCCGTCGGCCGCCCCCAGCCCGGCACCCGCATCCGTGTCGTCGACGAGCACGGCGAGCTCGTGCCCTGGGGCATCACCGGCCGCCTCCAGGTCACCGGCTCGACCATCACGTCCGGGTACTACGACAACCCCGTGCAGAACCGTCAGTCCTTCACCGAGGACGGCTGGTTCAAGACCGGCGACCTGGCGTACGTCGAGAACGGCATCCTCGCCGTCACCGGCCGCACCGACGACGTCATCCAGCTCGGCGACATCGCCTACCACGGCCACGAGATCGAGGCCGCCGTCGAGGAACTCGACTTCATCGAGCCCTCGTACACCGTCGCCTCCCTCGTCACCGCCGAGCCCGGCGGCCCCGAGGAGCTCGCCGTCTTCTTCAGCCCGCGCACCGGCACCCTCACCGGGGAGCAGGGTGAGCGGATCCGCGAGCGCGTCCGCGAGCGGCTCGGCGTCGACGTACGTCACCTGCTGCCCGTCGACCGGTCCGAGATCCCCAAGACCGGCATCGGCAAGCTCCGCCGCGCCCAGCTCCGCAAGAGCTTCGAGGACAGCCTGGCCTCCGTCCCGGCCGGCTCGGCGGTCTGACCGTACGGGTGGTGCGGCTCTGGCGGGCCCGCTCGAACCACACCACCCGTACGTCTCCATCCCCTACGCACGAGGAGCGCCCATGGCGCAGCAGGAGCGAGCCGAGCGGACGCGCCGGGCTCTGATCAACGGCGCCGCCAAGGCCATCGACCTCTACGGCTACGAAGGGGCCTCGCTCGCCGTCATCTGCACCGCCGCGGGAGTGACCAAGGGTGCCTTGATGTACCACTTCCCCGCCAAGGACGACCTGGTCAGGGCGGTGCGCACCGAAGCCCGGCAGACGGTCGTCGGCACGCTGGCCGCGGTACCGCACCGCGGGATCCGGCCCTTGCAGGCCGCCGTCGACATGACGCACGCCGTCGCCGGGCGGCTCGGTCACGACCCCGTCGTACGGGCGGGCGCGCGGCTGACCCGGGAGTTCGTGCACTACCCCGACGGCAGCGTCTCCTGGACCGACGCCGTCCGCGAGGAGCTGGCCGACGCCCTGGCCGGCGCGGCCGACCCCTGGGGGACGGCCGCACAGCTCGTGCACTCCCTGATCGGGATGGACGTGTGCCTGCGCGGGGAGAAACACCGCCCGGGCGATTCCTGCGGGCCGCTTCGCGGGCACCTGACCCGGCTGTGGCAGCTGATCCTGCCGGGGATCCTCGCGGCGCCGCAGGCCGTGGAGCTGTACCGGGTCGAGGGCTCGTCGCCGTACTGCGCCTTCGTGACCGTCCCCGAAGGCGTGCGTATCGGGCCGCGGGGATGAGCGTGGACCGCGTGGCGGCGGCGACCACCGGGGTGGGCGTCCCCGATCCGCGTCCGCTGACCGGCGAGCCGCTCAGCCTGGACCTCCTCAACACCCACTGGCACGACCGGTACGGCCGCCACGACCTGCTGGACTCCACCGCCGGCCTCGCGTGCTGGCTGGCCGGGTCCCGGGTGGCCGCCGCGTACGCCGGCGGCGAGCTGTGTGCCGACCGGACCACCCTGGCCGCCGCCCGGGCCGCCCGCTCCGCGCTGGCCGGCGTCGTCGGGCGCGCCGACGCGGGGCCGGTGGCGCTCGACACCTTCAACCGGCTGCTCGACGCGGGCCGCGTCCGCCGGCTGCTCACGGCCGCCGGGCCCGTCGAGCGGCTGGAGGTGCCCGACTCGGGCCACCTGCTCGGGTACCTCGCGGCGGCGGACCACCTCCGGCTGCTCAGCACGGCGGGGGACCGGGTGCGGAGTTGCGCGAACCCGAGCTGTGGGCTGCGCTTCCACGACGTCAGCCGCAATGGCACCCGCCGGTGGTGCACGAGCACGGGCTGTGGCAACCGCGCGAAGGCGGCCCGCCACTACGCGCGGCGGACGGCGGCCCCGTCCTGACCCGGGCCCCGCTGCGGGGTGGCCGCTGCGCGGCGCGGAGTCCCCTACCCGCCCTTCGCCCGTTCCCCGGGTTCTGCCCGGACCCGTTGCCGCGTGCGGCGCCGTTGCCGGGGGCCAGCCCCCGGCCCCCGCTCCTCAAACGCCGGAGGGGCTGGATTTTGCCTGGCGTCAGCCTGTACGTGCATGCGGCTGGATTGCCCGCAGAGCAATTCGCGCAGCGGTGACGCCGCCCTGGCGTCACTGTGGCGCATGATGGCGTCATCGCGCTGACCAGGGGTTTCATGGTTCGCCATGTCGCTGTTCGGCAGAGTGGTGCCACATTGGCTCGACATGGCGCCACGCCTGTGCCATGCTGTGCGACATGGACCTCACGCCCTACGTCGCCACCCTCCGCCAAGAGCTCGCCGTCGCCGCCGAGGCCGGCGGCGACGAAGCCCGCAAGCTGGCCGAGAGGCTCACCGCGCCTCTGGAGTCGGCCACCCGGCTGACCCTGCTCAACGTGCTCTCCGCCGCGATGGACGAGATCACCCGCGAGCTCGCCCCGGGCTCGGTCGACGTACGACTGCGCGGGCTCGACCCCGAGTTCGTGGTGACGGTTGCGGCGGGCGAGAGCCACGCCCCCCTGGAGCCCGCCACCGCCGCTGCGTTCGCCGAACCGCTCGCGCCGCACGCATCCCCCGACGGCGACGAGGGCGGCACCGCCCGCGTCAACCTGCGGCTGCCGGCCCACCTCAAGACCCGCGCCGAGGAGGCCGCGAGCCGCGAGGGGCTCTCGGTCAACGCGTGGCTGGTGCGCGCCGTGTCGGCCGCGGTCGACGGCGGCGCCCGGCCGCGCACGGCGGAGAAGTCCAAGAGCGTGGGGCAGAGCTTCACGGGCTGGGTCCGTTAGCCCGGCTCGATCACTGCACCGCACCGCACCGCACTGCACCGCACCGCACTGCACCGCACTGCACCGCACTGCACCGCACTGCACCGCACTGCACCGCACCGCACCGCATCAGTTCTCCCACACCACGTCCCACCAGCGGGGACGCCCAGAAGACTCAAGAGGACGGGACAGCCATGCCTTCTTTCGACACCTCCGAAGCGATCTCGGTCACCGCACACGTGGAGGCCGGCTCCATCCAGTTCACCGCGGGCGACCGCCTCGACACCGTCGTCGCGGTGCAGCCCCGGGACCCGAAGCGTGACAAGGACGTACGGACCGCCGAGCAGACCGAGGTCACGTTCGCGGGCGGCGTGCTGACCGTCAGGACGCCCAAGTCCAACCCGTTCGGCAAGCCCGGCATCGTCGACGTGACGGTCGAACTGCCCACGGGCTCGCACGTCGACACGACCGGGTCCTGGACCCAGGTGCTCGGCGAGGGCCGGCTCGGCGAGGTCCGGGTGAAGACCTCGTCCGGCGATGTCCGCCTCGACACCACCGGCCCGCTCAAGCTGACCGCGTCGCACGGCTCGATCACCGTGGACCGGGCCGAGGGCGCGACCGAGATCACCACCAGCTCCGGCAGCCTGCGCCTCGGCTTCGTCGACGGCCCTGCCGTCCTGAAGAACTCGCACGGCACCACGACCGTCGGAGCCGCCATCGGCGAGCTGCGGGTGAGCGGTGCCAACGGTGACATCGAGATCCGGCGCGCCGAGGACTCGGTCACCGCGAAGACCGCCCACGGCACCCTGCGGGTGGGTGAAGTCGCCCGCGGCACCGTGGAGTTGGAGACCTCCTACGGGGCCATCGAGGTCGGCGTCCGCGAGGGCACGGCCGCCTGGCTCGACGTCAGCTCGGGCTCCGGCCAGGTGCGCAACACGCTCACCGCGTCCGGGAGCCCGGAGGGGAGCGCGGACACCGTCAAGGTCCGCGCCCGCACGAAGTACGGCAACATCGACGTCCGCCGCGCCGTCGTCGCCGGGGCCTGACCGCCTCTCATTCCGCTCGACTCCCCCTAACTTCAGCCTTCGAATGGAGGGCCTCATGCCTTCTTCTGTCATGTCCACATCACATCGAGCCGGCGGTCACCCGTCTCCGGCAGCCGTCTCCGCCGTCGGTCTGCGCAAGTCCTACGGCGACAAATCGGTCCTCGACGGCATCGACCTGAGCATCCCGGCCGGCTCCGTGTTCGCCCTGCTCGGCCCCAACGGCGCCGGCAAGACCACCGTCGTGAAGATCCTGTCCACGCTCATCACCGCCGACGGCGGTCAGGCCCAGGTCGCGGGCCACGACATCGCGGCCTTCCCGGGCGGGGTGCGGGCGGCGATCGGTGTGACGGGTCAGTTCTCCGCGGTCGACGGGCTGATCACGGGTGAGGAGAACATGCTCCTCATGGCGGATCTCCACCACTTGTCGAAGGTGGAGGGGCGGCGGGTCGCTGCCGAGCTGCTGGAGCGGTTCGATCTGGTGGAGGCGGCGAAGAAGCCTGCTTCGACCTACTCGGGTGGTATGAAGCGCCGGCTCGACATCGCGATGACGTTGGTCGGTGATCCGCGGATCATTTTCCTGGACGAGCCGACGACGGGTCTCGATCCGCGTTCCCGGCACAACATGTGGCAGATCATCCGCGGGCTCGTCGCGGGCGGTGTGACGGTCTTCCTGACCACCCAGTATCTGGAAGAGGCCGATCAGCTCGCGGACCGTATCGCGGTGTTGAACGGCGGCAGGATCGCCGCCGAGGGCACTGCCGAGGAGTTGAAGCGGATGATCCCGGGTGGGCATGTGCGCTTGCGGTTCTCCGACCCGGGCGCCTACCGGTCCGCAGCTGCCGCGCTCGGCGAGGTCACCTTGGACGACGAGGCGCTGGCGCTGCAGATTCCCAGCGACGGTAGCCAGCGTGCGCTGCGCTCGATTCTCGACCGGCTGGACTCGGCCGGGGTGGAGGCGGACGAGCTGACCGTGCACATGCCCGACCTCGACGACGTGTTCTTCGCCCTGACCGGCACCACTCACCAGACCCTGCCCAGCCAGTCGAAGGAGAACGTCCGATGAGCTCTCTGTCCCTCGCGGTCCGTGATTCGTCCACGATGCTGCGCCGCAATCTCCTGCACGCCCGGCGCTATCCGTCTTTGACCCTGAATCTGCTGCTCACGCCGATCATGCTGTTGCTGCTCTTCGTCTACATCTTCGGAGATGTGATGAGTGCGGGCATCGGCGGTGGCAGCCGCTCCGACTACATCGCCTACCTGGTTCCGGGTCTGCTGCTGATGACGATCGGTTCGACCACGATCGGTACGGCGGTGTCGGTGTCCAACGACATGACCGAGGGGATCATCGCTCGTTTCCGCACGATGGCGATCCATCGGGGTGCGGTGCTCATCGGACACGTCGTCAGCAGCGTGCTCCAGTCGATCGCGTCCGTGGTCCTGGTGGGCGCCGTTGGCGTGGCGATCGGGTTCCGGTCCACGGACGCGACGGCCCTGGAATGGCTCGCGGCACTCGGGCTCCTGGTGCTGTTCGCCCTGGCGTTCACCTGGATCGCCGTCGGTATGGGGCTGATCAGCCCCAACGCCGAGGCCGCGAGCAACAACGCGCTCCCGATGATCCTCCTGCCGCTCCTGTCGAGTGCGTTCGTGCCGGTCGAGGGGATGCCGGGCTGGTTCCAGCCCATCGCCGAGTACCAGCCCTTCACCCCGGCCATCGAAACCCTGCGCGGTCTGCTCCTGGGTACCGAGATCGGCAACAACGGCTGGCTCGCCGTCGCCTGGTGCCTGGGCCTCGCCGTCCTCGGCTACTTCTGGTCAGCCGCAAAGTTCAACAGTGACCCGAAGTAGAGGTGGGGGTTGACCGTCAAAGCTAATCTCATTAGCTTGCGAGTGACAGGCATTAGCCACAGTGTGAATCACTGCTCCTGAGGGACGGGTCATGACGGAGTTTCTGAGCATCGACGGCGGGCGGCTCGCGTACGAGGTCACGGGCGAAGGCTCGCTGGTCCTGCTCGCCCACGGCATGGGCGACAACCGCGCGGCCTACCGCGAGACCGCCGCCCTCCTCGTCACCGCCGGATACCGCGTCGCCTCCACCGACCTGCGCGGACACGGGGAATCGAGCACCGGCTGGGCCTCGTACACCCGCACCGACGTGGCGGGCGACCTGCTCGCCCTGATCCGGCACCTCGGCGGACCGGCCGTCATCGTCGGCCACTCCTTCGCCGGCGGCGCCGCCACCATCGCGGCGGCGCAGGAGCCCGCGCTCGTCGACGCGATCGTCGAGATCAGCCCGTTCACCCGTGCCCAGAAGATCGACTTCGGCGCCCTCGGCTCCAACGCCCGCTACCGCAAGGGCATGCTCCTGCTGCTCGGCACCGGCATCCTGCGCAGCGCCGGCCTGTGGAAGCGCTACCTCGACCACGCCTACCCGGGCGCCCGTCCGGCCGGTCACGCCGCCCACCTCGGGGCGCTCGTCGCCGACCTGACCCGGCCGGGCCGGATGGCCGTCGTCGCCAAGATGGGGATGTCCGCCCCCACCGACGCGGGCGCCCGCCTCGGCGACATCCGGTGCCCCGCGCTGATCGTCGAGGGCGACCTCGACTGCGACTGGGCCGACCCGGCCGCCGAGGGCGCGGCCATCGTCGCCGAACTGCCGGAGGGGCGCGGGCGCCTCGTGACGATCGAGGGCGCGGGCCACTACGCCCACGCGCAGTTCCCCGCCGAAACCGCCGCGGCCATCGTGTCCTTCCTGAAGGAGGCCGCCCGTGCCTAGGGCCTCGCTCTCGGCCGACGCGGTGGTCGACGTGGCGCTGGGCCTCGTCGACGCGCAGGGCCCGGCGGGCCTGACCCTGTCGGCGGTGGCCGGCCTGGCGGGCGTGGCGACGCCCTCCCTCTACAAGCACGTACGCAACCTCGCCGAGCTCCGCGACCTCCTGTCGGCACGGATCATGAACGAGATGGCGGACGAGATCGGCGTGGCGGTCATCGGCCGCTCCGCCGACGAGGCGATCCGCGCGTTCATGACGGCCTGGCGCGGCTACGCCCTGCGCCACCCCCACCGGTACGCGGCCCTGCTGCACAGCCCCCACCCCGAAGCTCGGACGGCCGAAGCCGGGGAACGGCTGATCACCATCCTCTTCGCCACCCTGCGCGCCTACGGCCTGGAGGACTCCGCGGCCGTCCACGCGGCCCGCTGCCTGCGCGCCACCGCCCACGGCTTCGTCTCCCTGGAAACCGGCGGCGGCTTCGCGCTGCCCGAGGCCCTGGACGAGAGTTACGCCCTGCTGACGCACATGGTCGTCACGGGCCTGCACACGCCGCGCACCGACCGCTGATCCGGCGGCGCGGGGGCTGTGCGCTGCGCAACGAGGCCTGGCTGGTCTTCCGGCCGGCTCGCAGCATGCTGCGAGCCGGAATGCCGGAAGCTGCACCCGCAACGGGGCCGGGCGGACGGGCCCCGCTGTCAGAGTGGAATGGCCATCCCCGCTTCCGAAGGAGCCACCACCATGGCCCAGACCCAGAAGAACCCGCTCGCCGTCACGACCGGTGTGCTGATCGCCCTCCTGGCCTCGTCCACCGTGCTGTTCGACGGCACCGCGCGGTACGTGGTCATGGGTGTGCTCGCCGTCGGCGTGCTCTCCTGCGCCCGCGCCCTCCAGCGTTCCCGCGCGTAGCCGTGGCCGTCTTAGCGGGAGTCCGCGTGGGAGGAGCACCTCCGACGCGGACTCCGTGCTTACCGGGCGGCCGCCACGGCCGCCCCGCTCAGATCCAGCCGCGCTCCCGCGCGAGCAGCGCCGCGTGGAACCGGTTCGACGCGTCGAGCCGGTGCATCAGCGTCGCCACGTACTTGCGGTACGTCCGCACCGAGATCCCCACGTCCCGCGCCCCGTTCTCGTCCTTGTCGGCCGTGCACAGCGACTCCAGGATCCGGCGCTCCAGTTCGGTCGGGCGCTCGCCCGACACCGCCGGCCCCTCCTCGTCCGCCACCGCCGGTATTTCCTGCGCCTGGCCCCACATCCGGTCGAAGAGGGACACCAGCGTGGTCACCAGGCCCGGTTCACGGGTCAGGAGCGCTCCCCGCTTGCTGTCGGAGGGATCGATCGGCGTCAGCGCCGCCGCCCGGTCGAAGATGAGGATGCGCTCCAGGTCGAGGCGGGACACCCGCACCTCCGCCCCCTTGCCGACCATCTCCCGCAGGTACGCCATCGTGGCCGGATCGTCCAGCGCGGCCGCCCCGAACAGGCTGCGCATCCGGATCCCGCGCCGCAGGATGCGGGCGTCGGCCGGCCGGGAGGTGTCGATGATCTCGGGCCGCATCACCCCGGAGGGCCAGGTGGTCATGGACTCCGACCGGGTGAAGAAGGTCAGCTCGTCGATGGCCGCCCGCACCTGCTCGATGCCCATCAGCCGTTCCATGGGGGGCCGGTCCGCCCCCGCGATCGCGTCCGAGGTCGTGGCCGCGTCCCGTTCCGCGAGCAGCGAGGCCACGATCGCGTCCGCCGCCGCTCTCGTCTCCAGCTCCTGCCGCATCCGGGCGAGCCGTGCGTCGATCAGGTGCTGCACCGCCTTGGCGGGACTGGCCGGGCGCAGCAGTCCGTCCGTCATCGCGGCGAGGCCGAGGGTCGTGGCCCGCTGCCGCAGGACGCGCACCGCCTCCTCGTCCAGATCGGCGTGCCGCACGAGCTGTTCGGGATCGGCGCCGCCGCTCCTGAGCAGGACGCGGTAGAAGCGTTCGTCCTCCGGATCGATATCGAGAAACGCCAGATCCGGATCCCCCATGGATTCCCCCAACGCCGTGGCCGGTCATTACCTGGCCTAGATCTACCTGTTACCCCGGGTCGAGGCTACGGCAATGATCCATTCCGCTTCCAGGTCCCGGCGCGGAAGGGGGCCGCGGACGGTGCAGTAAGTGACCTCGCGGAACGCAGCAAGCTGCGCGTGACAGCCCTCGAACGAAGCCTTTGCGAACGGCAGAGTTGTGGTCACAAGGAGCCGCCGGGAAAACACCGGAGGCCACCGGGACCGGGCGGGAAAAGGCCGGATCCGGGACTGACCGCAAATCAAGGGGGAACCACCGTGATGAAGCGCCTCAGCGTCACTCTCGCCGCCGCCGTACTGATCGGCCTGGCCGGTGCCGGCACCGCGAGCGCCGACGCTCCCGCCCCGCTTCCCACCCCTGGTACCCAGGTCTGCGTACCGCTTCCGGCGGGCCTCCCGCTCCCCGGTGTCTGTGTGATCATCCCGGGCCGCGACACCCACAACTGGGACTAGCACCTCCTCCCGGAGGGGCCTTCCGGAAGGGATCGGCACATGATCTCCGACCCGGAATTCCCCCCGGTGGCCCGTTCCCGCGGTATTCGATCTTCCTCGACGATTTCGATCTTCAATCATCCGGCTCCCGGGAAACGAACTCCCGGCCCCCGAGCACAAGGAGAGAAAGTCCGATGACCGCCTACTCGGTGCTCGTCCCCTTCGTACCGAGCCGCCCCGAGCAGCTCCTGCCCTTCGCCGGGCTCGTCCACTGGACCGGGGCCGAACGCCTCTGGCAGGGACAGAGCCTGGTCACCGAGACCCACCAGGCCTTCGCCCACGCCGCCGGCGCCGGATTCCGGGTCCCCGTCGGGCTCGGAGTGACCCTGATGCCGCTGCGCCATCCCACGGAGGCCGCCCTCCAGGCCCGTTCCCTCGCGCTGATGACGGGGCAGCCGGTCCTCGCCGGCTACGGGCCGGGAGCCCCCGCGGTGCAGAAGGCCCTGCTCGGAGCCCCGTACCGGAGTCCGCTCACCGCCGCCCGGGAGTACCTGACCGCGGTACGCGCCGCCCTCGACGGTACGGACGCGGTCCTGGACGGGGAGTACCTGCACCAGGAGGCGCTGCTCCCGCCGGTGCCCGGACCACCCGTCGAGATCGGGCTCGGTGTCCTGCGCCCCGGCATGGCGAGGGTGGCAGGCGAGGTCGCCGACGCGGCGATCTGCTGGCTCACCCCGGCCCGCTACCTGGCCGACACGATCGTGCCCGAGGTGCGCAAGAGCGCCGAGAGCGCGGACCGGCCGGCGCCCAAGGTGGTGGCCATGGTGCCGATCGCCCTGGCGGCCCCCGACCGGGACCCCGTACGCCTCGCCCTCGCCTCCAACCGGCACCACCTGAAGGCCGCGCACTACCAGGACATGCTCCGGCGCGGCGGTGTGGAACTCCCCGCCGCCACCGGTTCGGAGACGGAAGACGAGAGCGCGTGGGGCGCGGCCCTGGTCGCCGGCGACGCCTTCCTCTACGGGGAGCCCGCCGAACTCCTCGCGAAACTCGAGGCCTTCCGCGAGGCGGGCGTCGACGAGATCGTCCTCAACGTCACGGGCGTGGCCCAGCTGTACGGCGCCCAGGCCGCGAGCCGTGAACTGCGCTCGCTGCTCACGGTCCTCGGACTCGCCTCCTGAACCGAGGCGGCCCGGAACCCCCGCCCGCACCCCCGCACCTCCGCGCGCACGGCACCCCCTGCCCGTGCGCACGCCCCGGACTTCCGGCCCCGGCCGATCCCCCTCCTGCTTCGCGTCGTCAGGCGCCCGCGTCCACCCACGCACTCACGTTAGGCATGTTCATGACACTCACTTCCGTCAAGGCCCACGCCTTGCAGTGGGGCACCGGACGCCCCCTGGCCGCACTCGCCCCCCGCCCGCCGTTCACCGCGACGGTCGTCCTGGAGGACGCCGCCCACCTCGACGCCCTGCTCGGCAGCGGAGTGGCCGGCCCCGGCACCGTCGTCCTGGTCCCCGGGGACGAACCGACCGCCGAGCCCGAGCCGCACGAGGCCACCGGCTCCCAGGTCATCGTCTGGCAGGGCTCCCTCGGCGAACCCGGCGCGGAGGCCGGGCTGCACCCCGACTTCTACCTCCAGGTCCAGGCGTACTCGATCACCCCCTACCTCTCCGTCCTCGGGCCCACCCTGGTCCGCATCGTCGAGGAAGCCGACTTCCAGGCCTTCCTGGAAGACGCCGACCGGGCCCTGAACGACGGCGAGTTCTCCGCCTTCCTGACCCACCCCTCGGTCCAGCTCGCCGATCTCGGAGCCCTCGGCGGCAACGGCGACGGAGACGGCCCGGCCCTGCGCCTCTACGTCGACGCCGACGGCGCCGTCAGCGTCGCCCCCGGCGCCGCACCCCTCGGCCCCGTCGGCACCCCCGCCGCCGAACTGCACCGGGCCTGGGAGGACTCCACCGGCGCCCTGGCCGGCGTACTCGACGAGGACCTGCGCCGCGAGCAGCTCGCCGCCCGCCCCTGGATCTCCCGCTACCTCGCCGCCGTCGGCGCCATCCGCGAAGCCGTCACCCGAGGCCTGGAACACCCCCGCGTCTCCGGCTTCGGCGGGCGCCTCGTCCCCGCCCTCGCCGCCCACGCCGTCCCTCAGGACACCTCCGGCGGCACCCCGGTGCTGCTCTTCAACGCCGAACAGGCCCTGATCCACCACCCCGGGGACCGCCGCACCATCGCCCTCTCCCTCGACGCCGCCCAGGCCGCCGAAGCCCTGCTGGTCACCGGCTCCGCCCAGGCCGCCGCCGACCACGCCGACCCGGCCACCGTCGACGCCGTCGCCGCCTACTTCTCCGGCATCGGACTGCCCCTCACCGAGTCCGCCGCCCCCCGCACCGCCACCCCCGACACCGCGGAAGGAGCGACCCGCTGATGGGCGCCATGCTGCTCAGCCCCGCCGCCGCGGGCACCGGCCTCACCGGCCGCGCCGCCGAGGCCGTCGCCGAACTCGGAGACCGGGCCGTCCTGTGCGACCTCTACGACGAGGCCGGCGCCCCCGTCTACCACGACATCGCCGGCACCACCCCGCACGAGGTCCGCGAACTCCTCTCCACCCTGCGCCGCATCCCCGGCCCGGTCCTCGACCTGGCCGCCGGCTCCGGCCGGCTGACCTTCCCCTTCCTGGCCCTCGGCCGCGAGGTCACCGCCCTCGAACTCTCCGGCCACATGATCGGACTGCTCCGGGACCGGCTCGCCGCCACCCCGGCCTCGCTCCAGGGCCGCTGCACCCCCGTCCAGGCCGACATGAGCGACTTCTCGCTCGGCCGCCGCTTCGGCGCCGTCGTCCTCGGCACCACCTCCATCTCCCTCCTCCCGCCGGAGGCCCGACCCGGCCTCTACCGGTGCGTACGGGAACACCTGGCGCCCGGCGGCAGGTTCCTGCTCACCACCGTCGAGGTGGACGCCGCCGACGACGGCAGCGACGAGAGCGAGATCCTCGCCCCCGGCGAGATCACCGGCCGCTCCTACCGGATGATCGAACAGTGGACCTCGGGCAACAGCTCCCGCACGGTCACCGTCATCCCCGCGGACCCGCCGGCCGAAGGCCCCGTCCACGTCGCCACCACCACCATCGGCGTGATGCCCGCACCCCTGCTGGTCGCCGAGCTCGAAGCCGCCGGCTTCGCCATCCGCTCCACCACGCCCATCCCCGGCGGCGGCCGCCACCACGACGTCCTCCTGGAAGCCGAGGCCCTGTGATGACCACCGCCCTGCCCACCCTGACCGGACAGGACGAGGCTCCCGACCACGGCCACCCGGCCCTGTGGACCTCCCTGCTCCCGCCCTCCGCCCACGGCGACGACGGCATCTGCGCCGTCTCCGCCGAAGGGATGTACGTACGGTTCGCCGACGGAAGCGAACTCCTCGACGGCGACTCGGGCCTGTGGAACGCCAACCTCGGCCACGGCAACCGGCACATCGCCGAGGCCTGCCACCAGGCCCTGCTCAACGCCTCGTACCTGAGCGTCTTCCGCTACGAACACCCCTACGCCCGGCAGGCCGCCGAGGCCCTGGTGGAACTCTGCGGAGCCGACCACTTCGCCCGCGTCCTCTTCTCCACCTCCGGCGGCGCGGCCAACGACCTGGTCATGAAGACCGCCCGGCACTACCACGCCCTGCGCGGCGCCGAGAAGCGCAAGATCATCGTGGGGCTGCGCGGCAGCTACCACGGCCTGACCTTCGGCGGCTTCGCCCTCACCGGCGAGAACCTCGGCCAGCAGGTCTACGGAGTCGACCAGCGCCTGGTGCGCCACGTCACCCCCAACGACCCCGCCGACATCGAGAAGCTGATGCGGGCCCAGGGCTCCCAGATCGCGGCCGTCGTCGTCGAACCCGTCCTCGGCAGCGGGGCCGTCCCCCTCACCGACGAGTACCTCCAGACGCTCTTCCGGCTCCGCGAGGAACACGGGTTCCTGCTCGCCGCCGACGAGGTGGCCACCGGATTCGGCCGCACCGGATCGATGTTCGCCTCCCAGCGGTGGAGCGAACGCCCCGACCTGCTGGTCACCTCCAAGGGGCTGACCAACGGCACCTGCGCGGCCGCCGCCGTCATCGTCTCCCGGACCATCGCCGACGCCTTCCGCGAAGCCGACGCCACCCTGACCCACGGCGAAACCCAGGCCGGCACCCCCGTCACCTGCGCCGCGATCATCGCCACCATCGAGGAGATGCGCCGCCTCGACGCCGTCTCCCGGGGCCGGCGCGCCGCCGAGACCCTCGGCGCCCACCTGGACCGGCTCGTCGCCGAACACCCCCTCTTCGACTCCCACGACGGCCGCGGCCTCTTCCGCTCCCTGCGGATCGTCACCGCCGACGGCGAACCCCTCCCGCAGGCCCGGGTCCTCGACCAGATCACCGCCATCCGGGCGGCGGGCGCCATCGTCCACGCCGGAGTCCACGGCATCCAGATCATGCCGCCGCTCACCGCGACGGACGCCGAGATCGACGCCCTCATGGAAGCCGTCCGCCGCGGAGTCGAAAGCTTCTCCGGAGGACCGCGGTGAACATCGCCTGGTCCGGATCCACCCGGCTGCTCATCGGCCCCGAAGGGCTCAGCGACTGGCTGGCGGACTTCGACGACGCCCACCCGGCAGGGGGGAGCCGTCCCGTCACCGCCCTGCTCCTCGACCCGGCCGTCGCGAACTCCCGCATCACCGCCCTGGTGACCGCGGAACTGGACCGGGCGGGACACACCACCCACACCATCGTCCCCGACGGAGACGGAGGCCCGGACGAGATCCTCGCCCTGGCCGCCGCCACCGCCGACGCCGGACTCGTCGCCGTCATCGGCGGCGGAGCCCTCCTCGACCGGGCCAAGCTCCTGTCCGTGGCCCACGAGGACGAGCGGGCCCGCGCGGCCCTGCGCACCACCGGCCGCAGCGGACTGCTCACCCTGGACCCGCGCACCCGCCGCACCCGTCCGCTGCTCGCCGTACCCACCACCGTCGGCACCGGATCCGAACTCAGCCGGGTCGCCTGCCTGCCGCACAACAGCGGCAAACGGCTCGTCATGGGCGACGCCCTCGCCCCCGACGCGGCCCTGCTGGACCCGGCCGCCACCGAGACCCTGCCCGGCGAGCTGCTGATCGAAGGAGCCCTCGAAGCGGTCTTCCGCACCGTCGGCCCCTACGTCGGCAACCTGACCGACCGAGCCGTCGAGGACGCCCTCGCCCAGACCGCCGCCACCCAGCTGGTCCGCCTCGGCGGAGCACTGGCCCGGCAACTGGCCGACGGGCAGGCCCCCGACGCCACGCTCCGCACCGACCTGGCCCGGCTGAGCGGACTGACCCAGTCCACCTGGCTCTGCTACGGACGGGACCTGTTCAGCACCGAGGGCTGGATGATCGCCAACGAACTCTCCAGCGCCCTGGGCATCCGCAAGATGACCGCCGTCGCGGCCATCCTGCCGGCCCTGTGGCGGGCCGTCCTCGCCGGCGACACCCGGCTCGGCTCCGCCGCCCGCCTGCGGGGGATCTGGGAACTGCTCCGCTCGGCCGACAGCAGCGGCGACCCGCTGCCCGCCGAGCCGGTGGCAGGCATCAGCGCCCTGATGAACCGCTGGGGCATCGCCCGCGACATCGCCGTCACCCCGCAGCTGCTCGACGCGGTGGCCCGCAGGACCGTACGGGCCTGGGGCGCCGGCCTCCCGATGCTCGGCGGCCTGCGCGCGGCCGACGTCAACGCCCTGCTCAGCGAAGCGGCCTGAACTCCCGCTCCGCACCCACAGACTTCCGCGCCGGCTTGGCGCGGGGACCGCACCACCTCGCTTCCCAGATAAGGAAAACCGTCATGGACAACACGTTCGAGAACGTTGCCGCCGATGTGAACCACCTGGAGCTCGGCCTCCAGGAGCTCGAGGTCATGGAGGCCCCGGGCTGGTGGACGACCGGTGGCGTCGTCGTCGGCATCTCCCTCGTCTCGGTGGTCATGACCTGATCCGACCCGGATCAGCTCCACCCGCTCCACCCCCTACGTACGCCCCACCCGGACACCAGACAAAGAAGGAGTCGTCATGAACGAGAAGTTCGAAGCCCCCGCGGCCGACGTGAACCACCTGGAGCTCGGCCTCCAGGAGCTCGAGGTCATGGAGGCCCCGGGCTGGTGGACGACCGGCGGTGTCGTCGTCGGCATCTCCATCGTCTCCATCGTCGCCACCTGATCCAGCCCGCGGCACCACGCGTCAGTCACCGATCACCCAGAAGGAGAAAACAGCAATGAGCGAGCAGAAGTTCGACAACACCGCGGTCGTCGCGCAGGACGGCCTGGAGCTGGGCCTGCAGGAGCTCGAGGTCCTCGAGGCCCCCGGCTTCTGGGAGGGCGTGTCCATCGGCATCGCCATCTCCACGGTGACCATCGCCACCTGATCCGGCCTCAGCACCCACGCAGCACACCACCACTCGACACACGAAGGAGAACAGCCATGAGCGAGCAGAAGTTCGACAACACCGCGGTCGTCGCGCAGGACGGCCTGGAGCTGGGCCTGCAGGAGCTCGAGGTCCTCGAGGCCCCCGGCTTCTGGGAGGGCGTGTCCATCGGCATCGCCATCTCCACGGTGACCATCGCCACCTGATCCGGCCGCGGCAGCAGCCCGTACGCAGCAACGCACGGACGTGGAGCCGCACTCCGGATCGATGCGGACCGGGCCCGGCCGGGATTTTCCCGGCCGGGGCCCGGCCCTCGGCCCCACCCGAAGCACCCGAAGCACCCGAAGCACCGGAAGAGCCGGAAGAGCCGGAACGACCGGCAGAACCGGAAGAACCGGAAGAACCACCGCACCACCCACCCCTCCCCGGAAAGGACGCGGCAGCGATGAGCAGCAGCGACCCGGCCGTCTCGTTGAACGGTCTGACCAAGACGTACAAGGGCCTGCGCGCCGTCGACGCCCTGACCGTGGACATCCGTGCCGGCCGCGTCACCGGCCTGCTGGGCCGCAACGGCGCCGGCAAGACCACCACCCTGCGGATGCTGCTGGGCCTCGCCACCCCGACGGCCGGCACCGCGACCATCCTCGGCAAGCCGTACGCCGAACTCCCCGACGCGGCCCACCGCATCGGAGTCAGCATGGACGGCATGGGCGGCGTCACCGGCGCCACCGTCCGCGGCGAACTGCGCATCTGGTGCACCGTGCTGGGCCTGCCCGCCGGCCGCGCCGACCAGGTCATGGAGTACACCGGCCTCGACTACGCCGCCGACCGCCCGGTCAAGGGCTGCTCCACCGGCATGCGCCAGCGCCTGGCCCTGGCCACCGCCCTGCTCGCCGACCCGGAGATCCTCATCCTCGACGAGCCGGCCAACGGCCTCGACCCGGACGGCATCCGCTGGCTGCGCGCCACCCTGCGCACCCTGGCCCTGGGCGGCCGCACCGTCATCGTCTCCAGCCACCAGCTCGCCGAGCTCGAGCAGACCGTCGACGACGTCGTGATCATGCAGCACTCCCTGCGCTACGCCGGCACCCTCGACGACCTCACCGGCCACGGCGCGGCCCGCCTGGAGGACCGCTTCTTCGAGCTGGTCGACCCGGCCGCCACCGCCGTTCCCACCGCCGTTTCCACGGCCGTTCCCACCGCCGGCGCCACCGGCACCCGCACCCCGGAAAGGAACTACTCCCGTGCGTAACCTCATCGCCGGCGAAACCCGGAAGGCCCTGACCGGCCGCGCCTGGTGGGCCCTGCCGCTCGCGGGAGCCTGGCTGTGCCTGATCACCACCTTCGGATACGTCTCCGGAGGCGAGAAGGCCATCGCCGACGGGTCCACCTCCCTGGCCGTCGGCCAGGACGTGGCCCGTTCCTGGATGATGATGTTCCTGCTGGCGGCCGTCTTCGGCGCCGTCCACGTCACCCGGGACTACGCCTCCGGCACCATGGTCCGCTCCGCGCTCCTGGCCGGCTCCCGCTCCCGCCTCTTCGGCGCGAAGCTCGCCGTCGCCACCGCCGCCGGAGCCGCCTTCGGCCTGATCGCCGCCGCCCTCGGCGCGGTGAGCGTCTACCTCGGCCCGCTGCCCTTCGGCCTGGAGGCCGCCGCCGACGGCGAGACCGCCCTCATCCTGGTCGGCGTGTTCGCCTGCTGCACCCTGGCCGCCCCCTGGGGCGCGCTCATCGGCTGGATCGTCCGCAACCAGACCGGCGCCGTCGCCACCCTGATCGGCCTCACGCTCCTGGTGGACCCCGGGCTGCAGCGGCTGGTCCCCGAGGTCTCCAAGTACCTGCTGACCATCGCGATGAGCTCCGTCTACCGGGACGTGAAGCCGGACCTGCTCTCGCTGCCCTGGGCGTACGCGGTGATCGCCGCCTGGCTCGCCGCCGCCTTCGTCGCCGGCCGTCACCTGGTCCGCGCCCGCGACATCGCATAAGGGCGGTGTCGTTCGCGCCGGGCCGCACCGGTCCGTCCGGCCCCGACCCACCGGACACGTCCTCACCGCCCCCTTGATCCGAGGTGCTTCCACCATGTCCGCCAAAACCGCCTTCGCACCCGATCTGGAGCGGCCCCGCACCGCCGACGACGTGGCCGTGCGCGAACCGCTCACCGAAGACGCCCCCTGGGTGATCCAGCGCGGGGAGCACAAGCACTTCCGTACCGGCGAGGACCTCGCCCGTCTGGTCCGCCTCCTCGACGGAAGCCGCGACCACGACCAGCTCGCCGCCGAACTCGGCTCCCCCTGGACCACCGGCCACATCGGCCGCGCGGTCCGCAGCCTCGCCGACTCCGACCTCCTGGAAGACGGCCGGCCGGTCAAGAAGCCGGCCAGGGTCCGCTTCGCGGGCCCGCTGACCATCCAGTTCACCCTGGTCAAGCCCGAGCGGATGCTGCGCCGCCTCGCCCCGCTGGTCCGCCCGCTCGGCCACCGCGCCGTCCTCGGCGCGGCCGCGGCCGTCGTCCTCCTGGGCGTCCTGGCCCTCGCCGCCAGCGGGGCCACCCTCGGCGAGGCGCTCTCCCGCCCGATGCCCCTGTGGGCGTACGCCTGCGTGATGCTCGGCGTGGTCGCCACCACCGCCGTCCACGAGATGGCCCACGGAGCGGTCCTCACCCATCACGGCGGCACACCCAGCCGGATGGGCTTCATGCTCTTCTACATGTCGCCGGCGTTCTTCTGCGACGTCTCCGACGGCTGGCGGCTGCCCAGCGCCCGCCAGCGCGTCCAGGTCGCCCTCGCCGGCATCGCCATCCAGGCCGTCGCCGCCGGGACCGCCGCCCTCGCGGCCCTCGCCGTCCCCGCCGGACCGGCCCGCGAGACCCTGCTGCTGGTGGCCCTCGTCAACTACATGGTCTGCGTGGTGAACCTCCTCCCGCTGGTCAAGCTCGACGGCTACCTCGCCCTCATGAGTCACCTGGACATCTCCCACCTGCGGGAGAAGGCCATGACCGACGCCCGCCGGGCCATCGCCCGGATCGTCTTCGGGGGCCGCGGCTACCAGCGCGAACTGCCCGGCCGCGGCTGGTCCGTCCCGTACGGCATCGCCTGCCTGCTCTTCCCGCTGTACCTGGTCTCCAGCGCCCTGACCCTCTGGTCCGGGATCCTGCAGCGCCTCGGCATCGCCGGCTCCTGCATGATGGTCTGCGCGCTGGGCTACCTGCTGTGGCGCCTCGGCAAGGGCGCCGCCACCCTGGTCCGCGAAGCCGTCCAGGCAGGCGCCCGCCCCGCCCGCATCGCCGCCGCGGGAGTGCTCGCCACCGCCGGACTGGCCCTGGCCGCCACCCTCGTACAGATCCCCGCCACCGTCTCGGCCGGCTACACCACCGAACCGGACGGCAGCCTCAGCCTCCTCGTCCCCCGGGGCGGCGGCGGCTTCGACCTCACCGAGGGCACCACGGTCACCCTGCGCCGCTCCGGTCTCTTCTCCCGGCCGCAGACGGGCACCGCCACCCTCGGCGAGCCCACCGGCCACGACGTCCTCGCCCCGGTCACCGCCATGCTCCCCGTCGCCAGTGACCGCCCCTGGCTGGAGATGAAGGCGTACCCGCTGCACCGCGTCACCGCCACCCCCGCGCCGGACGGCACGGACCGCACCGGCGTCGCCGAGGTCCAGGCGGGCCACCACCCGCTCTGGAAGTGGTTCGCCGTCTCCTACCTCGGCCCGCTGCTCCCCTGACTTCTCCCGTACGCCGCCCACGGAGGCCCGCCATGTCCCTGCGACACGTTGCCCACTGCCCGCCCGGCACCCCCTTCTACGACCGTCCGGCCGCGATCACCGGCGCCGACGCCTTCCCGGCGGCCACCGCCGACGCCCCCGCCGGGTGGACCCGTGAGCCGATGGGGGAGTGGACCGTCCTGACCCCGCCGGGACTCGAACTCCCCGGCCAGGGCTGGAAGATCCACGTCTCGGCGACCGAGCGCACGGCCCCCGAGGTCCTCGACATCGTGAGCGCGTACTGCACCTCCCGCTCCCTGCTCTTCAAGTTCCTCACCAGCCCCTCCATGCTGATGCTGCGCAACAGCAAGTACGGGGACCGGGGCAGCAGCGGCAAGTTCATCACCCTCTACCCCCGCGACGAGGCGGAGCTGGAGACCGTACTGACCGAGCTCGACGCCCTCCTCGAAGGCCGCCCGGGACCGGCCGTCCTCAGCGACCTGCGCTGGGGCGCGGGCCCCCTGTACCTGCGCTACGGAGGCTTCAAGCTGAAGCTGGGCCCCGGACCGAACGGCGCCCCCGTGCCCTGCATCGAGGACCCCGAAGGCAACCTCGTCCCCGACGTGCGCGGCCCCTCCTTCCGCCCGCCGGCCTGGCTGGAACTGCCGCCGTGCGTGGTGCGGGCGCTGGCCGAACGGAGCCGGGGCGGCTCCCTCGGGGACTTCCCCTTCAAGATCACCCAGGCCCTGCACTTCTCCAACGGCGGCGGCGTCTACCGCGCCACCGACACCCGGGACGGACACGAGGTCCTGGTCAAGGAGGGCCGCCCGCACGCCGGCCTCGACGACGCCGGAGCCGACGCCGTGGAGCGGCTGCGCCGCGAGCACGACGCGCTGGCCGCCCTCGACGGACTGCCCTGGTTCCCGAGAGTCCTGGACTGGCGCCGCGGCGCCGAACACTGGTTCCTGACGCGGGAGTTCGTCGACGGCAACGCCCTGACCAAGGAGACCGCCGAGCGCAACCCGATGCTCCACCCGGTCACCGCCCGGGACACCGCCATGCCCGTGGCCGAGTACACCGCCTGGGCCCTGGACGTCCTCGACCGCATCGAGGCCGCCGTCACCGCCATGCACGAACGCGGCCTGGTCTTCGGCGACCTGCACCCCAACAACGTCCTGATCCGCCCCGACGGCACCGTCGCCTTCATCGACCTGGAGACCACCCTCCCCATCGAGGGCCACACCGGCCAGGCCATCGGAGCCCCCGGATTCTGCGCCCCCGCCGGCACCACCGGCACCGCCGTCGACCGCTACGCCCTGGGCTGCCTGCGGCTGAGCCTGTTCCTGCCGCTGACCCCGGTGATGTCCTTCACCCGCCACCGCTCCGAGGACCTCCTCGCGCAGATCGCCGCCTTCTTCCCGGTACCCGAGGGGTACGCCGACCGGGTCCGCGCCGACCTCGGACACGCCCCGGCGCCCGCCGGCGGCCCGCTGGCCACCCCCGAGCGCATCGCCACCGGCATCCTGACCTGCGCCACCCCCGAGCGCGAAGACCGCCTCTTCCCCGGCGACGCCGACCAGTTCCTGCACGGCGACGGTGGCCTCAACATCGCCAACGGAGCCGCCGGGGTCCTGTGGGCCCTGCGCGGCGCCGGTATCACCGTCCCCGAGGCCCACCTCGACTGGCTGGCGGACGCCGCCCGCGCCGTCACCACCCCGCGGCCGGGCCTCTACGACGGACTGGCCGGCATCGCCTGCGTCCTGCACGACTTCGGGCGCACCGACGCGGCCGCCGCCCTCCTCGACCGGGCGCACGGCCTGCTGCCCACCGCCACCCTGCGCGACGGCAGCCCCGACCGCAGCCTCTCCGGCGGCATCGCGGGCCTGGGCCTGGCCCTGCTGCACCTCGGCGAGGACGCGGCGGCCCGCGAACTCGCCGCCGCCCTCGTCAACAGCCCCACCCTGGAGGAACGCCCCGGCCTGCTCCGCGGAGCCAGCGGCGAGGCCCTCTTCCTGCTCGCCGCCGGCCGTGACGACGCCGCCCGCGTGGCCCTCGTACACGACCTCGAACTGTCCCGGCAGCCGCTGCCCACCCCCTGGCACCGGGTCCAGCTCGCCCACGGCGGAGCCGGGCAGGCCATCGCCGTCCACCACTACCTCGCCGCGCACCGGGACCCGTACCTGACGGCCGTCCACGACGCGCTGCTCACCGACCTCACGTCCCAGTTCCACCCGGCCTGCGGCCTGTTCACCGGCCGGGCCGGCGCGCTCGCCGCGCTGACCTGCACGGACGACGGCTCGGCGGCCACCGCCCGGGCTCTGGCCGAACTCCGCTCCGGCCTGGAACCGTTCGCGGTGGCCCACGAGAACGACCCGGACGCCACCGGCTTCCTCGGCGACCACCTGCTGCGCCTGTCCACGGACCTGGCCACCGGCTCCGCAGGTGTCCTGGCGGCGCTGACCGCGCCCCGCACGGCCGTCCTGCCCTATCTGCCCGCCCCGGTCCCGGCGGCGCCCGTCCCGGCCGCCCGCTGAAGCCCACCCCCGGCACGTTACGGAGCCCCGTATGCCCACCCACCTGACGGTCAGCATCAGCATGACCGAGGATGCCCCCTCCTCGGCGGCCCCCGAGACCACGGCCGTACGCCTCGTGTCCTGCCTCCCCGCGTCGTGGACGGTGGTCCCCCTCTCGATGACCACCCGCTCCGCGACCCTGTCCCTGACCGCCCCGGACGACACCCGGGCCACGGCCGTCCTCGAAACCCTGGACACCGCGCTGTCGGCCCCGGCCTTCACCGGCTGGATCCGCGGCTGACCCGCCGTCACCCCCCCCCGACCACCCGCAGGCCGCTCTTCCCCCACAAGCGGCCTGCGGGTGCGTTTCGCCGCCCGGCCCGGTCAGGCCTTCGGCGGTACGAGCATCCGCTCGGTGCCGAGACGGTTCGTGCGGGTGTTCTCGTACAGGCCGGTCTCGCCGTCGCTCCAGCGGACGACGAGGTCGTCGGCGGGAGCGTCACCGGTGTACCGGCCGGCGGTCATGAGGACGCTGTGGGGCCAGGTGCGGTTCGGGCCGCGAACGGGGCGTTCGGGGCCGAGACCGCGGGTGGAGATGCCCGGGTGGTTGCCGAGCGCGCCGTTGGACCAGCGGACCACGAGGTCCCACTTCCGGTTCCCGGAGAACTGCCCGGCGGCGAGCAGGGCGGCGCCCTTCCAGGCGGGGTTCGGGGCCTTGAGCCGGTGCTCCCGGCCGAAGGTGCCCGCGCCCACGGCGGTGTGGAGGGTGAGTTCGCCGTCGGACCAGCGGACCACGAGGTCGGTGACGTAGGTGGAGGCGTTGAAGCGTCCGGCGGCGATCTGGGTGGCGTGCCTCCAGACGGAACCGGCGGGGGCCATCTCTGTGCCGCGGCCCAGGCCGTGGGAGCCGACATCGGCGTGCAGGGTCATCCGGCCGTCGGACCGGCGGACCAGGAGGTCGAACTGGTCCGAGCCGGTGAAGTCGCCCGCGGTGACGGCGGCGGCCGCCTTCCAGCCCGCGTTCGGTGCCATGAGCCGGCGCTCCGACAGGAAACCGCCCCGGCCGTCACCCGGGAAGAGGGTCACCTCGCCGTCCGTCCACACCACGAGCAGACCGCTGCGGCCGCTGCCGGTGAAGTCGCCGGAGGCCATGGCCCTGGCATGGGTCCACAGCTCACCGGAACCGGGCAGCGGGAGGCCGGCCGCGGAACCCGGGTAGGGCGGCCGGGAGAGGGAGCCGGGGGCGCGACCGGAGTCGGCGTCCTCGTACAGCTCCCGGGCCTCCTTGCCGTACACCGGCGCGTAGGTCACCCAGGAGTCGTTGCCGCCGCCGTGGTGGCCGCCGGTGTTGCCGATGACCTTGCCGGTGCGGCGCGCGGCGTCGTAGTCCTTGATCCAGGGGCCTCCGGACACCCCGCCGTAGAAGCCCTTGCACACCATCCGCAGCTGCCGGAAGCCCCGCAGCCGCGTGGTGGGCACATCGCACCGGACGGCCTCGTGGCCCTTGTTCACGCGGGAGGCGGACGGATAGCCGACGACGGTCACCCTGTGCTCGTACGTGCCGACCGGCGTGAAGGTCAGCGCCCCGGTGACCTTCTCGACCCGTCCCCTCGCGTTCGGCTCGACCAGGACGAAGGCGAAGTCCAGGTCGGACACGGCGGCCCTGCCGTGCACCCGGTACCGGGGATCGGTGTAGACGCCGCCCTTGGCCCTGACCGGGAAGATGCCGAACGGCTGGGCGGCGGCGGTCTTCCCGTGGCGGTAGCGCGGCACGAAGACGGCGCGGTTCGCCGGCTGTCGCATGCCGACGGCGCAGTGCCCCGCCGTGAGCACCATGCTCTTGCCCGCGCTGCGCACGACGCTGCCGGTGCAGGAGGTGTCCGCCGTGCCGATCCCGGCCTGCCGGTAGAAGAAGGTCCCCACCATCGGCATGCCGCCGAAGTGGACTCCGGTCGGAGTGCCGGAGGGCGCGCGGGCGCCGGCCGCGGCCCGGCTCCGGGCGGCGTCGGCGGGCACGGCCGCGGCCATGCGCTCGGCCGTCCAGTACGCCTCCGCGGAGCGGAGCCCGCCGGAGGGCGCGGGCGGGGCGGTCGCGGAGGGCGCGAGCCCGGCGCCCGGTAGGGCCGCCAGGACGCAGGCGGCGGAGACGACGGAGACGGTGAACCATCCGGATCCCAAAGAACCTGCCCGCCTTCCGCGTGAGGTGACCCCGTCCGAGTGCCGAGTGCCGAGCCGGCCGGCAAGACCGTCGACGGACAAGAAAGAGATCACACGAGCACGCCGGGGACGTGGACGGGCGCGTTCGCCGCGCTGGCGCTGCTCCGGATGCCCTGGCGGGAAGCACCCTGGACGACGGGGCGGGACCGGCGTCCTTGAATGGGGTGGTGCGGGGGCGGCGGGGCCCCGACACTGACCCCTTGTGTCCATGAACCCTCAGACCGGACCCCTCTGTACGCGCGATGCGCTCGCCGCCGAGCTGCGCGCGCTCGGCGTGCGCCCCGGTGAAACCCTCCTCGTGCACTCCTCCCTCAGCTCGCTCGGCTGGGTCTGCGGCGGCGCCGCCACCGTCGTCACGGCGTTGCTCGATGCTCTCGGCGACGCGGGGACCCTGGTCGTGCCGACGCACTCCGGCGACAACTCCGATCCGGCGGAGTGGGGGAACCCGCCGGTGCCCGAGGCGTGGTGGGCGGAGATCCGTGCCTCGATGCCACCCTTCGACGCACGCACCACGCCCACCCGCGGCGTCGGTGTGGTCCCCGAGGCCGTCCGCACCTGGCCGGGCGCCCTGCGCAGCGGCCATCCGCAGACCTCGTTCGCCGCGGTGGGCCCGCGCGCTGCCACGATCACGGACGGCCACGCGCCGGATTGCCGGCTCGGCGAGCGCAGCCCGCTCGCCCGGCTGGAGGAAGCCGGGGCGCGGATCCTGCTGCTGGGCGCGGGCTTCGAGTCCTGCACGGCGTTCCACCTGGCCGAATACCGGGTTCCCACGCCGCAGGTCGACAACTCCTTCGCGGTCACGACCCCGCAGGGCCGACGCTGGATCACGGTGCGCGACACGTCGGTCTCCTCGGACGACTTCGAGGAGCTGGGCGCGGCCTTCGAGAAGGAGCGCCCGGTGGTACGGGGGAAGGTGGGCGGCGCGGAGGTCCGGCTGTTCGCCCTGGCGGACGCCGTTGCCTACGCGGAGGAGTGGCTGCCCGGCAAACGGCCGCAGGCGCCTGTGGCCTGACGTCAGGACGGGGGCGGGGCCGGGGCGGACAGGCACGTCCCGGCTTGCTGCCGTCCGGCGCGGCGAGCGATCCGCTCCTCGAGCCGCTCGCGGCAGTCGGGCCATTGCGCCGCGGTGACCGAATAGATCGCGGAGTCGCGGAGCAGGCCCTCTTCGCCCGGTGCCCACGACGGGGACCAGTTGCGGAGCACGCCCTCGAAGCGCGCACCGGCTCCCTCGATCGCGGCGCGGGAACGGGTGTTGCGGGTGTCCGTCTTCAGATCGAGCCGAGCCACGCCCCAGTTCTCGAACGCGTGCCGGAACAGGAGGTACTTGGCCTCGGTGTTCAGCCCCGAGCCCTGGGCCGAAGCCGCGAGCCAGGTGAAACCGACCTCGATCGCATACAGTCCCTCCCCGGTCGGCCACGGCCGCGGGTGCCAGTAGGCGGTGACCCCGACCGCCCGCCCCGACGCCAGCTCCACCTGCGCGTACGGAGCGAGCTGCCCCTCGGTACGCCGGGCGAGCTGGGTGTCGCAGCGGTACCCGTGCGCCGCGAGCAGCGAGTCGGCGGCGCGACTCGCGGTGGCCGGGTCAGGAGGTGGCGCTCCTGCGGTAGTGGTCGAGGTAGTCCGCGTTCGCGATGGGGACCTCGGCGAGGAACTCGTCCGGCAGGTCGAAGGCGTCCACGAGCGTCATCATGTGCGGGGCGAGCTCCGCGAGGACGGCGTCGATCGTCTGGTGCAGCCCGAGTACGTGCTGCACCGTCAGCCGCTGCTCCGCGAGCAGGTCGCCGGTGTGCTGGCGCAGCTGCTGGAGCAGGAACAGCCAGCACAGGTTCGTGAGCAGCTTGCGGGTCGCGGGATCGGTCGCCTGCTCGGCCGCCTCCAGGAAGGCGTCGGCAGCCATCCGGCCCGCATGGGCGGAGACCATCTCCAGTGCGGCGCCGGAGGACTCGTTCCAGCGGCCGATCGGGTCCCCGGAGGGGCCCTGGCGCAGCGCGGTGCGGGCGCGCGTCTGCCAGGTCCCCACGACGGAGGCGAGCAGGTCGCGCAGGAAGCGCAGGTCCGTCAGGTCGCGTTCGGCGGCCGGCAGGGGGTCCGAGGCGAGGGGGTCCGCCTGGTTTTCGAAGAGCATCTCGGCGGCGGCCTTCACCCAGATCACCAGGTTGTCGCCCTCCGCGGTGATGCCGCCCTCTATGTTCCCGGGCAGGTCCGAGATCCTGTTCTCCGGGAACAGGCCCTGCGCGCCGCACCGTTCGCGGGACTCGGTGGTGATCTCCCGCGCCTGCCAGGTGATCCAGCCCTTGGCGATGGCGATCATGCGCTCCACCTCCTCGCGCTCCGATTCCTCGTGCGCGACGAAGCGGTCCATCACCGCCCGGTGCAGGAAGGTCATGGCGTAGGCGTTGGCGAGGGAGTGCAGCAGCCGGCCGTGGTGGCTGCGGTGGCCGACCACCGGGATGCGCTGTCCGCTCTTCGGGCCGCTGACGTGCCGGTGGTGCGCGTAGCGCACCGCGATGGCCAGGGCGGCCCGGGCCATGCCCAGGGTCCCGGCGCTCATACAGAGCTTGCCCATGGTGACGCGGTTGACGGAGCGCAGGAAGCGCTTGCGCCGGTTCCCCAGGGAACTGGTCAGCGTGTCGTCCTCGTCCAGCCGGCCGTGGTCGGCCTCCAGCATGGCCTCGCGCGGCAGCCATACGTGGTCGAAGGAGGTGAGGCAGTGGTCGACCGGCGTTCCCGTGCGGGGCGGCAGCTGGCGGACGGTGACCCCCGGCAGGTGCCCGTCCTCATTGCTCAGCGGGGTCAGGAACAGGAAGATGCCCTGGTCCTCTCCGTCGACCATGAGCCGCGCCGCCACCACGGCGCTCTTCGGGCCGCCGATGAGGCTGGTGTTGGGCATGAACTTGCACGCGCCCGGATTGGGGGTGTTGAGGACGAAACCCCCGGTCGTGGGGTCTAACGCGGCGACGGTCTGCAGTGAGGCGACGTCGTTGCCGTGTGCCATCTCGGTGCACAGGAAGGTCCCGACGCGCTTCATCGAGGTGAAGGTGGACAGGTCCCGTCCGTAGCAGTCGTGGTCGAGCAGACTCCCGATGAAGAGGTTGTAGTGGATGCTCGCCAGGGTGCACAGGCCGCCGTCCACGAACCCGGCCCACTCGTGGAGCCCGGCCAGCAGACGGGGGTCGTGCGCCAGCGCCGCCGGATCGTCGACCGTGCTGTTGACCAGGCGCAGACGGTCGTAGGAAACCGCCGTCCGCTCGGCCGGAGTCAGGTCCGGAAGGTAAGGGAAGAGCGAGCCGGCGAGCAGTCTTCGCCAGCCCCCGTGCACCCGCTCACGGTCGTCGCGGTCGAAGAGCAGGTGGGTCAGTTCCCGAGTGGCAGACCTGGGGCCGGGCTTGGTCGAGCCCTGCTGAACAGGCAGAACAGGCAGAAGGCTGATCGGGGTGGCGGGGTGGTCACCCCCACCACCCGTGCTGCTCCGAAAGGTTTCCGCGTACCCAAGCGTCAGTGCGGTCATCGGACCATCCCCCATCAGGAACCGAAGTGCAGGTTGCGGCTGGGGGCAAAGATACGAACTAACCGGTTTTGTTTACAAGGGGGTTGGGGTAAAAACCGGTGACCTGGTTTTGTTCATACGAAATGTGGACGCTATAGTCAGGGGTACCTGGTCAGAATTAGACTGAACAGTGATGATATCGGACGGTGACAAACCGGTCACGTACTGTAAGCACGGGGAGAGTGCGAACCTCGCGGTTTGTTCTTGGCTCGGATGGCAGCGGAGGGTGTATGGCGCGGCAAGAGCGAGCCATTCGTACACGGCAGAAGATCCTGGTCGCGGCGGCGCAGCTGTTCGACGAGGTCGGCTACGAGGCCGCGACGATCTCCGAGGTGCTCAGTAGATCCGGGGTGACCAAGGGGGCGCTGTACTTCCACTTCACCGCGAAGGAAGAGCTCGCCCAGGCCGTGCTGGCCGGCCAGGTGGGAGCCCTGCCGCCGGTACCCGAAACGGAACTCCTCCTGCAGCGGAACCTGGACGAGGCACTGGTCCTCGCCTACCTGCTGTGCAAGGGCGATCCGATGGTCCGGGGCAGCATCCGGCTCACGGTGGACCAGGGTTCCCCGATCGACGGCCTGGACCGCCGCATCCCCATGCAGGGCTGGATCGACCACACCGCGGTGGTGCTCGGCCTTGCGAAGGAGCGTGGGGAAATCCTTCCGCACGTCGACATCGAGGCCACCGCCAAGATGTTCACCGGCACCTTCACGGGCGTTCAGGTGCTCTCGAAGATCATGACCGGGCACGCGGACATGGTGGAACGGGTGATCGACCTGATGCGGACGTTGTTCACCGCGATCGCCACGCCGGGGGTGCTGGTGCGCCTCGACTTCGCCCCGGAACGCGCGGAGCGCGTGTGCGAGGAAGCCATCAGGCTGCGCGATGAGGCCGCCGAGGCGGCCTGATCGCCGTCGGATGACCGGCGGTCCGGAGAGGGACCGCCGGTGCGGGGGCATATTTCCGACCGCCACGACCCGCGCCCGCACTTCGCACAACTCACGCACAGCGCTTCCCCCTTCGCCCCCGGTCACCGTGGGGAAGAGAAAATATACCGGCTACGCTGTTTTTTCCAGAGCCAAGGCGACCCGGATCCGGCCCGGGTGTCGTCGTCCCCGGAAGCGGACCCGGAAGCGGACCCGGAAGCGGAACCCCGGCGAGGGGCGGCCCCGGGGGCGTTGAGTCGCTGCTCGTCACCCGCTCAAGAGCGGGGGCAGGGGGGCTCGAGCGGGTAACGGCTGAGGCGCAGCGACTCAGCGACCGTTGAGTCGCTGCGCGCGGAAGTGGAAAACCCCAGGTCGGATTGGTTCCGTGGGCCGGACAGCGACTGAAGCGACTCACGGTCCGGGTATATGGGGACATTGGCGCGTGCGCCTGTGCGTGTGTGTGCGTCATATAGGGGGACCTTGAGTCGCTTCAGTCGCTGTTTCGCGGTGCACGGGTCTGTGACCTGGTGTTTTGTGAGCGACTCCAGCAGCGACTGAACGATCCTCGATCGCTGTGCGGTGGGTCGCTCGGTCGCTGGAGCGCCGCGTGAATGCGTACAACTGTTCAGGGCCATATCTCTCTCGTCCCACGAGAGTTTCGCTAGTGTGATTTTGGGCGTGAGTCGCTTCAGTCGCTGACGGGGGAAGTAATGGCAGCTGAGCTGCGGGTTTCGCGCAGCGACCCAGGGCAGTTCACGAGTGCCGCGGCGGTTGCCCGGTGGTGTGCGCGCCGGGGCTGGCCGGTTCATCCTCTGGCCCCGGGCCGCAAGACCCCCGTGGGCAACTGCGCCGCGTGCCGTGCGCCCGGACACGACCGGGGAGCGTGCGGCTGTCTGCGGGCGGGCCGTTGGTGCCACGGGTTCCACGCGGCCACACTGGACTCGGACCGGATCGAGCAGTGGTGGGGCGCGCGCCCCGGGCACGGCGTCGGCGTTGCCTGCGGGCCCGCGGGCCTGGTCGTCATCGACATCGACGCGCACGAGCGGGAGTTGCCCGGCCGGGACCGTCTGCTGCCCGGCGTCGGGATCTCCGCCGGGATCGACCTGACCGGACTGGCCAACGGATTCCACACCCTGGGCGTGCTGGCCGCCCTGCGCGGCGTCACAAGCCCGGCGGACGACTCCTCGACCCTGCGCGTGCGCACTCCGTCCGGGGGCCTGCACGTCTGGTACCGGAACGACGACGGCCGCCGCTGGCAGTGCTCCGCCGGCTCGGGCGGGGCCCGTGCCCTCGCCTGGCAGGTCGATGTACGCGCCTGCGGCGGGTACATCGTGGCTCCCGGGACCGTGACCCGTGCGGGCGTCTACCGGCCCGTGGGATCCGCCCGTGAACCCGCCCCCCTGCCGTCCTGGCTCGCCGGGGAACTGGAGCGCACCGGGCACCTGCCCGCCGCTCCCGCTCGCGCCGCCGCGGGGCCCCGGCCCGTACCGCCGCGCGCCCGGCAGGCGGTCATCGCGGCGGGCGGCGGCCGTGGTGTCTCGGAGCGGATCCTGGCGGGTGTACTGGCCGAGGTCGCCGCGTGCGCGGCGGTGCCCGAAGGGGCGGCCTTCTCCGAGAAGTTGAACCGGGCCGCGTACACCGCGGGCGGACTCGTCGCCGCGGGGCACGTGACCGAGGCCGCTGCCACGCGGGCCCTGCGGGAGGCGGCCGAGCACGCCCGTCCCGGGCAGGAAGGCCGATGTCGCGCCATCATCCGTGGTGGTCTGCACGCGGGTCGGTCGCGCCCGCTGTCCCCCGGAGGCCGCGTATGAGAGTGGACGACGAGAGCACGGTGTCCGCCTTCGACGTCCAGGCGGTCGCCGCGCAGATCCTCGCGCGGCCCGTCCCGGCCGCCCGGGAGTCCGGGGAGCCTGCGAAGTCCGGGGAAGCGGAGGGCGCGAGCGCCGCCGGTGCCCCGCGCTCCGACGGTGAGGCCACGGCGCAAGGACTGCTGCCCGACACGCTCACCGACCGGGGCAACGCCAAACTGTTCGTCAAGCTCTACCGCAACGACTACCGGCACGTCCCCGGCATCGGCTGGTTCCGCTGGGACGGCACCCGCTGGCAGATCGACGAGGACGACACCGTCGTGTGGGCGGCGGGCGACCTGGCGGAAAGCATCGCCACCACCGACCCCCAGGGGGTCTACACCCCGCTCTCGCTCGCGCAGCACCGCCGCCGCGCGCTCAGCACCAGCGGGATGAACGCGATGCTCACGCAGGCGAAGTCCGCCCCGGGCATGGTGCTCAACGCGGCGCTGCTGGACGCCGATCCGTACGCGCTGTGCACGCCGGCGGGCGTGGTCGACCTGCGCACCGGTCACATCCGCCCCGCCGAGGCCGCGAAGGACTTCCACTCCCGCTCCACGTCGGCCGCGCCGCAGCCGATGCCCACGCCGCGCTGGAACCGCTTCCTGACCGACACCTTCGGCGAGGGGCCGGAGGGCGCGCAGATGATCGACTTCCTGCAGCTGCTGCTCGGCTACTCCGTCACCGGCGACGTCGGCGCGCAGGTGATGCCGTTCCTCTTCGGCTCCGGCAAGAACGGCAAGTCCGTCCTGCTGGACGTGCTGATGAAGCTGCTCGGCGACTACGCCGACGCGGCGCCCCCCGGCTTCCTGATGGCGCGGCCGTACGAGGGCCATCCGACCGACCTCGCCGAATTGCACGGGCGCCGGGTCATCGTGTGCAGCGAGGTCAAGCCGGGCGACCGGTTCGACGAGGCCCGCGTCAAGCTGCTCACGGGCGGCGACCGCATCAAGGCCCGCCGGATGCGTCAGGACTTCTTCAGCTTCGAGCCGACGCACAAGCTGTGGCTGCTGGGCAACCACCGGCCCGAAGTGGGCACCGGCGGCTTCGCGTTCTGGCGGCGCATGCGGCTGATCCCGTTCGAGCGGGTCGTCTCCGACGAGCGGAAGATCGACAACCTGGCGGACATCCTGGTGACCCATGAGGGCCCGGGAATCCTCAACTGGCTCATCGAGGGCGCCCGGCGCTACCTCGGGGGCGAGAAGGACCTCTCGGGCCCCGAGCGGGTCCGTATCGCGACGACGGCGTACGCCGAGACCGAGGACCACACCGGGCGCTTCATCGGCGAGACCTGCCGGTTCGAGCCGGACCTGCGGGCGGAGCAGGCGCTGCTCTACGCGGCCTACAGGGGCTGGTGCCAGCATGAGGGCGCCCCCGCGATCTCTTCCCGGGCCTTCGCGGCGCGCGTGCGCGAGGTGGTGGGGCTGGCGTCGCCCAAGGAAATGATCCTGTCGAACCAGCGCAAGTACTACCCGGGCATCGGCCTGCTCGCGGACGAGGAGACAGCATGAGCGCTCTCATCGCCGAGGACGAGATCGTCCACGAAGTGGACTTCGTCTGGCTCGAGGACATCAGCGGGCTCGACTACGTCCGGCAGAGCCTGGACCGGCTGCCGACCCGGCGCGGCAGGCCCGCGTACCACCGCGACGGCCGGATGGTCGGTTACGCGCTGCTGGGGCCGGGCGCCAAACCGTCCCGCTCCTCGGGGACGTTTCGCCGGCGGGTGTTCTGGCTGCTGCCCCACGACCGCGATACCGCCCCGGACGGGCTGTACGCGACGGGGGCGCCGGCGGAGGCCGTGGACGCGCAGACGCTGGCGCCCGGCAGCAAGGGACACAAGACCGAGCGGTCCGAGGGCGGGCCGATGTCGTCGTCCGCGACGCGGGAGACGCTCCCGTAGGTCCGGGCCTGCGGCTCCGCCCGTCCTCCACGGGGAAAGTGATCGCCGGAGTGATCTCCGGGCTGTACTACCGCGTCAAGGAGCATGACGGCGCCCGGCCCGGGCAGCTTGAGCAGCCCGAACCGGTGAACAGCCCGGTCTGACGGTCGCCTTGCGGTGCGTGGGCCACCGCTCCTCTTTTCCATCCCACCGGTCGAGTCCCATCTTTCAAGGAGCAGTTCCATGACGGAGAACACCGCCGCACAGCTCGCCGTCACCACGGTGGGCGGCCCCACCGTGGTCATCGACCTCGGCGGGCTGCGGTTCGTGACGGACCCGACCTTCGACACCGCCGGTTCCTCCTACGCGTTGGGCCCGGTCGCCCTGCACAAGCTCGCCGGCCCGGCGCTCACCACCGACCGGCTGGGCCCGGTGGCGGCCGTCCTGCTGTCGCACGACCAGCACCCCGACAACCTCGACGGGGCCGGGCGCGCCTTCCTCGAGGAGGTCGCGCTGGTCCTCACCACCGAGCAGTCCGCCGAGCGCGTCGGCGGTACGGGGCTGGCGCCGTGGGCCGAGCACGTACTGGAGCGCCCGGACGGGGGCCGGCTCGTGGTCACCGCGGTCCCGGCGCAGCACGGTCCGGCCGGGACCGAGCCGATGCTCGGCGCCGTCACCGGCTTCCTGCTCGGCGGTGAGGGCCTGCCGACGGTGTACGTCAGCGGCGACAACGTCTCCCTGGAGCCGGTGCGGGCCCTCGCGGAGCGCCTCGGCGGGGCCGGCGTCGACCTGGCGGTGCTGCACGTGGGCGCGGCGCAGCTCGCCCCGTTCGGCCCGACGCTGCTCTCGCTGACCTCCGAGCAGGCGGTGGAGGTGGCCGAGCTGCTGGGCGCCCGCAAGGTGCTCGCGGTCCACCAAGACGGCTGGCAGCACTTCACGGAGGGGCAGGAGACCGTCAGCGCAGCCTTCGAGAAGGCGGGCTCGGCCGAGCGCCTGGTGGTTCCCGCGGCGGGCACCAGCTTCGCGCTCTGACCCCCGGGCCGGGACCCGGCCCTCCCGTACGTGCGCCGGCCTTCGAGCTGAACACGGAGGGCGGCGCGGCCGACGGCGCGTCCCGCCCGGCGCCCCGATCGACTCCGAACAGCTCGCATCTCATCTGCACCGGCGGCAGTTCCGCGAACGCGGAGCGCAGGCCGACGGCTCCGGCCGGTGCCGCCGGGCGTCCATGGACACTCGAGGATCGAGCAGCAGACGCTCGACGTACCTACCGCCGGCCCGCCACGGCCCGGGCGCGTACCCGCCGGGGACCCGCGCTCCGTTTCCGGCCGACCGTCTCCCAAAAAACCCGCGATGCGGTCTGTTAACTGCCTCAGGGTCTCGCGGGAACTTGCGGCGCGCAACGGGCGAGACCCCGGTCAGGACCAAGTCGAGGCCTTCGACACGGCGGGTCCTTCCCGGCGGCGCCGATCACATCGAACCCGATCCTGAGCCCGTCTCGAGCGAGGCGAGAGCGGTCCTTGAGCCGGGTGTCCGACGGTGGCCCGAGACCTGAGGAGGGGCAATGGTCGAGTCGGACACCGGGAAGCTCGCGCTGCGGATCGAGCGCGGGTCGGCCAGCGAGGAAGAGCTGGCCGCGCTCACCGTCGTGTTGTGCTCGGTACTGGCGCAGCGGGACGAGGTGGGCGACGAGGAGTCGCCCGATGCTCCCCTGTGGCGACGCGAGCGCTCCGGCGCCGCCTATCGCTCTCCTTATCACTGGCGGTAGCGCCGGCGATAGGCATCTATCCATGGCTGATCTCGTGTGCCCGCCATACTCTCGTTACAGAAACCGCTAAGGCGGTTTGTTACGATGGGATCGTCGATCGGGCCGCACCCTGGGAGGGACGTGTCGTGACCGTTGTGAATGACATTCCTCGGGCCTCTGCGGAGACGGCGGACGCTTACGGGCGTGTGGCCGAACTGCATGCGGTCCGTGCGCAGGCGCTCGCCGGACCGAGCGAAAGGGCGACCGAGGCGCAGCATGCCAAGGGCAAGCTGACCGCGCGTGAGCGGATCGCGTTGCTGCTCGACGAGGGCTCGTTCAGCGAGGTCGAGCAGCTGCGCCGGCACCGGGCGACCGGTTTCGGCCTGGAGGACAAGCGCCCGTACACCGATGGTGTCATCACCGGGTGGGGCACGGTCGAGGGCCGTACGGTCTTCGTGTACGCGCACGATTTCCGGATTTTCGGCGGGGCGCTGGGTGAGGCTCACGCGACGAAGATCCACAAGATCATGGACATGGCCATCTCGGCGGGTGCCCCGCTGGTCTCCCTCAACGACGGTGCGGGCGCTCGTATCCAGGAGGGTGTCTCGGCGCTGGCCGGGTACGGCGGGATCTTCCAGCGCAATACGAAGGCTTCGGGTGTCATCCCGCAGATCTCGGTGATGCTGGGGCCGTGCGCGGGCGGCGCGGCGTACTCGCCGGCGTTGACGGACTTCGTGTTCATGGTCCGGGAGACCTCGCAGATGTTCATCACCGGTCCGGACGTGGTCCGTGCGGTGACCGGTGAGGAGATCACCCAGAACGGCCTCGGCGGCGCGGACGTGCACGCCGGCACCTCGGGCGTGGCGCACTTCGCGTACGACGACGAGGAGACCTGCATCGCCGAGGTCCGCTACCTGCTCTCCATGCTTCCGCAGAACAACCGCGAGTACCCGCCGTGCGTGCCGTGCACGGATCCCCAGACCCGGCGCACCGAGGTGCTGCTGGACCTGGTTCCGGCCGATGGCAACCGCCCGTACGACATGGCCAAGGTGATCGAGGAGCTCGTCGACGACGGCGACTACCTGGAGGTCCACGAGCGCTGGGCGCGCAACATCATCTGTGCCCTGGGACGGCTGGGCGGCCAGGTGGTCGCCCTGGTGGCCAATCAGCCGCAGTCGCTGGCCGGCGTGCTCGACATCGAGGCCTCGGAGAAGGCGGCGCGCTTCGTCCAGATGTGCGACGCCTTCAACATCCCGATCATCACGTTGCTGGACGTGCCGGGCTTCTTGCCGGGTGTCGACCAGGAGCACGGCGGGATCATCCGCCACGGCGCGAAGCTGCTGTACGCGTACTGCAACGCGACCGTTCCGCGGATCTCGCTGATCCTGCGCAAGGCCTACGGCGGCGCGTACATCGTCATGGACTCCCAGTCCATCGGCGCCGACCTCACCTACGCCTGGCCCACCAACGAGATCGCGGTGATGGGCGCCGAGGGCGCGGCCAACGTCATCTTCCGCAGACAGATCGCCGACGCCGAGGACCCCGAGGCCATGCGCGAGCGGATGGTCAAGGAGTACAAGGCCGAGCTGATGCACCCGTACTACGCGGCCGAGCGCGGCCTCGTCGACGACGTCATCGACCCGGCCCAGACCCGCGAGGTCCTCATCAGCTCGCTGGCGATGCTCCGCAGCAAACACGCGGACCTGCCCTCCCGCAAACACGGAAATCCCCCGCAGTAACGGAGCAATCGATGGCCAAGCAGCAACGTGCGGTGCGTACGCGGGAGAGCCTGATCAGGTCCGCGGCCGAGATCTTCGACCGCGAGGGCTTCACGGTGGCGTCCCTCGCCATGATCAGCTCACAGGCCGGGGTGAGCAGCGGAGCACTGCACTTCCACTTCGCCAGCAAGGCCGCCCTGGCCGAGGCCGTGGAGAGCGCTGCGCTGGACCGGTTGCGGATCATCGCCGGGGTGGCGTCGCGGGAGGGGGCCGGCCGGCTCCAGTACCTGGTCGACGCGACCCACGGGCTCGCCCTGGGGCTGCGCGGGGACGTGGTGCTGCGGGCGGGGTTCGGGCTGTGCGGCGACGCGGCCCGCGGCACGCCGGACGGCCTGCGTGAGCACTGGCGGCGCTGGGTCGAGGAGGCCGTGGCGGAGGCCGAGAAGGCGGGGGAGCTGCGGCCGGGAGTGGCGCCGGAGGACGCCGTGATAGCGGTGGTGGCCGCGACCGCGGGCTTCGAAGTGCTCGGCTCCCGGGAGCAGGTCTGGCTCGCGCCGCACACGATCGCCCGGTTCTGGGAGCTGCTGCTGCCTGCGCTGGCGGCAGGGGACCGCCTCGCGGCCTTGGAACCGGAAGGATCATTCGGCGACTAGGAGAGACCGGGTGGTCTGTTTTTATTCGCATAGTGAAATCTTGGCCCCGGCTGCCCATGCACCGCATTTCTGCAGGTGAGAGCAGCTAAGGGCAGGTACGGCAGGCGGCCCCGGCCTCCTCGCGTCTTCGCGAGGAGGCCGGGGCCGTTTGCGTGCGCCGGCCGGGTGCGGTTTCGGTCATCTCGCCGCGACCCTCGTTCCCCGGTGTTCGGGTGGATCGGTGCGCCGACTCGCTTTGGGCAGGGGGCAATTGGCGTCCGGACGGAGCGGCTGGGGTGGTCGTGAAGCCAAAGAGTGGCTGAAAATAGACGGTCGGACCCTCTAGATGGGCGTCTGGGATTGACAAACCGACTGCGCTGTTTTGTTATCAAGGGGTCCGGTTGTCTGTGCACCCGGGCCCCGGCAGCGGGAAACGCGGAAAAAAAACGCGCAGGCCGCGAACCGGCCTCCAGGCTACATTTGGGGAGAACGTGGACATCGAAGTGCTTGGTGCGCTGTCTGTTCATGAGAACGGGGTGTCGATCACGCCGACGGCACCCAAGCCGCGACAGGTTCTGTCCCTGCTCGCGCTCCACGCCGACCAGGTGGTCTCCGTGGCCACCCTGATCGAGGAGTTGTGGGAGAAGAACCCGCCGCGCAGTGCGCGCACCACGTTGCAGACGTACGTCCTGCAACTGCGTGAGCTCATCAGCGTGGCACTGGCGTACGGCGAGAACGAGCGCTGCACTCCGAAGGACATCCTGGCCACCCTCCCCGGCGGCTACCGCCTGGAGACCCGTGGCGGAAGCGTCGACTACCGGGAGTTCGAGCGCAGGGCCGGTGCCGGCTACCGGGCGATGGACGCCGACGACTACCAGGGCGCGGCACGCCGGCTGGCGGACGCGCTCTCGCTGTGGACCGGGCCCGCGCTCACCGACGTACAGGCCGGAAGCCGCATCGAGACGGAGGTCAGGCGTCTGGAGGAGCTGCGCCTGTGCGCGCTCGACCAGCGCATCGAGGCGGATCTGCGCCTGGGCCGCCACCGCGAGCTGCTGTCGGAGCTGACCGTCCTGGTCAAGCAGTACCGCCTGCACGAAAGCCTGCACGGTCAGTTCATGCTCGCGCTGCACCGCTCGGGCCGACGCGGCGAGGCGCTCAACGTCTACCAGCGGCTGCGCGCCACGCTCGTCTCCGAGCTGGGCCTCGAGCCCTCGGCCGCGTTGAGCAGGCTGCAGCGCTCCATCCTGGTGGCGCACCCCGAGAGCGCGGCCCCGCCCAAGGCGCCTCTCCCGGCGACCGCTCCGGCGGGATCCGGCGGCGGGCGGCTCGTGGCGCGGACGACCTGACCGCCCGGGCCCCGCGGCAGCCGGCGCCGCGACCACTGAAGCCCTTCTCCAGGGCCCTCGTCCGAGGGTCGGGGAGAAGGGCTTCAGTGGTGTGTACGGGGCGCCGGAGGGGCCGTCAGCGGCTCGCCGCACGGTCCGCGGCCAGCCGCTCGAAGCGGTCGGTCAGTTCCCGCTGCTGCCGGCTCAGGACCTCGACCTGGTGGCGCAGCCGGGCCACCTCGGCACGCAGCGGGTGCATGCCCGCCGCCCCTTCCGTTCCTCCGGCCTCCAGGGGTGCCGGGTCCTGCCGGTGGCGGATCGACTCCATGTGCCCGCGCAGTACGGGCCCCGGCTCCACTCCGAGGTCCTGCGCGAGCCGGCGTCGCGCCCGGTCGTAGACGCCCAGCGCCTCGGCCTGGCGCCCGCCCTGGAACAGCGCGGTTATGAGCAGCTCGTAGAAGCGTTCGCGCAGCGGGTGAGAGGCCGTCAGCTCCGCCAGCTCGCCGGCGACCTCCCCGGCCCCGCCGGCCCGCAGGCAGGCGTCGTACAGCGTCTCCAGGGTGATCAGCCGGCTCTCCTCCAGCAGCGATGCCTCGGTCGAGCAGATGGTGCCGCGGCCCGCGCCCTCCAGGGCGGGGCCGCGCCACAGCGCCAGCGCCTCGCGCAGGACCCCGGCCGAACGGGCCGGGTCGGTGGCGGCCAGCGAGCGGCCCCGGGCTGTGAGGTGGTGGAAGCGCTGGGCGTCGGTGCCGGCCCGGCCCAGGCACAGGACGTAGCCCGGCGGGCGGGTCACCAGCCACTCGTGGTGGCTCCCGCCGGAACCAGGACCGGAACCGGAACCGGGTGCGGGGACGGGCAGCAGCCGGCGCAGCCGGGCGATATGGGTCTGGAGGGCATTGGCGGCGTTGGCGGGCGGATGTTCGCCCCACAATTCGTCGACGAGCCGGTCCGCGGAAACGACCTGGCCGGCCTTCACGGCGAGCGTCCCCAAAAGGGCGCGCTGCTTGGCGCCGGCCGGTGTGATCAACATATCGGCGCGCTCGCCCAAGACCTGGACGGGACCCAGGATCCGAAACTCCATCTCATCCTCGCACGGGGAGAGCCGGCACGTACGCGGCCGCAGATCCGTACTCGGCATTCACTCGGAAATGGCCGCGGATCCTTCCTTCCTTATCAGATCCTAGGCGCTTCCCGGTACCGGTGGAGGATTCATCGGCCGTACACGGGGATTCGTGGAGTATTCCTCGAGGGGGATTCAGGTGCCTCGCCGGTTCACGGCTGGTCGCCGCTCAGGTCCGGAAAGCCCACCTGCACGCCGCGCCGGTGCCAGGCGCTCAACAGCCGCAGCATGACCGTCGGATCGGGCAGGCCCTGCAGTCCGGGCGGGCCCGCGGCCTGGTCCCGGGCGATTCGGTTCAGCAACCCGCGGGTGAGCGGGTCGGCGCTGCGCTCCGTCGAATCCGTTGCCATGGCCGGAAACCTAGCAGCGCCGCCTAGAGCGCCGAAAGAGAACTCGGTCGGGCGATATGGACCTTTACGCGACACGTCGTCGGTGGTGACGAGGCATTGTCGGTGCGATGCCGGCCGCCTGTGCGCAGGGCCGGCGGCCGCTGTATTGGAAGAGCGCTCAAGACGCACTCAATTCCTGCATAGGACACGGTCGGGGAAGGATATGGTGCCCCTCGTCCGCCGTCGACGGCAAAGACAAGAAGGGCCAGAAGGCGACAGTATCGAAAAACTCGAACACCGGCTTGTTGCCGACGTCGGCCGGCAAGGCGCGGAGGGGAATCATGAAGATCAAGGTCCTGGGTCCGTTGAATGTCGAAGTCAACGGTATATCGGTCGTCCCGACTGCGGGCAAGCCGCGCCAGATCCTGGCGCTGCTCGCGCTCTACCCGGGCAGGGTGGTGCCCGTGCCCACCCTGATGGAAGAGATCTGGGGCACCCACCTGCCGCAGAGCGCGCTGACCACGCTTCAGACCTACATCCTCCAGCTGCGTCGCAGACTGGGCACCGCCATGGGCCCGGACGCGCCCGGCTCGGCCAAGGACGTGCTCGCCACCCGGTACGGCGGCTACCTGCTCCAGGTCCCGCCCGAAGCGGTCGACGTGCGCACGTACGAGCGCCTGGTGGCGGAAGGACAGCAGGCGTTCGAGGACGGCGAGGACGACCGGTTGGCCAAATGTCTGCGCGCCGCACTGGACCTGTGGGAGGGGCCCGCGCTGGTGGACGTGCGCGTCGGACCGATCCTCGACATCGAGGTGATGCGGCTGGAGGAGAGCCGGCTGGTGGCCCGCGAGCGCCGCATCGACGCCGACCTGAGGCTGGGCCGGCACATCGAACTCATCGCCGAACTCACCGACCTGATCGCCCGCCACCCCCAGCACGAGGGGCTGCACTCGCAGGCGATGGTCGCGCTCTACCGGTCGGGCCGGCAGGCCTCCGCGCTCGACGTCTACCGCCGGATGCGCCAGCGGCTGATCGACGAGCTCGGCGTGGAGCCCTCGCCGCAACTCCAGCGGCTGCACCAGGCGATGCTCGCCGTCGACCCGCGTCTGGACGTGGCCTGCGGGCCGCGGCGCAGCTCGACCTTCGATCTGTACGCAGCCTGAATCGAGTACCACTCAAGGCACACGGGTGACGCTCGGGCCGCGGCGGCGCCGAACGACGAACGTGCCCCGCACAGCTTCCCGGAGGAGGGCGACCGATGGCTTCGCTGACGGCGGTAGAGGGGGCGGTGGGGCGGCGGGTACGGCTCCACTGCCTTGCCCACGCGGGCGCGGGGGTGGCCAGCTACCGTCGCTGGCCCGTCGCGGCCGGACCGGGAGTGGACGTCGCGGCGCTGGTGCTGCCGGGCCGTGACGGCCGGCGGCGCGAGCCGCGCGTCACCGAGCGCGCAGACCTCCTGGCGGACCTGCTGCCCCCACTGCTGGAGGCGGCCCGGTCCGGACCGTACGCGCTGTACGGCCACAGCCTGGGCGCCCTGGTGGCGTACACGCTCACCCGGGCGCTCGCGGACGCCGGGGTGCCGGCGCCGCTGTTCCTCGCGGTGGGCGCCTGCCTGCCGCCGCACGCCAGCGCCGCCCTGGTGGCCGCGGCGGAACACCCCGACGAGCTGCTGCTGCCCCTCCTGGGCGACCTCGGCTCGCTGCCCAAGGGAGCCGCCGCCCACCCCGGCGGACTGTGGCACCGCAGCGTGCTGCCCGTCCTGCGCGACGACCTGCGCCTGGCCCGAGCACTGCGCCAGGCGGCCCTGGACCCCGTCACCGGGGGATCCGTGGACCTGCCCCTGCTCGTCTTCGCGGGCAGTGACGATCCGCTCGCCGTGCCCGCCGCCCTCGAGGAGTGGCGGCAGTGGACCACCGGGCCGATCACCGTACGCACCGTCGGCGGCGACCACTTCTTCGCGGGCGGGGACGTGCTGCCGGCCCTGGTCGGCGAGGCCTGCCGCGAGTACGAGGCGGCGGCGAGCGCCAGCGCCGGCGCGGGGGGTGTGCGGTGAAGCGCGTGGTCATCACGGGGGTCGGCGTGGTGGCCCCCGGAGCCGTCGGCACCGCCAACTTCTGGGCCCTGCTGACCTCGGGCCGTACCGCCACCCGGGGCGTCACCCTCTTCGACGCCGCCAGCTACCGCTCGCGGGTCGCCGCCGAGGTCGACTTCGATCCCGCCGCGCACGGCTTCACCCTCGCCGACACCGAACGCCTGGACCGGGCCGCCCAGTTCGCGCTGGTCAGCGCCCGCGAGGCGGTGGCCGACAGCGGCCTGCACTCCGTACTGGCCGCAGGGAACCGGCTGCGCACCGGGGTCAGCCTCGGCAACGCGGCAGGCTGCACCACCGGGCTCGCCACCCAGTACGCGCTGTTGAGCGACTTCGGCAGCACCTGGACCGTCGACCACTCCCGGGCCGCCGAGTGCCTCTACGACTACTTCGTGCCCAGCTCGCTGGCGGCCGCCGTGGCCCGGGACAGCGGGGCTCAGGGCCCGGTCAGCCTGATCTCCAGCGGCTGCACCTCGGGCCTGGACGCGATCGGGCACGCCGCCGAGCTGATCCGCGAGGGCAGCGCCGACGTGATGATCGCGGGCGGGGCGGAGGCGCCGATCTCCCCCATCGCCATGGCCTGCTTCGACCGCATCCGCCTCACCAGCCCCCGCAACGAGGACCCCGCCACCGCCTCGCGCCCCTTCGACCGCACCCGCGACGGCTTCGTGCTCGGCGAGGGCGCGGCCGTGGTGATCCTGGAGGAGCTGGAGCACGCGCGCCGCCGGGGCGCCCACGCGTACGCCGAGCTGTCCGGCTTCGCCTCGTACAGCAGTGCGCACCACATGACGGGGCTGCGGCCGGGCGGCCAGGAAATGGCCGACGCCATCCGGGCGGCCCTCGACGAGGCGCGGCTGAACCCGGTCGACGTGGACTACATCAACGCGCACGGGGCCGGCACCCTGCAGAACGACCGGCACGAGACGCACGCCTTCAAGCAGGGACTGGGCGACCACGCCCGGCGCGTCCCGGTCAGCTCCATCAAATCGATGATCGGACACGCGCTCGGCGCCGCCGGGGCCCTGGACGTGGCGGCCAGCGTGCTGGCCATCGAGCACAGTACGGTCCCGCCGACCGCCAACCTGCACGAGCCCGACCCGACCTGCGACCTGGACTACACACCGCTGTTCGCCCGCGAGCAGCGCACCAGTACGGTGCTCAGCGTCGCCAGCGGCTTCGGCGGCTTTCACGCCGCCACCGTGCTGACCCGGCCCCGGCTGCGGGAGACGGCATGAGCGGCGGCAACGGCATGAGCGGCAACGGCGCGGGTCGGGGCGTGCGCGGCCTGCCCGCGCCCCGGGCGCTGGTCACCGGCATCGGCGTGGCCGCGCCCAACGGGCTGGGTACCGAGGCCTGGTGGAGCGCCATGCTGGAGGGCCGCAGCGGCATCGGCCCGATCACCCGCTTCGACGCCTCCGGCTACCCCGTGCGGATCGCGGGCGAGATCCCCGGCTTCGTCGACGAGGATCACATCCCCAGCCGCCTGCTCCCCTCCACCGACCGGGTCACCCGCCTGAGCCTGGTCGCGGCCAAGGAGGCCCTGGAGGACTCGGGCGCCGACCCGGCCGCGCTGCCCGGCCACCGGGCGGGCGTGATGACGGCCAGCTCCGCGGGCGGCACCGAGTTCGGCCAGCGCGGGCTGGAGGCGCTGTGGGGCAAGGGTGCCCGGCACGTCAGCGCGTACCAGTCCTTCGCCTGGTTCCACGCGGCGGGAACCGCCGAGATCTCCATCCGGCACGTGCTGCGCGGCCCCGCCTCCACGGTGGTCACCGAGCAGGCGGGCGGGATCGACACGCTCGCCCGCGCCCGGCGCGAGATCCGCAAAGGCGTGGGCCTCATGGTGACGGGAGGCGTCGACTCGGTGCTGTGCCCCTGGGGCTGGGCCGCGCACCTGGCGGACGGCCGGCTGAGCACCGACCCCGATCCGGCGCGGGCCTACCGTCCCTTCGACGCGGAGGCCTGCGGCCACGTCGTCGGTGAGGGCGGCGCGCTGCTGGTGCTGGAGGACGCGGAGGCCGCCGCCGCGCGCGGCGTCGGCGGGTACGCCGTGGTGGCCGGATGCGCGGCGACCTTCGACGGCGGGCCCGGGGAGGAGCGGCTCAAGGAGGCGGCCGAACTCGCGCTGGCCGATGCCCGGGTGAGCCCGGACCAGGTGGACGTGGTGTTCGCCGACGGGGCCGGGGAGCGGGCCGCCGACCGGGCCGAGGCCGAGGCGCTGGCCGCGCTGTTCGGGCCGTACGGGGTGCCGGTGACCGCGCCCAAGTCGATGACGGGCCGGCTGGGCGCCGGGGGTTCCTCGCTGGACCTGGCGGCGGCGGCGCTCGCGCTGCGCGACAAGGTGGTGCCCCCGACCACCGGGACGCTGCGGATCGCCGCGGACTGCCCGCTGGATCTGGTGACGGGCGCGGCGCGGGAGCTGCCCGGGCTGCGGACCGTACTGGTGCTGGCGCGCGGGTGGGGCGGGTTCAACTCGGCCGCGGTGCTGCGGGCGGTCGATGCCTGAGCCGGCCGGCCGGCCGGCCCGCCGAACCGCGGACGGGGCCGGGACCCCGCGCCGGTACGCCGCCGCCCTTCGGGCGACGACGGCAGTGTGACGACGGGAATGTGACGACCGGACTGTGACGACGGGCCCTACGCCGGTCCGTCCGCACCGGCGGACCGGTTCAGCTCGCGCCGCAGCCGGTGCTCGAGCGGGGTCAGCGGCAGATCGGGCCGCATCCGGTCCGGGTGCCCCGGCGGGGGCGCGTCCCACACCGGGCCGGGGACCGGGCAGCCGTCCCTGCCGCTCCGTCCCACGGTGCCCAGCAGTCCGAGGACGATCAGCCCGTCCCACACGGCGCGCACGAACGTGTAAGGGGGCAGGGCGCGCATATCGCCTCCAGGACGTTCGGCCATCGGCCATCGGCCATCGGCCATCGGCCATCGGCCACCGGCGGGCGGCCGGCGGGTGGGCGGGGTGTGCGGTCACGATCCGCCCCCGTGGTCGAGAAGCCGGCGCGGACGGCCGGAGCACGGGTGGATCCCGGCTGCATGCCCCGGCGCGGTGCGGCGGAGGTCCACAGGATGCCCCTTGACGCCGGAGGCGTCGTCCGTGAGGGAGGCACCCCGCCCGACCTTCCGCCCGGAGGGTCTCGGTGGCCGGCTCGAGGGCGGCTCGAGCGGAGGGGGCCGGACCCTCGCGCGAAGCGGGCACAGATCCAAAAGGGGAGGCCGGGCCTTCGGATCGAGGCGGACGCAGCGGGTCGCTGGAGCCGCGCTCCAGTCAAGCCCGTGCGGTCTGCGAGCGGTTCCGGACAGTGTCGTGGGCACGGCCGTCAGCCCAGGGCCGCACGACAACGTCTGTCGGCGGCCCCCAGCGGCAGGCGGACGGGCCGGTGCGAGGGTCACCGGCGCAGTGGTGGCACCGTGCCGGGCGGGGGTCGAAGCCCCGCGGGTACGGCGGCGCCGCAGCCCGGACGCCGCCGGTCGGAGCCGGCCGGCGTACCAATGAGGAGGGTGTGGAAGATGTCGGATGCGCGTGTGCACCGCACGGTCCACGAAGTGATCGCGGCGGCCCCGGCCGGAGTGATGTACGGGCTGATCGCGGACGCCACCCGGTGGCCGTTATTCTTCCAGCCCTGTGTCCACGTCGAGCAGCTCGACTTCGACGGGACGCGGGAACGGCTGCAGATGTGGGTCACCGCGGGCGGGACCGTCAAGTCCTGGGTGACCAGCCGGCACCTGGACGTGGAGCGGCTGCGCGTGGAGTTCACCCACGACCTGCCCGCCGCGCCCACGCAGTCCATGAGCGGCGTGTGGACGGTGGTCCCGCTGGGTGACCACGCCGCCAAGGTGACCCTGGAGCACTCCTTCACCGTCGCCGGGGACGTTCCGGCGGACGTGGCCTGGGTCGAGCGGGTCACCCTCGAGAACAGCCGCGCCCAGCTGGACCGGCTGGCCGAACTCGCCGAGCGCTGGACGCGACTGGACGACCTGGTGTGGTCCTTCGAGGACACCGTACGGGTCAACGCCCCCAGCGAGCTGGTGTTCGACTTCCTGTACCGGGCGCGGGACTGGCCCGCCGAACTCCCGCACGTCAACCGGCTCGAGCTGGTCGAGAACGAGCCGGGCGTGCAGGTGATGTCCATGGGCAGCCTGTCCCTCAACGGCAGCTCCCACAGCACCGAATCGGTCCGCATCTGTTTCCCGGGCGCCCAGCGCATCTGCTACAAGCAGACCCTGACCTCGCCCCTGCTGACCGCGCACACCGGCGAGTGGTCGGTCGAGCCCGACGAGTCCGGGGTGATCCTGACGGCCCGGCACAACGTGCTGCTGTGCGAGGAGAACATCGAGAGCGTGCTGGGCGAGGGCACCGACGCGGTGGCCGCCGGCCGGCACCTGCGCGAGGCGATGGGCCAGGCAGGCCTGTCCGTACTGCGCCACGCCGCGCAGTACGCCATCGACTCGGTTCGCGTCCTGTGACCGCGGTCCAGGACACCACGGCCCCCGTACGGGAAACCCACGCCCCCGTACGGGACAGAAGTGAGGCGGCGCCCGCCGCGTCCGAGCGCGCCGCCCGGCTGGAGGCGGCCCTCGGGGACCCCCTCGACCCGGACAACCCGCACGGATACCTGGCGCTGCTGCGCGCCGACGAGGCCCGGGAGCTGCCGGCGGCCACCGAGGCGCTCCTCGCCGAGGCGGGTCTGGGCGCCGAGTTCGTCCCGTACGACCTCGGCGGCCGGCTCACCGACCTGGAGGAACTCACGCGGGTACTGCGCCCGTTGTTCCGCCGCGATCTCGCGCTCGGATACGGATTCGGCATCACCTCGCTCTTCGCCGCCTGCGCGGTGTGGACCGCGGGGGACGAACCGCAGCGCCGGGCGCTGGCCGCGCACCTCCTCAACGGGGGCCGGGTCACGATCGTGCACCGCGAGGTGGCGCACGCCAACGCGATCCTGCGCAACGAGGTCGAGGCGAGGCCCCGTCCGGACGGCGGCTGGGTGCTCAACGGGCACAAGGACGTGGTCATCAACGCCCACCGGGCCGAGGCCTTCGTCATGTACGCGCGCACCGCGCGCGAGGACGGACCGCGCAGCCACTCCGTGCTGCTGCTCGGCCCCGAGCCGCCCGCCTCCGGCGAGGTGCGCAGGCTGGGCAGGGTCGAGATGCCGGGCATGCGCGGCGCGCACTTCTCCGGACTCGAGTTCGCCGATGTGGCCGCGGAGCCCGAGGCGCTGGTCGGCGAGGTCGGCGAAGGGGTGTCGCTGGCGCTGCGCAGCTTCCAGATCAGCCACTGCCTGATTCCGGGCGTGGTGCTGGCCGGCGTGGACAGCGTGCTGCGCCAGGCCGTGCGCGCGGCCGTGGAGAACCGGCCCGACGGACTGCCCGCCCGCCGCTGGCAGAAGGTGCTCGCCGGGGTCTTCGCGGACCTGCTGGCCTGCGACAGCATGGCCGTCACCGGGCTGCGGGCGATGAGCCTGCTGCCGGAGGACGCGTACCTGCTGGCCGCCGCGGTCAAGTACACGATGCCCGACCTGCTGCGTGAGGACCTGGAGGAGCTGGCGACCGTGCTCGGCGCCCGCGGGTACGACCGCGGGCCGCTGTACGGCGGCTTCCAGAAGCTCGTACGGGACCTGCCGGTGGCCGGTCTCGGACACGCGGGGACGGCCGTGTGCCAGGCGGTGCTGGTGCCGCAGTTGCCGGCGCTGGCGCGCACGGCGTGGTTCCGTACACCGGAGCCGCCGGCGGGACTCTTCCAACCGGGGGCTCCGTTGCCCCCGTTCGACCACCGGCGCCTCGCGCACTCCGGTACGGACGACCTGCTGACGGCGACCCTGGTCGGCGCGGCGACCCGGCTCGCGAGGGGGCGCTCCGGGTACGCCGACGGGTCGCCGCACGCGGTGCTGGCGGGACTCTCGCAGACGTTCGTGGCGGAGCTGCGGGTGCTCAGGGCGCGGTGCGCCGCGTTGAGCGCGCCGGTCGGCGGCACCGGATTCGACGCGCAGGCCTGCGCGCTCGCCGACCGCTACGCACTGGTGCTCGCGGCGGCGGCCGTGCTCGGCGTGTGGGAGGGGCAGGCCGGGAGCGGATCGTTCCTGGAGGAGCCCGCCTGGGCCGTGCTCGCGCTGAGCCGGATCGCACGGCGGCTGGGGGCCGTGGTGCCGGACCTCCCCGACGGCGTGGTGGGCTCGGTGCTCGGTGAGGTGCTGGGGCGGTGCCGGGAAGGGCGCAGCCTCGACCTGTACGGGACCGCGCTGGCGGGCTGAGGCGTGCGGTGACCCAGGGCCCCTCGTCACCTTCCCGCCTGCCCTGCGGCCCTTCGGGCGACGACGGGAACGTGACGACGGGCCGTGGCCCGCCCGCCTTCCGGTCACGGCACCGCAGAGGTGTCGGGGCGGTGGACGAACGCCCCGGCCAGATCGCCGTCCGCCCCGCGGGACCGGGACGGACGGCACTACACGCAGGAGACGACGATGGACCAGGTGAGATGCGCCGCCCCCCTTCGTGTGCCGCGGCCGCACGGTCCGTGGCACGGGGTGAAGGAGAACCTGACCGGGCTCGGCAACGCGGTGGTCCACACGACCTGGAGCGAATGGCTGCCCAGCGTGCTGACCACACCCCGGCTGCGCGAACTGCTCGGGCCGGACTGGGACCGCTACCGGCGTACCACCGACGCCACCGTGCGCTACCGCTTCGCGGCCGCCCGGCTGCTCATCAAGTACACGGCGGCGGCGGCGCTCGGCATCCCGCCGGAGTACCTCGACCTCGCCTACCGGCTGGGCGGGCGCCCCTATCTGCGCGGCTTCGACCAGATCGAGCTGAGCCTGTCCCACACCGGCGACCTGATGGCCGTCGGGCTGAGCCGCACGGGCCGGATCGGGGTGGACGTGGAGCCGGCCAACCGCAACGTACGGCTGGAACTGCTGGAGGCGCAGATCCTGACCCCGGCGGAGATGACGGAGATCGCCGGGTTGCCGGAGGCGGAGCGGGTCCCGTACGCGCTGAAGCTGTGGACCCTCAAGGAGGCCTACAGCAAGGCGCTCGGGCAGGGACTGCGGCTGGGCTTCAAGGAGTTCGGCTTCCAGGAGTCCGGCTCGAGGGGCGCACGGCTGCACGCCCCGGACGGCAGCGCGGCGACCCGGGGTGAGTGGGGCTTCGCCACGCACCCGGTGATGGGCCGCTACCTGCTGAGCACGGCCTGCCACGACGCGGGGCTGTCCACCGCGAACGACACGTCGGTGGGGACCATGCTCGACCAGGGGTTCCTGTCGGCCATGAACCAGAGCGCGAGCTGACCTGGGCCCGGGTCCGGGCCTTGAGGCGTTCTGTGGCGGACTTCGAGCCGCGTCAGCGCACCGACAGGTCCCCGGCAGCGGGTTGCTCCACGGTGGGCCCGGGAGTACCGCGCCCTCGGGCGCCCCGCTCCCCGGGTCCTCCGGCGTTCCGGGCCCCGTACGGGATGAGCTGGACCGGAGGAGGGCGACCGCATGGCCAGGCAGAGCCGCCCGCGCAAGGGCCGGGGACGAGGCGGCCGCCAGGCGGACTCCGCCCTGCCGCTGACCTGGTGGCAGCACGACCTGCTGCTGGACTCACTGGAGCACCGCGGCACCGGCCGCCACGTCGAGCAGCTGTCCTGGCGCTGGTGCGGACCGCTGGACACCGAGCGGTTCACCGCGGCCTGGCAGTCCGTCACTGACCGGGAGACGGTGCTGCGCGCCGCCGTCGACTGGGAGCCGTGGCCGCGCGTGGTCCTGCACGACCGGGCCGCCGCCGAAGTCGTACGCCACCGGGCCGGCGGCGTGGACTGGGACGAGCTGGTGGAACGCGACCGGCTGCGCGGCTTCGACCTGCGCGGCCCCGGACCGCTGCGGGTCACCCTGGTCGACGACCCGGCGTCCGCCGCGCCCGCCACGCGCGTGCTGCTCACCTTCCACCACGCACTGCTCGACGACTGGAGCGTGTTCGTCCTCCTGGACGAGTTCTACCGGGCCTACCTGGCCGGCGGCGCGCTCCCCGGAGGGGAGCGGCGGCCCGACATCCGCGACTGGGCGGGCTGGCTGGAGCACCAGGACCCGGGCCCGGCACGGGACTTCTGGACCCGGACGGTACCCGAGGGCGCGCCCGCCGTGCTGCCCGCCGTGCCCGGCCCGGACACCCTGGAGAGCGGCTGCGGCCGCGCCGAGGCGCGCCTGTCGGCCCAGGAGGCCGAGCGGCTCCACCGCTGGGCCGCGGCCCTGGCGGTCCCCGATTCCAGTGCGCTGCAGGCGGTCTGGGCGCTGCTGCTGTACCGCGGCGCGGGCCGTAGCGGCCCCGCGCAGGTCGGATTCGGCGTCACCGTTTCGGGGCGCGGCATCGCCCTGGAGGCCGTCGAGCGGCTGCCCGCGCCGATGCGCAACTGCCTGCCGATGTCCGTCCAGGTCGATCCGGCGCACCGGCTGGGCCGGCTGCTGACGGCGCTGCGCGATCGCGCGCTGGACATGGCGGCCTACGAGTGGGTCTCCGCCGGGCAGATCCACGAGTGGACCGGCCGGGCCGCGGGCGGCGGGCCGCTGCTGGCGAGCCTGGTCGCCGTCGGGAGCGTGCCGCGCCCGCCGCGGGAGCTGCGCGCCGGGCTGGCCGAGCACGGCGTGCGGATCGAGCCGCTGTACGCGAGCGGCGCGCACACCGCCTTCCCCGTGGCCCTGCTCACGCACCGCGGCCCCGACGGCTCGCTGACGCTGACCGCGGCGCACGACCGGTCCCGGATGTCCGGAGCCGATGCGGGCCGCCTGGTGGGCCACTGCGCGCGGCTGCTGCGCGAACTGCCCGCCACCAGCGCCGAGACGACGCTCGCCCAGGTGCTCGCCGTCCTCGAAGGGGACGAGCCGCCGCGGATCGCCCAGCGGCGCGGCTCGGCCGCCCAGCGGGCGGCCCGGCTCCGCCTTCACTCGATCGGCGATCGACCCGGCGTCGAGCGGATCGCCAGCGGGTCTTGACACCGTGGGGCGACTCACCGTGAAGGAGCCGCCCATGTTCACCTACGACATCAGGCAAGATTTCCGCGAGGTCGAGATGTACTTCTTCGGCCTGGGCCCGGTGGGGGTAGCGCCGCCGCTGCGGCTGGCCGGAGCGGACGAGGACGACGCGGAGTTCCACGAGGAGTTCACCATCGTCCGCGGCATCGACTAACACCGTGCCGTACGGGAACCCACCGGTCGACCGGCTTGCCGGCCCTGTCTCCACTCCGCTCTCCACCCACCTCTCCGCTCACCTGGCCACGCGCGTCGCGCGGCTGCGCCGTGTGGTCTGGCTCGCCGTACGCGGTGCGGATCCGGCCGTCGGCCGCCCCGCCTGCCCGGCCCCCCGGGTGACCCATGGCGGAAACCAGCCGGTTCCGAGCGGAACCCGACCCGGCGGATAGCGCGGCTCCGGCCCCGGCCGCCGGCCCGCCCCCGCTCACGCCCCAGAGAAAGAAGAAGGAGTCACCCGATGTCGCTGTCGAAGCAGCGCGCCGGCGCACCGCAGGTCTCGTCCTCGGTCGAGGCGTTCCTCAACGACCCCGAGCACGTGGGCGTGCTCACCACCGTCAGGCCCGACGGGACCCTGCACACGGCGCCCGTACGGTTCACCTGGGACGGGACGGCCGGCCTGGTCCGGGTCCTGACCGTCGCCTCCTCGCGCAAGGCGCGCAACCTGCTGACCGGGCCCGGCGGCCGGGTGGCGATCTGCCAGGTGCAGGGCTTCGCCTGGGTCACGCTGGAAGGCGCCGGCACGGTGGTGCGCGAGCCCGGGCGGGTGGCCGAGGGAGTCAAGCGGTACGCCAGGCGGTACTGGTCGGCGCCGCCGAACCCGCCCGGCCGGGTGGTCATCGAGATCGAGGTCGACCGGGTGCTGACCCTCAACACCTGAGCGATGCCCGGGCACCACAGCGGCCCCGGCACCCGAGCGCGCGGCGGCAACCTTCCCGGCTGCGCCGCGCGCTCACCCGTACCGCGCGCGCCTACGCGGCCGGCGGGGGAGTGCCGTCCGCCCACAGCAGGCGGAAGGACAGCAGGGTCAGCCGCCACCCGGCGGGGGTGCGCAGGGCCTCGCCGTCGACGAAGGTGCCGGTGGTGAACAGCCGCGCGAGCACGCCCTGCGGCGGGACGTGGCGCGGGTGGTGCACCTGCGTGGAGATCAGGTTGGCGCGCAGGGTGGCCCGGTCCCCGTCCAGGACGACCACGGCCGGGGAGCCCAGGTGCTGGGTGGCGGCGAAGGCCGACAGGGCCTTGCGGTGGAACTCGGCCATGCCCGCGGTGCCCTCGTGCCGGCTCATCGGCGGGAAGGCCACCACCGCGTCCGGGGCGAACAGCTCCGCCGCCCAGGCGTCGTCGAGCTCTTCGTCGTCGAGGGAGACCAGATAGCGGTTCAAAAGGCCCGCCACAAGAAGGCTTGCGGTGCCGGATTCTTCGAGGATTTCGGTGGAGGTCATCCTTGAGAATGCGCCTGTCCCGGCCCGTCCGGGCAATCCCGCCTGACAAAGATCTGACATTGCCGACGCTCTTCTGTCATTGATTGTCGAAGGTCTGTATCAATCTCTCTTTACGCCCCGCCCGAGCCCTCTCGATACTGGCCGAACACCAGTGGGAAGAGGCGGGATGAGCACCTTTGATGTAGATGCCATTGTTGTGGGAGCCGGTCCGACCGGACTCATGCTCGCGGGCGAATTGAGGCTCAATGGAGTCTCGGTGATAGTCCTTGACAAACTGGCCGAGCCGATCAAGGAATCCCGGGCGCTCGGCTTTTCTGCCCGGACCATCGAGGAATTCGCCCAGCGCGGCCTGATCGCCCGATTCGGAGAGGTCGGCGTCATTCCGTTCGGCCACTTCGGCGGCGTCCCGCTCGACTACCAGGTGATCGAAGGCGGCTCGTACGGCGCCCGCGGCATCCCGCAGGCCCGTACCGAGGGAGTCCTCGGCGGCTGGGCGCGCGAACTGGGCGCCGAGATCCGCCGCGGCGTCGAGGTCACCGGCCTGGTCCAGGACGACGAGGGCGTGACGGTCACCGCGCTCGGCCCGGACGGCGGCCTCACCCTGCGCGCCCGCCACGTGGTGGGCTGCGACGGCGCCCGCAGCATCGTGCGCAAGCTCGCCGGCATCGACTTCCCCGGCACCGAGCCGACCCTCGAGCTGCGCTTCGCGGACGTGGCCGGCGTACAGCTGCGCCCGCGCTTCAGCGGCGAGCGCGTCCCCGGCGGCATGGTGATGGTCATCCCCATGGGCCCGGACCGCAGCCGCGTCATCTACTTCGACAGCGCCGAGCCGCTGCGCAAGGGCCCCGGGGCGATCACCTTCGACGAGGTGGTCGCATCCTGGCAGCGCCTGACGGGCGAGGACATCAGCGGGGCCACGCCGCTGTGGGTCAGCTCCACCACCGACAACAGCCGCCAGGCCGCCGAGTACCGGCGCGGCAGGGTCTTCCTCGCCGGTGACGCCGCGCACATCCACCTGCCCATCGGCGCGCAGGGTATGAGCGCCGGCGTCCAGGACGCGGTGAACCTCGGCTGGAAGCTCGCCCTGGACATCCAGGGCCGGGCGCCCGAGGGCCTGCTCGACACCTACCACGCCGAGCGGCACCCGGTCGGTGCCCGGATCCTGACCAACACGCTCGCCCAGCGCATCCTCTACCTCGGCGGCGAGGACATCACCCCGATGCGCGAGGTCTTCGCCGAGCTGGTCAACAACCACGAATCGGTCCGCCGCCACCTCGTCGGCATGGTCACCGGCCTCGACATCCGCCACGACGTCGGCGCGGGCGACCACCCGCTGCTCGGCCGGCGCCTGCCCGACCGGGAGCTCGTCGTCGACGGCGAGAAGACCTCCGTCTTCGCGCTGCTGAACGCCGGACGCGCCGTGCTCCTCGAGATCGGCGGCGACCACGGCCTGCGCGAGGCGGCCGCCGGCTGGGCCGACCGCGTCGAAGTGGTCCGCGCCGACCAGCCCGAATGCGACGCCCCGGTGGACGGCATCCTCGTCCGCCCCGACGGCTACGTCGCCTGGCTCGCGCCCGCGGGCGCCGGCCCCGAAGGCTTCACCGACGCACTCACGCGCTGGTTCGGCCCCGCCAACTGAGCGCCGTTCCGTCCCGCTCCGTCCGTACTCTCCACAGGAAGCGAACAAAAATGGCCTTCATCTCCCTCGAGGACAAGCACCTGACGGTCCTCAACCTCTTCACCACCGACGCGCCTGAGAATCAGGACCGCCTGGTCGAGGAGATGACGAAGATCGTCGACGCGGCGACGTACGAGGGCTGGATGAACAGCACCGTGCACGCGGGTGTCGACAGCCTGGGCACCTGCAACTTCATCCAGTGGCGCAGCGGCGAGGACCTGGAGCGGCGCTACGAGGGCGAGGAGTTCAAGCACCGCACCCTCCCCGTCTTCGGCGAGATCACCACCTCGATCAAGCTGCTCCAGAACGAGGTCGCCTACACGGTGACCTCGGACGCCCTCGCCGGCAAGGTCGAGATCGGCCCGCACCGCGACGACTACACCGTCCTCGGCGTCTTCTCCGTGACCGACGACGGCCAGGACGAGGCCATCGACGCCCTCGGCAAGGGCCAGGAGTTCCTGGCCGAGATCCCCGGCTTCCGCTCGCACGTGGTCCTCAAGGGCCTGCGCGCCCGCGGCCTGGACGGCAAGTTCGTCGTCTCCTACGCGCAGTGGGACAGCAAGGAGTCCTACGAGGCCTACCGCGACCAGGCCTCCGAGCAGCAGTCCGCCGCGCGCGAGAAGGCCCAGAACCGGGTCTCCGCCGTCTCCGCCGGTGACCCGTACATCAACACGTACACCGTGGTGCACTCCCGCTCCGCCAGCGAGTGAATCGTCGCGCTCCCCACGGCACGACGGGACCGTAATGCCCCGGACGCCCGGCACCCCGCTCGGGGAGCCGGGCGTCCCGTGTACGTGCCCCCATCCATGAGAAGGCGCGCGGCGCACCCGCTCCGGCGGAATTCGAGAATCCCCCGTGCGGCGCGCTATCGCCAGGCGGGACCGTCGAGTCGGTAGCGAATTCAGGCCATGCAGGCCGCGCCCGCACCGCGCTCTCCCGCGCACACGCTGAGGAGCCAAACCGTATGCACAGCACGTTGATTGTCGCCCGGATGGCAGCAGCCTCGTCCGCCGATGTGGCAAAACTGTTCTCCGAATTCGACGCGACGGACATGCCCCAGCGCATGGGAACGCGGCGCCGCCAGTTGTTCTCGTACCGGGGCCTGTACTTCCACCTCCAGGACTTCGACGAGGACAACGGAGGCGAGCTGATCGAGCAGGCGAAGAGCGACCCGCGCTTCGTCGGGATCAGCGAGGACCTCAAGCCCTTCATCGAGGCCTACGACCCCAAGACCTGGCGCTCACCGGCCGACGCGATGGCCGCACGCTTCTACAACTGGGAGGCGTCCGCGTGACCCGCCGACGCGTCGTCATCACCGGAATCGAGGTGATCGCCCCCGGTGGTGTCGGCAAGGAGAAGTTCTGGAACCTGCTGAGCGAGGGCCGCACCGCCACCCGGGGGATCACCTTCTTCGACCCCGCGCCCTTCCGTTCCCGGGTGGCCGCCGAGATCGACTTCGATCCGTACGCGCACGGGCTGAACCCGCAGGAGGTGCGCCGCCTGGACCGGGCCGCGCAGTTCGCGGTGGTCGCCGCGCGCGGCGCGGTCGCCGACAGCGGCATCGAGCTGGGCGGGCTGGACCCGCACCGCATCGGCGTCACCGTGGGCTCCGCGGTCGGTGCCACGATGGGCCTCGACGAGGAGTACCGGGTCGTCAGCGACGGCGGCCGGCTCGACCTGGTCGACCACACCTACGCGGTCCCGCACCTCTACAACCACATGGTGCCGAGCTCCTTCGCCTCCGAGGTCGCCTGGGCCGTGGGCGCCGAAGGCCCCTCCACCGTGGTCTCCACCGGCTGCACCTCCGGCCTCGACTCGGTCGGCTACGCCGTCGAGCTGGTCCGCGAGGGCTCGGCGGACGTGGTGATCGCCGGCTCCTCGGACGCCCCGATCTCCCCGATCACCATGGCCTGCTTCGACGCCATCAAGGCCACCACCCCCCGCCACGACGATCCGCAGCGCGCCTCGCGTCCCTTCGACGGCACCCGCAACGGGTTCGTGCTGGGCGAGGGCACCGCGTTCTTCGTGCTGGAGGAGCTGGAGAGCGCCAAGAAGCGCGGCGCGCACATCTACGCCGAGATCGCCGGCTACGCCACGCGCTCCAACGCGTACCACATGACGGGCCTGCGCCCCGATGGCCTGGAGATGTCCGAGGCCATCAACATCGCCCTCGGCGAGGCCCGCATGAACCCCGATGCGATCGACTACATCAACGCGCACGGCTCGGGCACCAAGCAGAACGACCGGCACGAGACGGCCGCCTTCAAGCGCAGCCTCGGCGACCACGCCTACCGGACGCCGGTCAGCTCCATCAAGTCGATGGTCGGGCACTCGCTCGGCGCGATCGGCTCCATCGAGATCGCCGCGTCCGCCCTGGCCATGGAGTACGACGTCGTACCCCCCACGGCCAACCTGACGACGCCCGACCCCGAGTGCGACCTCGACTACGTCCCGGTTACCGCGCGCGACCAGCTGGTCGACGCGGTCCTCACGGTCGGCAGCGGATTCGGCGGCTTCCAGAGCGCCATGGTGCTGGCCAGCCCCGATAGGAGCCTCGTATGACGTCGGTGGTGGTCACCGGCCTCGGCATCGCCTCGCCCAACGGGCTGGGCGCCGAGGACTACTGGTCGGCGACTCTGGGCGGAAAGAGCGGCATCGGCCGGATCACCCGCTTCGACCCGTCGAGTTACCCCGCCCGCCTGGCGGGTGAGGTCCCCGGCTTCGTCGCCGAGGACCACCTGCCCTCGCGCATCCTGCCGCAGACCGACCGGGTCACCCGGCTCGCGCTGGTGGCCACGGACTGGGCGCTGCAGGACGCGGGCGTCGACCCCGAGGCGATGTCCGAGTTCGACATGGGCGTCATCACGGCCTCGGCCGCGGGCGGCTTCGAGTTCGGGCAGGGCGAGCTGCAGAACCTGTGGGGCCGGGGCAGCCAGTACGTCTCGGCGTACCAGTCCTTCGCCTGGTTCTACGCCGTCAACAGCGGCCAGATCTCGATCCGCAACGGCATGAAGGGCCCGGCCGGCGTCGTGGTCAGCGAGGGAGCCGGCGGCCTCGACGCCGTCGCCCACGCCCGCCGCCAGATCCGCAAGGGCACCGCGCTCATCGTCACCGGAGCCGTCGACGCCTCCATCTGCCCGTGGGGCTGGGTGGCCCAGCTGTCCACCGGCAAGCTGTCCACCAGCGACGAGCCCGCCCGCGCCTACCTGCCCTTCGACCGCGACGCCCGCGGCTTCGTGCCCGGCGAGGGCGGCGCGATCCTCATCACCGAGGACGCCGACGCGGCGCGCGCCCGCGGAGCCCGCATCTACGGCGAGATCGCCGGCCACGGCTCGACGATGGACCCCAGGCCCGGCAGCGGCCGCGAGCCGGGCCTGCGCAAGGCCATCCAGCTCGCCCTCGCCGACGCGGGCGTCGACGCGGGCGACATCGACGTCGTCTTCGCCGACGGCGCCGGTGACCCCACGCTGGACCGCATCGAGGCCGAGGCGATCAGCGCCGTCTTCGGAGTCCGGGCCGTCCCGGTGACCGTGCCCAAGACGATGACCGGACGCCTGTACTCGGGCGCGGCCCCGCTCGACCTGGCCGCCGCGTTCTTCGCCATCCGAGACGGGGTCATCCCGCCCACCGTGCACGTCGACCCGTGCCCGGACTACCAGCTCGACCTGGTCCTGGGCCAGCCGCGCCCGGCACCGGTGCGCACCGCGCTGGTCCTGGCCCGCGGCAGTGGCGGGTTCAACTCCGCCATGGTCGTGCGCGCCGCCGAGTAGGGCGGCGTCGTCCGCACGTACGCCACCACCCACGCAGCATCTCGATGAAAGGGACTTCCACCATGGCCACCAAGGCGTTCACCCTCGACGACCTCAAGCGCATCCTGAAGGAGGCCGCGGGCGTGGCCGAGGGCGTCGACCTGGACGGCGACATCCTCGACACCGAGTTCGACGTGCTCGGCTACGAGTCCCTCGCTCTGCTGGAGGCGGGCAGCCTCATCGAGCGCGAGTGCGGCATCTCCCTCGACGAGGAGGCCGTCAACGACGCCCACACGCCGCGGACCTTCATAGACGTCGTCAACATGCAGCTCGCTCCGGCCACGGCCGCCTGAAGGGATCCGGACATGACCCAGCACTCCACCCCCAAGGTCGCCGTCGTCACCGGCGCGACCAGCGGCATCGGCCTCGCCTCGGCGCGCCTGCTCGCCTCGCAGAACCACAAGGTGTTCATCGGCGCCCGCAACGCCGACAACATCGCCGCCACCGTCAAGGAGCTCCAGGCCGAGGGCCTGGACGTGGACGGCGCGGTCCTCGACGTCCGCGACACCGCCTCGGTGGACGCCTTCGTCCAGGCCGCCGTCGACCGCTTCGGCACCATCGACGTCGTGGTCAACAACGCCGGCCGGTCCGGCGGCGGACCGACCGCCGACATCGCCGACGAGCTGTGGCAGGACGTCATCGAGACGAATCTCAACAGCGTCTTCCGCGTCACCCGCGCCGTCCTCACCACCGGCGGCATGCGGCACAAGGACCGCGGCCGGATCATCAACATCGCCTCCACCGCGGGCAAGCAGGGCGTCGTCCTCGGCGCCCCGTACTCCGCCTCCAAGCACGGCGTCGTCGGCTTCACCAAGGCGCTGGGCAACGAGCTGGCCCCCACCGGCATCACCGTCAACGCGGTCTGCCCCGGATACGTCGAGACCCCGATGGCCCAGAAGGTCCGCCAGGGCTACGCGGCCGCCTACGACACCTCCGAGGACGCCATCCTCGAGAAGTTCCAGTCGAAGATCCCGCTCGGCCGCTACTCCAGCCCGGAGGAAGTCGCCGGCCTGGTCGGCTACCTGGCCTCGGACACCGCCGCCTCCATCACCTCGCAGGCGCTCAACGTCTGCGGCGGCCTGGGCAACTTCTAGCAGGGCCCGCCCCCACGCACCCACCGAACACCACCTGAGGAGAACCCGCCATGACCACGCGTGAGGTCGAGCACGAGATCACCGTCGGCGCCCCGGCCGCCGCCGTGTACCAGTTGCTCGCGGACGTGACCAACTGGCCGCGCATCTTCCCGCCCACCATCCACGTGGACCGGGTCGAGGCCGAGGGCGCCGAGGAGAAGATCCGGATCTGGGCGACCGCCAACGGCCAGCCGAAGAACTGGACCTCGCGCCGCACCCTGGACCCGGAGGGCCTGCGCATCACCTTCCGCCAGGAGGTCCCGGCGGAGCCCGTCAAGCACATGGGCGGCACCTGGATCATCGAGCCGCTCGGCGAGGCGCAGTCCCGCGTCCGGCTGCTGCACGACTACAGCGCCGTCAACGACGACCCGCACGACCTGCTGTGGATCCAGCAGGCGGTGGACAAGAACAGCACCTCCGAGCTGGCCGCGCTCAAGGTCAACGTCGAGGCGGCGCACGCCGCGGAGACCGAGGAGCTGACCTTCTCGTTCACCGACACCGTCCAGATCGCGGGCTCCGCCAAGGACGTGTTCGACTTCATCAACGAGGCCCACCTGTGGGCCGAGCGGCTCCCGCACGTGGCCGTGGTGCGCCTCGAGGAGGACACCCCGGGCCTGCAGGAGCTGGAGATGGACACCCGCGCCAAGGACGGCTCGGTGCACACCACCAAGTCGTACCGGGTGATCTTCCCCCACGACAAGATCGCCTACAAGCAGGTCACCCTGCCGGCGCTGATGACCCTGCACACCGGCGAGTGGACGTTCACCGAGAGCGACGAGGGCACGTCCGCGTCCTCGCAGCACACCGTCACCATCAACACGGAGAACATCGCGCGCATCCTCGGCGACCAGGCCACCGTCGCCGACGCCCGCACGTACGTGCACACGGCGCTGTCCACCAACAGCTCCGCCACCCTGGCGTACGCGAAGGCCCACGCCGAGTCGAAGGCCTCCTGAGCATGACGCCCGATCCCGGAACGGGCGCCGGCGAGCCGGCACCGGGCGGCGCGGGCCGCCCGGACCGGCTCGACACCGAGGTGCTCGTCGTCGGCGCCGGCCCCGTCGGGCTGATGCTCGCCGCCGAACTGGCCCGCGGCGGCGTGGACGTGGTCGTGGTCGAGCAGCGCAGGGCCCCCTCCACCGAGTCCCGGGCCTCCACCCTGCACGCCCGCACCATGGAGATCCTCGACGCGCGGGACCTGCTGCCCGACGTCGGCACGCCGCCCAACGAGCCGAACGGCCACTTCGGCGGCCTCCCGCTCGACCTCACGCTGCCCAGCACCCACCCGGGCCAGTGGAAGGTGCCGCAGACCAAGACCGAGGCGGTCCTGGAGGAGTGGGCGATCGCGCGCGGCGTCGACATCCGGTGCGGCCACGAACTGGTCGCCGCCGGCGAGGTCGGCCCGTACGTCGAGGCCGAGGCCGTCGGCCGGGACGGAGTCCTGCGGCTGCGCGCCCGCTACCTGGTCGCCTGCGACGGCGAGGACAGCACCGTACGGCGGCTGACCGGGGTGGACTTCCCCGGCCACGACGCCGGCCGGGAACTGCTGCGGGCCGACGTCGACGGCATCGACATCCCCAACCGGCGTTTCCAGCGCCTGGAGCGGGGGCTGGCCATCGCCTGGCGCAACGACAAGGGCGTCACCCGCGTCATGGTCCACGAGTTCGGCTCGACGGCCGGGCCGCGGACCGCGGACGCCTCGTTCGAGGAGGTCGCCACCGTCTGGAAGCGGGTCACCGGAGAGGACATCAGCGGCGGTACCCCGCTGTGGGTGAACTCCTTCGGCGACGCCTCCCGGCAGCTCGCCTCCTACCGGCACGGGCGCGTCCTGTTCGCGGGGGACGCCGCCCACCGGCAGATGCCGGTCGGCGGCCAGGCCCTCAACCTCGGTCTCCAGGACGCCTTCAACCTCGGCTGGAAGCTCGCGCTCACCGTGCGCGGGCAGGCTCCCGAGGGCCTCCTCGACACCTATCACGAGGAGCGGCACGAGGTCGGCCGCCGGGTCCTGGCGAACATCCAGGCCCAGGCACTGCTGCTGCTCGGCGGCCCCGAGGTGGAGCCGCTGCGCACGCTGGTGGTCGAGCTGACCGGCCTGGAGGACGTACGGGCCCACCTGGCCGGGATGATCAGCGCACTCGACGTGCGCTACCCGGTGCCCGGCCCCGCGCACCCGCTGCTCGGCGCCCGGCTGCCGCACACCGTCGTGCGGTCCGGCGGGCGCGACCACGGCAGCACTGCCGAGCTGCTGCGCGCCCGCGGCGGTCTGCTGCTCGACCTGGACGGCACCGGCGTACGGGTGCCCGCAGGCTGGGCCGACCGGGTCACCACGGTCGTCGGCGACCCGGAGCCCGGCTCGCTCCCCGGTGAGCCGGGGGCCGTTCTCGTACGGCCCGACGGCCACGTGGCATGGGTGGGCAGGTCCGCCGACGGCGACGGCGACGGACTGGCCGAGGCGCTCGACCGATGGTTCGGCCCGGCCCGCCCACCGACCCCCTGAGCGTGCGCACTCCCCCCACGCGTGCGTCCCACGAGCAAGTCCGCACCCCGCCGCACACCCACTCACCACCCAGTCTCCAGTGATTCTCACTGCTAGGAAGGACACCCCATGCAAGGCACCGAAGGGACAGCGGCGGACACCGACGTCATCGTCGTCGGCGCCGGCCCGACCGGACTGATGCTCGCAGGCGACCTGCGCCTGGGCGGAGCCCGCGTCGTCGTGATCGAGAAGCTGGCGGAGCCGACCGGGCAGTCCCGCGGCCTGGGCTTCACCGCCCGTGCCATGGAGCTGTTCGACGAGCGCGGGCTGCTGCCCCGGTTCGGGCAGGGCGAGACCCTCGCCACCAGCCCCGTGGGGCACTTCGGCGGGGCGCAGTTCGACTTCACCGTCCTCGAGGACGCCCACTTCGGCGCCCGCGGCATCCCGCAGGGGCAGACCGAGGCCGTGCTGGAGGGGTGGGCCGCCGAACTCGGTACCGACATCCGGCGCGGCTGGGAGTTCGTCTCGCTCGCCGACGGCTTCCTCGACGGGGACCACGTCGAGATCACCGTCCGTACGCCCGAGGGCGACGAGCAGCGGCTGCGCGCCGCGTACCTGGTGGGCGCCGACGGCGGCTCCAGCCGCGTCCGCAAGGCGGCCGGCCTCGAGTTCCCCGGCACCGACGCCACCCAGGGCATGTACCTCGCCGATGTCACCGGCTGTGCCCTGCGGCCGCGGTTCCTCGGCGAGCGCCTGAACAACGGCATGGTGATGGCGGCCCCGCTCGCCGAGGGCGTGGACCGGATCATCGTCTGCCCCGACGGCCGGCCGGCGCACGACCGCGAACGGACCGTCACCTTCGAGGAGGTCGCGGAAGCCTGGCAGACCATCACCGGCGAGGACATCTCGCACGGCGGCGCCGACTGGGTGTCCTCCTTCACCAACGCCACCCGCCAGGCCTCCGAGTACCGGCGCGGCCGGGTGTTCGTGGCCGGCGACGCGGCGCACATCCACCTGCCCGCCGGCGGCCAGGGTCTGAGCACCGGCGTGCAGGACGCGGCCAACCTCGGCTGGAAGCTGGCCGCAGTGGTCCGCGGCGACGCCCCCGCGGCGCTGCTCGACACCTACCACGCCGAGCGGTGGCCGGTCGGCCGCCGCCTGCTGGCCAACACCCGCGCCCAGGGGATCGTCTTCCTCGGCGGCGCGGAGTCGGACCCGCTGCGCGAGCTGTTCGGCGAACTGGTCCGGTACGACGACGTCAAGCGGCACCTGGCCGGGGCGGTCAGCCACCTCGACATCCGCTACGACCTCGGCGCGGGCGAGGACGCCCACCCGCTGGTCGGCCGCCGGATGCCGCCGCGGCTGCTGGTCGGCGCGGAGGGCGAGCAGCGCACCGCGCGGCTGCTGCACGCGGGCCGGGCCGTGCTGCTCGACTTCGCCGACGATGCCGGGACGCGCCGCACGGCAGCCGGCTGGCAGGGCCGCCTCGACGTGCACACCGTGTCCGCCAAGCCGGTCGACGGCCCGGACGTACTGGCCGGCGTCCCCGCCCTGCTGGTCCGTCCCGACGGGTACGTGGCCTGGGCCGGCGAGCCCGCGCAAGGGCTCGAGGCCGCGCTGGTGCGGTGGCTGGGAGCCGCTTCCGCCTGACCCCCTCAGAGCGGCGCCCGAGCCCCTGCCCCGCCGGCCGACCGGCGGGGCAGGGGCTCTCCCGCGTCCGCGGCCGGGTCCGTCCTGCCCTGCGGACCGCGGACCGCCGACCGCCGACCGCGGACGGCGCACCGCGCACCGGGGGCGACGTACGGGGCGGGCACGCGGAAAGCCCCGGCTCCGCGACGGGGGAGAACGCGGAACCGGGGCTGCTCAGGGGGTGGTGCGTCAGACCGCGACGGCCTCCACGACCGAGACGGCGGCGGCGGTCTCCACGACCCGCTCCAGCTTGAAGCCGGCCTTCGCCACCAGCTCCGCGTACTGCGACCGGGTGCGCTCCTTGCCGCCCACGAGCAGCAGCAGCCACAGGTCGACGAGCTTGCCGGAGTGCGGCGCGTCGCCCTCCTCCGGGACCACCATCTCCACCAGCAGCAGCTTGCCGCCCGGCTTGATCGCGGCGCGCACGTTCCGGAGGATCTGCAGGGCCTGCTCCTCCGGCCAGTCGTGCACGATGTGCTTGAGGACGTACGCGTCCGCGCCCGACGGCATCGGGGCGAACAGGTCACCGTCGGCCAGGGTCACGCGGTCCGCGACGCCCTGCGCCTCCAGGAACTCCGCGGCGCCGTTCCCGGCGACGCGCGGGTCCGAGAGGATGCCCTTGGTGTCGGGCGCACTGTTGAGGATGCCGGCCAGCAGCGCGCCGTTGGCCCCACAGAAGTCCAGGACCGTGCCGAACTGCGAGAAGTCGTACGCGGCCACGACCGGCACGGTCTCGGTGCCGGACATGTTCCCCATGCCGCCGATGAACACCGCACCGTATTCCGGGTTCTGCATGAGGTATTCGAAGGCGCCCATCCCGCGGCGCTTCGGCAGGCTCGGCTCGCCGGTCCGCACCGCGTCCAGGAAACCGTTCCAGTCGTCCCAGTGCGTCGGGTGGCCCATCAGCACGCAGATGTCGCGCATCGTCATGGGGTGGTCGGCGCGCAGCGCGTCGGCCATCGGGGTCAGCGCCCAGAGGCCGTCGTCCTGGCGCGTGAACACGCCCTGGGAGGCGAGCAGGCGCAGCACCCGGCCCAGTGCCTCGGCGTGCGCGCCGACCTCCGCGGCCAGGTCCTCGATCGGTCGCGGACCGCCCTGCAGGGCCTCGGCCACGCGCAGTTCGGCGGCGGCGTACAGGGCCTGGGTCACCATGGAGCCCATGGCCAGTTCGAGCAGGGCGAACGGGGGCGGGGCCAGCTCCCGGACCTGCTTCTGCAGGTCCGCCCGGGTCTTCTCCGCGGCGCGGACGACTTCGGGGGGCGGCACAGCGGGCATGAGTTTCCTCCATGGCAGAAGAGCGAGAAATCTGTCCCAACCGCCGGAAGGGACCCGTCCCGCCACCGTAGGGAGGGGCGATGGACCCGCCCTGGAACGCGGCTCGGACGCATCTGGAGCGGGGCGGAAGGCTGCGCACGCCCCTCGCGTTCCGCTCGCCCTTCGCGCCGGCCCCCGAATGCGCCGGTCCCGCGGCACGGCCGCCGGACGGCGGGCCCAGAACGGCTCGGCCTCTGCTCGGCGCCCGCTCGACGCGGGCCGGAGACCGGTTCGTCCGGGACGAAGTACTCGGCATCCTTGGCCCGGCATCGCCTTGCGCACTCCGACGCCCCTGGAGGCCGTCCGTGTCCGTTCGTACCGCGCCCCCCCTTGCCGGAGACCGGACCGGCGTGTGGCTCAAGGACGCCCCGGCCGGCGCCGCGCCCGAGCGGGCCACGGCCCCCGCCGAGGTGTAGGCCCGTGCGCTTCCTCCACCGGGACGGCACCACCGTCCACCTCTCGTACTCGGCCAACGTGCACCCGGCCGAGACCCTCGACGGGCTCCTCGACCGGCTGCGTGCGTACGGCGAGCCGGTACGCCGTCGATTGGGCCTGGAGCGGCTCGGCATCGGGCTGTGGCTGGCCGCGGACACCGTCCGCGACCTCGACGCCACCCCCCGCGCGCTCGCCGCCCTGCGCGGCGAACTCGACCGGCGCGGTCTGGAAGTCGTGACCCTCAACGGATTCCCGTACCAGGGCTTCGGCGGCCAACGGGTCAAGTACCGGGTCTACCGCCCGGACTGGGCCCAGGCCCAGCGGTACGAGCACACCCTCGCCCTCGCCCGGATACTCGCCGCCCTGCTGCCCGAGGACGCCGCCGAGGGAACGATCTCCACCCTCCCGCTGGCCTGGCGCACCGTCTACGACGACGAGCGCGCCGCCCGCGCCCGGACGGCCCTCGCCGACCTCGGCGGCCGCCTGGACGACCTCGCCGACGCCACCGGCCGCTCGATCCGCATCGCCCTGGAACCCGAACCCGGCTGCGCCCTCGAGACCACCGCCGAGGCCATCGCGCCCCTGCGGGCCATCGGCCACGACCGGATCGGCGTCTGCGTCGACACCTGCCACCTGGCCACCTCCTTCGAGGAACCGGGGCCCGCGCTCGCCGCCCTGGCCGCGGCCGGCATCCCGGTGGTCAAGAGCCAGCTGTCGGCCGCCCTGCACGCCGAGCACCCCGACCGCCCCGTGGTCCGCGCGGCCCTCGCGGCCGTCGGGGCCCACGGGGAGTCCCGGTTCCTGCACCAGACCCGCAGCCCCGCCGCCGACGGCCTGCGCGGCACCGACGACCTCGGCCCCGCCCTGGCCGGCGGGGCCCTGCCCGAGACCGGGCCCTGGCGCGCCCTCTTCCACGTACCGCTGCACGCGACCCCCGCCGCGCCCCTGACCGCCACCCTGCCCGTCCTGAACGAGGCGCTGGCCCACCTGGTCGGCGGCGAACGGGCGCTGACCGGGCACCTGGAAGTCGAGACCTACGCCTGGCAGGCGCTGCCGCCCGCCCTGCGCCCGCGCACCGCGGCGCAGCTCGTCGACGCCATCGCCGCCGAACTCGCCTTCGCCCGCGATCTGCTGACGGAGCACGGCCTGAAGGAGCTGCCGTGACCACCGCCTCCACCGCCCCGGTGGCGGCCCCGCCGCGCACCGCGCACCGGCAGCCGCCTCGCGCGGGGTGAGGAACCGACCTCAAGGATCGCTTGAGCGATCCTGCGGTCCCGCTGCACCGCCCTGCGACCCCCCTGGTCTTCTCTGTTGATCAACCGTCTGTATGGAGGAATCGAAAATGGCAAAGAGCGCGATCATCGTGGGCGCTGGGCCGGTCGGTCTGATGCTCGCGGGTGAGCTGCGGCTCGGCGGCGCGGACGTCGTCGTCTACGACAAGCTGCCCGCCCCCAGCGGCGAGTCGCGCGGCCTCGGATTCACCAGCCGTACCGCGGAGGTCCTCGACCAGCGCGGGCTGCTCGACCGGCTCGGCGACATCCGCTGGGGCAAGCAGGGCCACTACGGCGGCATCCGCATCGACTTCTCCCTCCTGGACGAGAGCCACTTCGGCGTCATGGGCCTGGCCCAGTCCGTCACCGAGGACGCGCTCGGCAGCTGGGTCGCCGACCTGGGCGTCGAGGTGCGCCGCGGCTACGAGCTGACCACCCTGACCGAGACCGAGGACGGCGTGCTCCTCGGCTTCCAGGGCCCCGACGGGTACACCGAGGCCACCGGCACGTACGTCGTCGGCTGCGACGGAGGCAAGTCCACCGTGCGCACCCTGGCCGGCATCGACTTCCCCGGCGACGAGGCCACCCGCGGCATGTACCTGGCCGACGTCGTCGGCGCGGACGTGCGCATGCGGCCCATCGGCGAGCGCATCGCGGGCGGCGGCATGGTGCTGTCCGTCACCCTGGAGCCGGGTGTCGACCGCATCGTCATCCACGAGGCCGGCGTCCGCCCCCACCACGGCGAGGGCGAGCTGGAGTTCTCCGAGCTCGCCGAGGCCTGGCAGCGCCTGACCGGAGAGGACATCCACGGCGCCTCCGCCTCCTGGATGTGCGCCCTGACCAACGCCACCGGCCTGGCCGCCGAGTACCGCAAGGGCCGTGTCTTCCTCGCCGGCGACTCCGCCCACGACCACGCCCCGCTCGGCGCCCAGGGCGTCAGCGTCGGTCTCCAGGACGCCGTCAACCTCGGGTGGAAGCTCGCCGCCGTGCTCGGGGACCGGGCCCCCGAGTCCCTGCTCGACACCTACCACGCCGAGCGCCACCCGATCGGCGAGGAGCTGATGCGCGACGTGCACTCCATGTCGCTGCTGTACCTCGCCGGCGAGGAGATGGAGCCGCTGCGCACCGTCGTGCGCGAACTCGTCACCCTGCCCGAGGCCGCCCGCCGGCTCGCGGGCCGCGTCTCCGGCCTGCACATCAAGTACGACGTGGGCGCCGAGGGCCACCCCTTCCTGGGGCTGCGACTGGCCCCGCACCGGGCCGTCGAGCGCGCCGACGGCAGCCGCACGAAGGTCGCCGAACTCCTGCACGCGGGCCGCGGCGTGCTCATCGTCACGGACGGGGACACCGGCCCGGCCGAGCTCGCCGCCCGCTGGGCCGACCGCGTGGACGTCATCACCGGAGCCTGGGCCGACCAGGAGGCCGACCACCACGACGCCCCGCAGGCCGTGCTGGTCCGCCCCGACGGCTACATCGCCTGGGTGGCTCCGGCGGGCGGCGACCTCGAAGCCGCCCTCACCCGCTGGTTCGGGGCGCCCGCAGCCGTCTGACGGCCCGTCGTACGACACCCTGGCGCTGCCCCATGCGCGGCAGCTTTGACGTTTGAGGAGTAGGACATGGCAAAGGGCGCGATCATCGTCGGCGCCGGGCCGGTCGGGCTGACGCTCGCCGGTGAACTGAAACTGGGCGGCGTGGACGTCGTCGTCTTCGACAAGCTCCCCGCGCCCAGCGGCGAGTCCCGCGGCGTGGGCTTCACCCGCCGCGCGGCCGAGGTCTTCGACCAGCGCGGCCTGCTGGCGCGCTTCGGCGACGTCGAATGGGCCCAGGGCCACTTCGGCGGGGTCCACATCGACTTCTCCAAGCTGGACGACAACCACTTCAGCGTCCGCGGCATCCCGCAGTTCCGCACCGAGGAGATCCTCGAGGGCTGGCTGAAGGAGCTGGGCGTCGAGGTGCGCCGCCGGCACGAGGTGCTCGGCTTCCGCGAGACCGAGGACGGCGTCGTCGTCGAGTACGAGGGCCCCGCCGGCCGCGGCGAGGAGAGCGCCGACTACCTGGTCGGCTGCGACGGGGCGCGCAGCATCGTCCGCCGGCTCGCCGGCATCGAATTCCCCGGCTGGGAGCCCACCCGCGGGATGTACATGGCCGACATCGTCGGGGCGGACGTACGCCAGCGCCCCATCGGCGAGCGCGTGCCCGGCGGCATGGTCATGGCCTTCAACCTGGAGAACGGCGTCCACCGGATCGTCATCCACAACGAGTCGCTGCGCCCGCCGGAGGACAAGAGCGGTCTCACCTTCGAGACCATCGCCGACGCCTGGCAGGAGATGACCGGCGAGCACCTGCACGACGCCGAGGTCCGCTGGGTCAGCTCCTTCACCGACACCACCCGCCAGGCCGCCCAGTACCGCAAGGGCCGGATCCTCCTGGCCGGCGACGCCACCCACATCCACATGCCGGCCGGCGCGCAGGGCATGAGCGTGGGCGTGCAGGACGCGGTCAACCTCGGCTGGAAGCTCGCGGCCACCCTCAAGGGCTGGGCGCCCGAAGGCCTGCTCGACACCTTCCAGTCCGAGCGGCACCCGGTCGGGGAGCTGCTCATGCGCAACACCCGCGCCCAGACCAAGCTCTACCTCTCCGGCGAGGAGATGGAGCCGCTGCGCGCGGTCATGCAGGAACTCGTCCAGGACGTCGCGGTGGCCCGCCACCTGGCCGGCCAGGTCTCCGGCCTCGACGTGCGCTACGACATGGGCTCCGGGAGCCACCCGCGGCTCGGCCTGCGGCTGCGCCCCGACACCCCGCTCAAGCTCACGGACGGCAGCCCCGCCACCGTCCGGGACCTGCTGGGGCCGGCCCGCGGCGTGCTCTTCGTGACCCCCGCGGCGGCCGACTCCGAGGCGCTGCGCGCCACCGCGGCGCGCTGGGGCGACCGGGTGGACACGGTGACCGGCGACTGGGCCGAGGGCGAGGGGTACGCCCCGGACGCCCCGCACGCGCTGCTGGTCCGCCCCGACGGTTACATCGCCTGGGCCGCCCCGGACGAGGCGGACCTCCAGGAGGCGCTGGAGCGCTGGTTCGGAGCCGCCTGAGGAGTTCCCCGCCGCCGCGTCCGCGGCGCGCGGGGTACCGGCGTCAGCCGGGTCCGGCCCGAGAGCACCCCCCGCCCCGAGCGGGGGGTGCTTTCGCGCGTCACGGCGCCCGTACGCGTTTTCGACCGGTCCGGAAGGCGTCCGAAACCGGTCCAGGACCGGTCTTCCACTCGTATCCGAGCCCTGGTTGAGCGGCGGGACCGACGGTTGGCGGACACCACCCTGACCCCCGGGGAGCAGGCCGGGCCGGCACACCGGCGGGGCCGACGCTGCGGCGCCGCGGTCCAGCCGTCCCCCGTCTCCTGAGCGGAGTGCTTCGTGAGTAGCGGACGTATGGAAGTGTGCCTTGTCGGCGCCGGACCCCGCGGGCTGTCCGTACTGGAACGACTCTGTGCACAGGAGCGGAAGTCCCCCCGCTGGGACCAGCTGACCGTGCACATCGTGGAACCCGACCCGCCCGGCTCCGGCCGGGTCTGGCGGTCCTCCCAGTCCCGGCACCTCCTGATGAACACCGTCGCCTGTCAGGTGACGGTCTACACCGACGCCAGTGTGGCCATCGAAGGGCCGCTGGAGGAGGGCCCGAGCCTGTACCAGTGGGCCAAGGCGCTGGGCCCCAGCGCGCTGACGCCCGGAGCGGGCGCGCCGTACGACGACGAGACCCTCGCCGAGGCCCGGGACCTGGGGCCGGACACCTACCCCACCCGCGCCCTGTACGGCCAGTACCTGCACTGGGTGTTCGGCCGGGTGACCGCGAGCGCGGCCGCGCACACCACCATCCGCGTGCACCCTTCGCGTGCCGTGGCCCTGGAGGACGCCGAGCCCGGCGCCGGCCCCGGCGGGGCGCAGACCGTGCTCCTGGAGGACGGCACCCGGCTGACGGGCCTGGGCGCGGTGGTGCTCGCGCAGGGCCACGTACAGGTGCGGCCGACCGACAGGGAGCGGGAGTTCACCGCGTACGCCGCCCGGCACGGGCTGACCTACATCGCGCCGAGCAACCCGGCGGACGTCGACCTGTCCGCCATCGCCCCCGGCGAGACGGTGCTGCTGCGCGGCCTGGGCCTGAACTTCTTCGACTACATGGCGCTGTTCACGCACGCCCGGGGCGGGCTGTTCGAGCGCGTCGGCGGCCGCCTGGTGTACCGCCCCTCGGGCCGCGAGCCGCGGCTGTACGCGGGCTCCCGCCGCGGCGTGCCGTACCAGGCGCGCGGCGAGAACGAGAAGGGCGCGCACGGCCGCTACCACCCGCGGCTGCTGACCACCGACTTCGTGGCGGCCCTGCGCGCCCGGGTGCGGGGCGGGGAGCCGATCCGCTTCGGCACCGAACTGTGGCCGCTGATCTCCAAGGAAGTGCGCACCGTCTACTACGAGGCGCTGCTCGCGCGGCGCGCGGAGCCGGCCGCGGTGGCCGCCTTCGCGGAGGCGTTCCTGCGGGCGGGGGAGGACGGGGCCGAGGACGCGGTGCTCACCGCGGCCGGTTTCGCCGACGACGAGCGCTGGGACTGGGACACGGTCGCCCGGCCGTACGGCGAGCAGGTCTTCCGGGACCTGGCCTCCTTCCGCGGCTGGCTGCGCGGCTACCTCGACGAGGACGTGCGCCGGGCCCGGGAGGGCAACGTCAGCGGCCCGTTCAAGGCGGCCCTGGACCTGCTGCGGGACCTGCGCAACGAGCTGCGCCTGGCGATCGACCACGGCGGCCTCGACGCCGACTCGCACCGCGACGAGCTCGACCGCTGGTACACGCCCCTCAACGCCTTCCTGTCGATCGGTCCGCCGGCCTCCCGCATCGAGGAGATGGCCGCCCTGATCGACGCGGGCATCCTCGACGTGACCGGACCGGGCCTGCGGGTGGTCACCGACCCCCTCGACCCCGCGGGCCCGGCCTTCGCCGGAACCTCCCCGGACATGCCCGACCTGCGGGTGCGGGCCACGGTGCTGATCGAGGCCCGGCTGCCGGAGATCGACGTGCGGCGCACCGCCGATCCGCTCATGTACCGGCTGCTGAGCACCGGTCAGGCCCGGACCCACCGCATCGCCGGCGCGGACGGCTCGTCCTACGAGACCGGCGGCCTGGCCGTCTCGCAGCGCCCGTACCACCTGCTCCAGGGGCAGGGGGTGCCACACCTCAGGCGGTTCGCGTACGGGGTGCCCACCGAGTCCGTGCACTGGGTGACCGCGGCCGGCATCCGGCCGGGCGTGGGCTCGGTGACGCTGGAGGACTCCGACGCCATCGCGGCGGCGGTGCTGGCACTGCCGGAGCCGCGCCCCGCGCTGCGGCTGCCGGAGGCGCCCGCGGTCGCGGCGGGGCCGGCGCTGTCCGGCAACGCGGGTGCGGGAGCGGTCGCATGAGCCGGACCGCCGCCCACCTGGTCGGCCCGGACACGGGGCTGCTGTCCCCGGTCCGGGCCGGCACTCCCGTCGAGGCCGCCGTCGCCGACGACGCCTGGGTCCAGGCGATGCTCGACGCCGAGGCCGCGCTGGCCCGCGCCCAGGCGCGGTGCGGCACGGTCCCGCCCGCGGCGGCCGCCGTGATCACCGCCGCCGCCCGGGCCTCCAACTTCGACACCAGGGAGCTGGCGCTGGCCTCGCGGGAGACCGCCAATCCGGTGGTGGCCCTGGTCGCGGCGCTCACCGCGCGGGTCGCGGCCCGCTCGCCGGAGGCGGCCGAGTACGTACACCGCGGCTCCACCAGCCAGGACGTCTTCGACACCGGCGCGATGCTGGTGGCGACCCGGGCCCTGCGGCTGATCGCCGCGGACCTCAGGGCGGTGGCCGAGGCCCTCGCCGGCCTGGCGGCCGACCACCGGGACACGGTGATGGCGGGACGCACCCTCGCCCTGCACGCCGTACCCACCACCTTCGGGCTGAAGGCGGCGGGCTGGCGCCAGCTGGTCCTGGAATCCGCCGAGCGGCTCGAGCGGCTGGCCGGGGGCGGCCTGCCCGTCTCCTTGGGCGGCGCGGCCGGCACGCTGGCCGGCTACCTCCAGTACGCGGGCGACGGCGCCGACCCGGCGGCCGTCCTGGACGAGTTGGTCGCCGCCTTCGCGGACGAGACCGGGCTGGCCGCACCGGTGCTCCCCTGGCACGCGCTGCGCACCCCGGTCGCCGACCTGGGCGCGGCCCTCGCGCACACCACCGGGGCACTGGGGAAGATCGCTGCCGACGTGCTGGTGCTGGCCCGCACCGAGATCGGGGAGGTGGCCGAGCCGGCGGTGGCCGGGCGGGGCGCCTCCTCGGCGATGCCGCACAAGCGCAACCCGGTGCTTTCGACGCTGATCCGCTCCGCCGCCCTCCAGGTCCCGGCGCTGGCAGCCGTACTCGCCCAGTGCCTGCCGCACGAGGACGAGCGGTCGGCGGGGGTCTGGCACGCCGAGTGGCAGCCGCTGCGCGAGGCGCTGCGGCTGACCGGCGGGGCCGCGCACACCGCCGTGGAGCTGGTCCGCGGGCTCACCGTCAGCCCCGAGCGGATGGCGGTCAACCTGGAGGCCACCGGCGGGCAGCTCGTCTCCGAGCGGGTGTCCGCCGTGCTCGCCCCGAGGCTGGGCAAGGCGGCCGCCAAGGAACTGCTGACGCGGGCGTCGCTGCGGTCGGCCGAGACGGCCCGCCCGCTGGCCGACGTACTGGCGGAGTCCGAGGAGCTGCGGGGGGTGTTCACGCACGCGGAGTTGACCGCGCTGCTCGACCCGGCCGGTTACACCGGTGCGGCCGGGCCGCTGGTCGACCGGGCACTGGGCGACCGTGCACCGGCCGACCGTGCACCGGCCGACCGTGCACCGGCCGACCAGGCGCCGGCCGCCTCGCCGCCGGCGCCCGAGAGCGCGGTCGCCCGTACCGCCTGCGTGTTCTGAGGACGGGACCCCGGCGTCAGACGGACCGCGGCGTCGGGCGGGACCCCGGCCTCAGACGGTGCCGAGGCGGAAGCCGACGCCGCGGACGGTGAGTATCCAGCCGGGGTCCCCCAGCTTGCCGCGGACACTGCTGACGTGGGTGTCCACGGTGCGGCGCGACCAGGAGTCGCCCCACACCTGCTGGAGCAGCTGCCTGCGCGGGACGACGGTGTCGGGATGCTGCGCCAGCAGGCACAGCAGGTCGAACTCCTTGCGCGTGAGGATGACCGGCGTGCCGTCGACGGTCACCTCGCGGGAGCCGACCTCGATGCGCAGCCGGCCGTGCCGGATCTCCTGGGCCGGGCCCGCGGCGGCCGCCGGCTGCCACTGCGTGCGGCGCATGACGGCCTCGATCCGGGCCATCAGCTCGCGGATCCCGAAGGGCCTGGTGACGTAGTCGTCCGCGCCCGCCTGGAGGCCGAGCACGCAGTCGATCTCGGACTCGCGGGAGGTGACGATGATGAGCGGCACCCGGCTGACCGAGCGGATCGCCCGGCACACCTCCAGCCCGTCCAGGTCCGGCAGTTCGAGGTCGAGCAGGACGAGGTCGGCGCTGCCGTAGGTCTGCAGGGCCGCGCCGCCGAGGGCCGCCCTGGTACAGGTGTGGCCGTGCCGGCGCAGCTGGTGCGACAGCCCGTCCCCGGTGTCGGCGCCCACGACCAGGATGCGCCGGCCGGAGACGGCGGGCGCCTGCCGGGGGGCGGCCCCGCCCAGTCCGTCGCGGGGCGACGTCTGACCGGGCGCGCCCGGTCCGGGCACGCTCTGGACGGGGCTCCGCTGGCCGGGAGCGTGCTGGCCGGGAGGCCACGCGCCGGGGGATCCGGGGCGCGGCGGCCGCGGCTCCCGTACCAGCGCGCGGGCCCGCGCCCCCTCGTGTTCGGGGTGCGGAGCGGACGTCTGGTGCTCCGGCAATGCCTGCGCCTGAACCTGACTCATGCCGCCCCCGGGGGTCGTGGCGAGACCGGACCGGGTCGGCCGCCTCCCGCGCCGACGCTAGCGGTGCGCGGTCGAATCCTGGTGCAGCGCCGGTCCAGGGTCCGCCCGGACGCCCGCCGGTCCTGACGCCGCCGGAGCCCCCTACACCGAGAACACCTCGGTGGTGGCGTGGTTCGGGTCGCCGGCCCGCAGGTGCATCTCGCCCACCCCGGGCAGCATGACCACGGAGGCCACCGTCCTCTCCAGGCTGTAGATCCCGTGGTCGGGGATGCACACCGGCGGCCGGGACAGCACCGTGAAGTGCCTCTCCACCGTGGCCACCGGGCCGATGCGGGTCAGTCCCTTCGTCACGGACTCCAGCCGCGCGTCGGAGTTGACGCGGTCGGGCGCCGACTGCCGGTCGAGCGGGGTGAAGTCCGCGTGCAGGAAGTGGTTGGTGTGCACGGCCTCCCGCGAGGCGGGCTCGGTCACCCGCAGCTCGGTCCCGCACACCTCCGCGTACACCGCGCGCCGCCGGTCGCACAGCATCAGGTTCCGCGAGCTGGACAGGGTGATCCCGGCCAGCATCTCCAGGGCCTCGTCCACGCTTCCGGCACCGTCCAGCAGGTGACGGATGGCCAGGTAGGGGGTGAGGCTCGGCCGCCACTGGCCGTCGGTCGTCAGGTTCACCCCGATGGCCAGCCCGTCGCTGTTCATGCCCAGGTAGCCGAGCATGCCCGCGAAGCTGAGCACCGTCACCCGGCGGGGCGCCCCCGCCCGGGCCAGCGACAGCACGGCGATGTGGCTGTCGACGTACGCGTTGAGGTCCACCGTCTGTGCCAGTACCGGTCGGCCCGACGGCCAGGTGCGCGAGTACCCCGTGCAGTCCCCGGCGCTCGGCATGCCGGTGTACCCCATCACCTCGCGGCGCAGCTGCAGCAGCCACGCCTGGTCCTCGGAGATCCCGGCCCCCGCCGCGAGCCCCGCGACCTCCTCGGCCAGGTCCGGGGCCGCCGCCGTGATCTCCGTCCGGTACGCGGAGATCGACGGCAGCAGCCCCCTGAGCGTCAGCGGCCCGTCGGCGAGGTGGTCGAGCCGGGCCATGCCGTCGCTGAGGAAGGCGTGCAGCGGGCCGGCGAGGGCCGCCCCGTGGGCGCGGCCCAGTTCGAAGGGGGTGCCGACGGCCTTGACGTACGCGACGCTCATGCGGAGGCAGCCACCTTCTTCGGGCCCCGGGAGAGGGCGTCGAGTACCCGCGGCCACTCGGCGCGCAGGATGCTGTAGAAGACCGCGTCGCGGCGGCGTCCACCCGGCATGTAGTTGAAGGAGCGCAGGGTGCCCTCCTCGGTGGCGCCGATGTTGCGCAGGCCCCTGCGGGCCTGGACGTTGAGCTCGTCCGTCTTGAACTCCACCCGCTCGGCCTCCAGCACCTCGAAGGAGTGCTGGAGCAGCAGCAGCTTCGCCCAGTGGTTGATGCCCTGGCCGCGGAAGTCGTGGCCCAGCCAGGAGGCCCCGATCTCCAGTCGGCGGTCCTTCTCGGCGAAGCTCAGCAGGCTCATGCTGCCCGCGACCCGGCCGGTCTGCTTGTCCCGGATCACGTAGACGGCGCGGCGGCCGGCGGCGTGCTCGGAGAGGTTCGAGGCGAAGAACGTCTCGAAGTCCGCCTCGTCGCCGACGACGACCGTGAAGTAGCGCCAGATGTCGGGGTCCATGGCCACGGCGCGGATGCCCTCGCGGTCGGCCTCGCCGAGCGGGGTCAACAGGACGTGGTCGTTCTCCAGGCGGGTGGCGGCGTTTTCGGCCCAGTTCATGCTCTGACTCCGGTGGTGGTGTGGGTCGGGGGAAGTGCGGTCGCCCGGCGGTTCAGCCCGCCTGCTCGCGCAGCTCCTCCAGCCGGCTGTGGATGACGTGGTGGTTGACGAGGAAGTCCTCGGGGCTGCGGGGGGCCGTCTCGATGCCCTCCGCGCGCAGCGCGTCGGCGAAGTTCTCGCCCTGCTCGGCGGTGCGCCGGGCGGCGGCCTGGACGGCGCGGTAGGCCTCTTCCCGTTCCACGCCCCGCTCCAGGAGCTCCACCAGCACGGAGGAGCTCCACACGAGGCCGTTGGTGTGGTCGATGCCGGCCCGCATCCGTCCGGTGTCCACGCGCAGGTTCTCGATCATGTCCGCGGCCCTGGTGACCTGGAAGTGGGCGACGGTCAGCGCGTCGGGCAGCACGACCTTCTCCACCGCCTGGTGGGCGATGTCCCGCTCGTGCCACAGCGCGACGTCCTCCAGGACCGTCGTGGCGTACCCGCGCAGCAGCCGGGCCAGGCCGACCAGCATCTCGCTGCCGGACGGATTGGCCTTGTGCGGCATGGCGCTGGAGCCCTGGTACGCGGAGGTGCGGCGCTCCTCGACCTCGCGGACCTCGGTGCGCTGGAGCAGCCGGAACTCCAGGGCGATCTGCTCGACGCAGGCGCCGAGCAGTGCGACGGCCTGGATGAGCTGGGCGTGCCGGTCGCGGGCGACGACCTGGCTGGGGCAGGGCTCGATGCCCAGGCCCAGCTCCTGGCAGACGTAACCCTCGACGGCCGGGTCGATCAGCGCGTACGTGCCGACGGAGCCCGAGACCGTGCCCACGGCGACGGCCTCGCGGGCGGCCTCCAGGCGGGCCAGCGAGCGGTCGATGGCGAAGGCGAAGCCGCCGAGCTTGTGGCCGAAGGTGGTGGGCTCGGCGTGGATGCCGTGCGTACGGCCCACGGTCGGGGTGCCCCAGTGCTCGGCGGCCCGGTCGGTGAGGACCTTGCGCAGCCGCTTCACGGCGGCGATCAGCACGTCGCAGGCCCGGGCCAGGATGTGCCCGAGGGCGGTGTCGACCAGGTCGTAGCTGGTCATGCCGACGTGCACCCAGCGGGCCGAGGACTCGGGCATGTCCTCGCAGTAGGCGGCCAGGAAGGACAGCACCTCGTGGTCGCGCTGCCGCTGGATCTCGATGACCTTCTCCGGCGTCGGGACGGGCGCCCGGCGCATGTCGTCGAGCACCTCGGCGGGCACCCGGCCCAGCTTGACCTGGGCCTCGGTGGCGAGGATCTCGACGCGTACGTAGGTTTCGTAGCGGAACTCGTCCGAGAGGAGCGCCGCCATCTCGGGGAGCGTGAAACGAGGGATCATCAGAGGCCTTCGTCGGGTGGGGAACGGTCCGGTCGTCGTGACGGTGCAGCGCCGCCGCGGGGTCAGAAGGCCGCGAAGTACTCGCGCTGCTCCCACTCGGTGACCTGGCCCGGCGCCGGGGACGCGCCCAGCGCCCAGGCCTCGTAGCGGCGCACCTCGCTCTCCTTGAGCTTGGTGAGGACGGCGGTCAGCGGGTCGCCGAGCAGCTTGGCCGCGCGCCCGGTGCGGAAGGCCTCCAGGGCCTCGCGCAGGGACTGCGGGACGGTGTCCGAGCCCTCGCGGGGCCCGTCGGCCGCGCCCCCCGCGAGCCCGTCCAGGCCCTCGAGGCCGGCGAAGAGCTGGGCGGCGACGTTCAGGTACGGGTTCGCGCTCGGCTCGCCGATGCGGTTCTCGATGTGTGCTCCGGCCCCCGAGCCGACCACGCGCAGCATGGCCGTGCGCGACTCCAGACTCAGGCCCACCCGGGTCGGGGACAGGGCGTGCTGCGTGCCCAGGCGCTGGTAGCCGTTGACCGTGGGCACCGACAGCAGGAACAGGTCGCGCAGCCAGTCCTGCAGGCCCTCGGCGTACGCCTTGCTCGTGGGGGAGAGGCCCACCGAGAGCCCCTCGGCGCCGAAGACGTTGCGGCCGGTGGCGGTCTCCAGGACGGACTGGTTCAGGTGCCAGCCGCTCGGGTCCGCCCCGGCGATCGCCGGCTGCGACATGAACGAGGCGTGCAGGCCCCGGGCCGCGCACCAGCGCTTGGTGAAGACGCGGAAGAACAGCATCGCGTCCGCCGTGTCCAGCGCCGACATGGGGTCGAAGGTGGTCTCCACCTGCCCGGGGCCCATCTCGTGCTCCATCGACCGCACGGGCAGTCCCAGGCCGAGCAGGGCGAGGGCCAGCGGGTCGGTGACCGGGGCCACCGTGTCGTACGCGGCGTCCAGGTTGAACTGGTAGCCCGCGTTCATCGCGGCCACCCTCGGGGCCGGGCCCTGCAGGCCGAAGCCGTTGCCCTCGTTGCCCGGCTCGTCGTCCAGGCGCCGCGCCAGGTACCACTCGACCTCCAGGCCGAGTACGGGCGTCAGCCCGCGGCCGGCGTAGCGGTCCAGCACCCGGTGCAGCACGTGCCGCGAGGACAGCGGGTGGGTGCGGCCGTCGCGCAGGTACTCGTCGCCGATCACCCAGGCCGTGCGCGCCCCCTCGCCGGGCAGCACCAGGAAGGTCAGCGGGTCGGGCACCAGCACGAAGTTGCCCAGGCCGGCGATCTCGTCGACGCCGGTGCCGTGCTCGCCCCGGTAGTCCACCGCCGTGGTGCAGGCGGTGTCCTTCAGGAACGGGCCGGGGCTGTAGTTCATGCCGTTGCGCAGCACCCCGCGGAAGGTGCGGGCGGTCAGGGTCTTGGAGCGCACCAGGCCGTGCGGGTCGCCCCACACCAGACGGACGAGGTCGATTCCGTCCAGCCCCGCCTCGATCTGCTCGGCGGCCGCCAGCCGGGCGTCGTCCCACAGCCCGTGCTCGGCGACGAACGCGTGGCTCCCGACGCTGCCCTCCACGGCAGGGGCCGACCATGACCTGGAATACATGACGGGGAGCGTCCTTTCGAGAAGGCCGACAGGGGGCGTCAGGAGGCGAAGCAGGTGGTCAGGGGGCCGGCCCGTCGGTACCCGGGGACGCCCCGGGACGCGGGCGGCCCGCGGGGCGCCGGCTAGGCGACCCGGGGCCGGGCCGGCTCCGGGCCGGCCGCGACCTCGACCGGCGTGCCGGTGACGGACGTCCAGTGCCAGGCCGAGTCGAAGGCCGTCACCCCGGCCTGCTCCCCCTGCTCGGCGAGCACGGCCGCCTGCTGCGTCATCCGGGCGATGAAGGCGGCCACCTGGTGCGCCGCGAGCATCTCCTGCTCGGTGTACGGCTCGCCGTCGGCGCGGACGATGCGCAGGTCCATGAACCCGTTGAAGGGCCGGCCGCACACCTCGACCGACTGGGGGCTGCGGATCGTGAAGCGCACCATGTTGTTGACGTGCCCGTGGTGGTGCTGGTCGGAGAAGTGGGCGATGTCGGGGATGGTGGGCGGCACGAAGTGGTCGCGCTCCAGCACCTTCTGGGTCCGCGGCAGGTTGCCGGCGATGAAGTGCCAGGAGTTGTACTGCATGCGCGAGGACATCGCCCAGGCGGTGTCGGCGAGCGTGGCGAGCGAGTCGCCGTAGTGCCGCCGGGCCTCCTGCGCGGGGACCACGCAGCAGAAGAAGTCCGTGATGCCCCAGGAACTGATCTCGTCCCAGGCCTCCGCGCGCAGCGCGCGGACCAGCTCGGGCAGCGACCGGATGCCCCGGCTCATCGAGAAGTCGGCCCCGAACGCGGCGGTGGTCGCGGCGACCGCCTCGTACACGACCGCCTCCAGACCGGTGCCGAACTCGCCGTGGGGCCGGGCCAGCCAGGCCGGGTCGGTGTCGTCGGCGAGCCGCAGCTCGGCCAGCCGGTCGCCGGCCACGGGCAGCGTGGCGCGCAAGTGGTCGGTGACCTGCCGGTCCCGGTCCGCGGCCACCTCGCCGTACGGGGCCGCGACCCGCTCCACCTTGTGGATCAGGGCGCCGTGGATCTCGCGGTACAGCTGGGCGGTGCGGGTCACCTCGGGGCGGTGCGTGCCCAGCGCCGTGGCCAGGGCCATCAGCGCGTCGATGCCCGCGTCGGGACCGGCCGCGGGGATCCGCTCCCCGCCCAGGGCCCCGTTGTAGTTGCGGCGGGTGTGCTCCAGCAGCCGGCTCACGTTGTCCGGGGTGAGCTGCGAGCCGTTGGCCTCTTCGATGCGGCCGTACCCGGCCGAGCGGATGAGCAGGCTGATGCCCACGACCAGCAGGGCGTCGTGGTCCGACCACAGGTCCAGCGGCAGGCCGGCCAGGCTGCCGAACACGCAGTCCGGGTGGCCCGGCCACAGCGTCTTGCCCACGACCGTGTTGGTGTCGCGGAAGTTCGTGTACTGCTTGTCCTCGATGTAGAGCATGAACGGGGCGGTGCGCTGCGCGCCCTCGGTCAGCTGCGCCAGCAGCGCCTCACGACCCTCGGGGCCCTGCTCCGCCAGCCAGCGGCGGCTGTCGGCCGTGTAGCGGTCGAACCGCTCCTGAGCCGTCGTCACCTCGCGCCGGTACTCGTCCAGGTGCCGCTGGGTCCACGGAACCCGCAGCACGCCGGCGACCAGCGTGTGCTGCTTGGCGAGCGGCTGCTGGGAGGGGACGCGGACGACGACCCGGCCGCCGGTGGTCAGGCCGATCTCACCGAGGAACACGGTGGGCTCGGCGTGCTCGGTGGGGTCGGCGACGGCTCCGGCCGGCTCCCGGACGTCCGCGGACAGGCCGGCGACGACCTTCAGCGCGGCGGCGTCCGCGGTGCGCAGACCGCCTTCCTGGACCTCCGCGGGCACGTGTCCGTCGAGCGTGAGCAGGGTGTCCAGGGCCGAGCGCATGTCGGCGGCGGCCGAGGTCTTGCGCCACACCCGGGCCAACAGCCCGGGAAACCCGGCGTCCTCCTCGCGCACCCGGTCCGGCTTGGGCGTGGCGCCGGCGGCCAGGCCAAGGCGGCTGGGCCGCCGGCTCTGGCGCTTGCGGGCGTTGGCGGCTCTACGGGAGCCTTCGCGGTCTACGGGCGCGGTCATGCGGCACCTTCCCCGGTGAGTGCGATGTGGCTCCACATCGCGTCGTCGGTGGGCGTCCAGTCCTCGTCGACATAGATGCAGTCGACCGGACACTCCAGGACGCAACGGGGGCAGCCCGAGCACAGCTCGGGGATGATCACGACGTCGAGCCCGCGGTCGAAGATCGCGCCGAACTCTTCGGGACAGCTGCGCAGGCAGGTGTCGCAGGTGATGCACTCGGACGTCTCGATGCGCCGCGGGGGCTTGGTCCAGTTGTCGGCGCGGCTGCGCGTGACGATCCGCAGGTCCCGCCCGGACCGCACATCTGACGAAGCGTTGTTTTCCACGGGCATGGACCCCTTTAGACGTCGTGTCGATGAAGGCTCGAACGGACGCTCCGAGCATCCGGGGTTCCTCTCGACCAACTCCTGAACCCCGGTCGGGGCGTGCTGGAGCGTCACGTCCGGCCGTGCGGCCGCGTCGACAGCGCCGCCGGAGCCCGGGGAGGCGTCCGGAACAGGCGCGTTCCCTGGAACCGCCGGCTCCGGATCGCGAGCGGCACTCGAGCTGAGCGCGATGTGCACACGTCAGGCTGCTGATCGGCCTACACGTGGTGAGGTGCGTATGGATACGGCAGTCGAAAGGGCCATCGAGTTCATCCGGGAGCACTACGGTGAGCCCCTGGCCCTTGCACGGATCGCGGAAAGCGCTCTGCTCAGCCGGTTCTATTTCACGCGGCTGTTCAAAGAGGAGACCGGGCTCACCCCGGGCAGGTTCCTGGCCGCGGTCCGCATCCACGAGGCCAAGCGGCTGATCGAGCAGACCTCGATGAGCATCACCGCGGTGTCCTGCGCGGTCGGATACAACAGTCTCGGCTCGTTCACGAACTACTTCACGGCCAGCGTCGGAGTGTCCCCCGGCCGGTTCCGCCGGCTGGTGCGGGACGGGGGAGCCGGCCTGCCGGTGCCGGAGCCCGTCCCGTGGCAGGGCCGGGGCACGATCGGCGGAACCGTCGGTCTGCCCGCGGGCCATGGGAACGCGCGCGTGTTCCTGGGTGCCTTCGCCACGCCCGTCGTCCAGCACCCGTGTGTCGCCTCGGCCGTCTTCGACGTACCGAGCGGCCGGCCGTCCTGCTACTCCCTGAAGGACGTACCCGAAGGGAATTGGCACCTGCTCGCGGTGGCGGTGTCCGACGGCCTCGGGCCCGACCGCGCGGCCTGCCGGACCCCGCTCGTCGGGGGGCACGGCGTGCTGCCCGTGACGGTGACCGCCGACGGCGTCACGAGCGCGGCGGTCCGGCTGCGCCCGAGCCGGCCGACCGATACGCCGGTCCTGCTGGCGTTGCCCGAGCTCGTGCCCCCGGCCACCTTCGTGCCGCCCCCCGGATGTCCGTCCACCACCCCGCGTCAGGGCGCCGACGACCAGCGCCAGGCCGCGGGCCACCTCCGGCTGGTGTCCGCGGCACCGGTGCCGTGACGGGCGTGCCCGCGGTTCACGGCAACATGTCCTGCTTGGTCTTGAGCCCCTCGGCGAGCAGGCTCCACTCCTTGCCGATGCGCTCGGCGATCGGGGCGATGACGCCGAGCCAGTGGGCCGGGACCGCGTCGATCAGCTCCCGCCAGCCGTCGTCCGGCTCGGCGGCGTGCAGCTGCATCCAGCGGAGGAACTCCCGGCCGCCCGCGGTGTAGCGGATGGTGGGATCGGTGGCCATCTTCGCCGCCACCGTCGCCCAGGCCGGAACCTCGTCGGTGCGGTTCCTGCGCTGCGGCGCGCCGCCGATGCCCGGTGCCACCCGCAGCGGCACAGGGGCCGCGCCAACGGATTCGGCGCCGCCGGGAACCTCGGAGGCTGACCGCGGCGGTTCCCCGGCCGGCGGTACGGACCGCACGGGTGGGACGGAGTGGGCGGGGTGGACGGATCGCAGGGGCTGCGGCGCCGCGTCGGGTGTCCGGCAGCCGCTGCGCTCGGGGCTTTCGCCACGCCGCAGCCGGGAGCTCACGTCGTGGACCGTGCCGAGCGACACGTCGGTCTCCCGGGCGACCTGCCGGAGCGGGGCGTGCGGGTGCGCGGCGATGTACTCGGCGGCTCGCCGCCGGCCCTCGCCCGGGCCCACCGGACGCCGCCTGCCGTCCCGGCCGATGCGCTTGCCGTCGAGCGGTGTTCCCTCACCCGGCTGCTCGCGCATCGACGCGATCGTCTTCGCGCTCAGCCCGGTGATGCGGGCGACGGCACGGTCGGACCAGTCAGGGTGGGAACCCAGGACTCGCCGGGCTCCGGACACGCGGTCGGCCTTCGACAGGGGCAGTCCGTGCGAGCCGTTCGCCTTCATGGCGATGACGAGCGCCTCGGAGTTCGAACAGTCGACGAAGCGCGCCTTGATGCTGCTGTCGCCGCGCAGCTTGGCGACTTCCAGCCGGTGCAGGCCGTCGATGATGCGGTAGCCGTCGATCTGGACCAGGACGGGCGGCAGTTCCGCCGAGCCGGCCGCGTCGACGAGAAGCTGGATGTGCGCGGCGTCCGTGCCGCTCTGGCGCAGAGACACGCCCGCCGACAGAGCGCTGACGAGGACGTCGCGGGCGGGAAGCTGCTCGAGGTTCTTCAGATCGAATTCGCTGCGGGCCGACTCGTCGACGCTCTCCGCTCTGACGGAGCCGAACGCGTTCGTGATCAAGATGGCCTGTGCGCTGCTCTGAGCCATTCCTTGACTTCCTCTCTGATGCCGCTGCCGATGAGCGTCGCAGGAGGGGCTCTAGTCGCAGTCGAGGGGAGATTGACTTTTCGTGGACACGCAGAACAGCGGGTGCCCGCCGGTCCGGCGGGCACCCGCTGCCGGTGCGGCGGGGCCGCGAGGTCGTTCGCGGCGGCTTTCGGCTCGATATGAGCGGGGGAAAGCGGTCCCCGTCTGTGGTATCAGGAGGGTCATTCCGTTCAGTAGCTGCCGGCCTGCCGGGTTTTGAACGATGGCCGCCGCTTTACGCACACGGCTATTTTATTGCCGTGGCGACCCTCCGCGGAAGCGGTTGTTTCATCTGCCTATTTTCCTCAGTTGAACCCGGAAACCCGTGAAGGTGGTTATGAAATCATTCGTGAATGATTCGGCGAGCACGGGGCGGCCGGTGATCGGGATCTGTGCGCGGACCGCGCCGGTCACGTTCCAGGGCGACGACATGGTCGTCAGCTTCGCGCTCCAGGCCCACCTGGGCTTCCTGGCCGCGGCGGGCTGCACGCCCCTGCTGCTTCCGCTGCTGCCCGGCGTCGAAGCCATGGCGGACCGGATCGACGGCCTGCTGATCCCGGGTGGCCCCGATGTGGATCCGTCGCTGTACGGCGAGGACCCGCACCCCGGCACGCGGGCGATGACCCCGGACGCCGACCGCGCCGAGCTGGCGCTGATCCGGGCGGTCCTGGACGCCGAGCTGCCCGTGCTGGCCATCTGCCGCGGCATGCAGCTGCTCAACGTGCTGCACGGAGGCTCGCTGCACCAGCACCTGCCCGAGGTCACGGGCCACGACGGCCACCGCCCGAACACGCCGTCCTTCACCCTCGGCGCCCACCCGTTGAAGCTGGAGCCGGGCAGCCGGATCGCCGGTGTCCTCGACGAGGACGCGCCGGAGACGGCCTGCCATCACCACCAGGCCGTCAACCGGCTCGGTGCCGGCCTCACCGTCACCGGCTGGGCCGAGGACGGGACCGTCGAGGCCATCGAAGTCACGGATCGCCCCTTCGCCGTAGGCGTGCAATGGGAGGCGGGATTCACGCCCGACCAACGACTCCATCACGCACTCGTGCAAGCCGCCCGGCGTCCGTAAATCGACTGTCCGTCGAATTTCACAAGATTCCAGCCCCTCAGGATTTCCGTTTCCCGGGATCAGCGCCGCATCAGCCCTGGATGGCAGATTCGGCCATGATCACTCCTGAGGGGTTGGGGCGTATGTGTCGAATTACAAGGAAATTTTAGGAACGAAGCTCAGCGGTTCCTGATGGCTCCAGCCGGTTTCGAGCCGATTCAAAGACCCCGTTGCCACGCTGTGAGCGCCGTGCATTCAGAAGGGGTATTCATGAAAAAGCTCGCATTGGTCACTGCGGTGATCGTGACAGGCCTGTTGGTTCAGGCCGTCGCCCCCGTGGCGGTGGCCGAGGAGGCTGCCGCGCCGGCCACTGGAACGATCGCCTGGTCGCCGTGTCCCGACCCCGACCCGAACCTCGGCGCACTGCTCAAGGGCCTGGAGTGCGGCACGCTGGAGGTACCGCTCGACTACGCCCAGCCCGGCGGCCAGAAGATCAAGGTGGCGCTGACCCGCGCCAAGCACACCGTCGCCGAAGACCAGTACAAGGGCGTCGTGCTGCTGCACCGCGGCCAGTGGCCCGGCCCGATCAGCCGCGACATGCCCACCCGGTACGCCAAGGGCACGAGCGGGCTGGCGAAGGACGTCGGCCCCGCCTACGACTGGATCGGCCTGGACCCGCGCGGCGTCGGGGCCAGCGAGCCGTCGATCGTGTGCGACGCGTCCTACATCAACCCGCTGCTGCCCGACCCCGTGCCGAAGACGGCCGCGGACGAGCAGGCGTCGGTGGCCCGTGCCCAGGCGTACGCCAAGAGCTGCGGCGACAAGTACGGCGACACGCTCAAGCACTTCACCACCAAGGACTCCGCGCGCGACCTCGACCAGATACGGATCGCGCTGGGCCAGGAGCAGATCAGCTACTACGGGATCGACTGGGGCGCCTACCTCGGCTCGGTCTACGCGTCGATGTACCCGACCCGGGTGAAGCGCATGATGCTCGACAGTGTGCCCAGCCCCAGCGGCGTGGGCTACCAGAACCAGATGGCCAAGAACTTCACGGCCGAGCACACCGGCGGGCTCTTCTTCGCCTGGGTCGCCAAGTACGACTCCGTCTACCACCTGGGTACGACCGCGGAACAGGTCGAGGAGAAGTACTACGAGGCCCTGGACACCCTCCGTGCGACGCCCGTCGACGGCAGGATCGGACCGGGCGAGTGGACGAACGTCTTCGAGCAGGTCGTCTACCGCAGCTGGACCTGGGTGAGCCGCGCGAAGATCCTCTCCGACTTCGTGGTGCGCGGTGACGCGACGGCGCTGCGGACCGACTCCCCGACCCCGGGCTTCCCGCAGCAGAACCGCGTCGCGATGACCAACGCGGTCAACTGCTCCGAAGGCCCGTGGCCGAAGAACTGGAACGTCTGGAGCGCCACCCTGGCCGGCCAGTACGCCGCCGGGAACAAGATCCTGACCTGGAACAACGCCTGGTACAGCGCGCCGTGCGCTTTCTGGCCGACGCAGTCGCAGGCCCCGGCGCAGGTCGGCAACAGCAACGTCAACATTCTGCTGGTGCAGCCGCAGTACGACCCCTCGCACGGGATGTTCGGCGCCCTCGACATGCGCATCCGGTTCCCCAACTCCCGTCTCATCGTGGAGCTGGGAGGCCACAACCTCGGCTCGACGCTGACGGCCAACAACAACGCCTGCCTCAACACCTACGCCAGTGACTACTTCCGGGACGGCACCCGTCCCACCTCGTGGTGGGGCATCGACGCCACCTGCCAGGCGGCCGCGGACCCGGTGCCGCCGACCACCTGACCCTCAGCCGAACGGGCCCCGCATGGTCACCATGCGGGGCCCGCCGCGTTTCCTCAGCGCGTCGCGGAGACCGGCCGGTGTGCGTCGGGCTGCTCGGCCTGCTTGGCCGGCTTCGCCCGCCAGGCTCGCCCGGTGTCCGCGGTCGCGGCGGTGACCAGGACCGTGATGCCGGCGACCGCGAGGGCCGCGGGCAGCGGGCCCGCGAGGTCGCACAGCGCGCCCATGACGAGGATGGACACCGCCACGCCCGAGGGCAGCAGCGTGGCCCGCAGCGTCACCACCGACGGGAGCTCCTCATCGGATGCCGAGGCCAGCAGCCGGTTGTTGTAGTGGACGAAGGCCATCTCGAAGAGCACCAGGAACAGTGCGTACAGCGCGATCGTCGGCACCGTCCGGCCGACCGCCACCGCCGCCACCAAGGGCACCATGGGCAGCAGCACCCATGTGGTCGAGGGCACGTGCGCGAGGTACCGCTGGGCCGGCAGGGCGGCGAGGGAGCCGGCGAAGACGGCGACCGCCGACACCGCGACGAACACCCCCACCAGGCGGGTTCCGCCGCCCAGCAGGTGGAGCGGGATCACGGTGACGGCCACCGTGTGGAAGCCCTGCCAGAACGCCACCAGGAGGAAGCGGCTGAAGAGCCGGCGCAGTACGGGGTCCTGGACGCGCAGGCGCGCGCCGGTCTTGGAGGCCGCGCCGTCCTTGGCGCCGGCCACGGCTCCCCCGGGAGTCGACGGCAGAGCCCAGGCGAGGAGCGCCGAGAGCGCCAGCGTGGCCGCGTTCACCGCGATCAGGCCCCGCAGCGACAGGACCGACGAGGCCGGCCCCGCCAGCGCTGCCCCGACGCTGACACCGGTCAACTTGCAGATCTCCGCTACGGTGTTGGCGTGGTCGAGCCGCTGCGACGGGACCACGTTGCGCAGGAGGACCGAGGTGGCCGAGCGGGTGACCGCTTCGAAGAACCCGCGGACGACCACGACGGAGACGGCCACCACGAGGAGCGCCCCGCCCGGCGCCAGGAGCGCGGCCGCGGTCACCAGCAGGCCCGCCGCCTCGGCCAGCCGGACGAGGCCTTCCGGGGCACGCTTGCTGAGCAGCCGGTTGAGCGGAGCGGCCAGCAGTAGCGCGGGTAACCACGGCGCGCTGAGCACGGCTCCCGCGAGCAGTCCCGACCCGGTGGTCGACCCCACGTGCGTGGACAGGGCCACGAGGACCAGGAAATTGCCGCACGTATTGACGAACAGCAGTACGGGCGTGATATGCGGCGAGCGAACGCTCGCGAAATAAGATGTCATCAGCTCTTCCTTCCGGGATCGGAGGATGGCAGAGCTGAACGGATTTCGGCGAGCGGTGGGTCTGTCTATGTTGAACTCATGACAGCAGACAATCAGAGCAGCCAGAGCAGTCAGAGAAGTCGGAACAATCCGTGCGTCGTGATGGTCGACGCCTACGCCGCGGCCCGTTCGCTCGTTCTGGAATTCCTGAAGCAGGGGTGTTCCGTCGTCCGTGTTCAGAGCACGCGTGACGTGCCGTTCGTCTACCTCAAGTCGCCGCACGTCCCGGACGATTTCATCGCCGACATCATCCACGAGGGAGATCTCGCGGCCACGGCCGACGCCGTCGCGGGGTTTTCGCCGATCGCGGTGATCTCGGGCGGCGAGGTCGGGGTGGAACTCGCGGACCTGCTCGCGCAGCGCCTCGGGCTGCCGGGCAACGGCACCGCCCTCAGCACCGCGCGGCGCGACAAGCACCTCATGATCGAGACCGTGCGCGCGGCCGGGCTCCGCGCCGCCCGTCAGCTGCGGGCCACCGATGCGGACGAGCTCGCCGCCTGGCACCGCGAGCTCGGCGGCCGCGTCGTCCTCAAGCCGCCGCGGAGCGCGGGCAGCCAGGGGGTCTCCTTCTGCGACTCCCCGGAGGAGTCCGTCGCGGCGTTCCTGTCCCTGGCCGACGCCGACGACGTCTTCTCCCAGCCCAACAACGGGGCCGTGGCGCAGGAGTACCTTCCGGGCACCGAGTACATGGTGAACACCGTCAGCCGCGACGGCCGCCACCACCTGTGCGACGTCTGGCGGACCACCCGGGTCAGCGCCAACGGCGTCGTCGACCTCTGCGACGCCCTCCTCCTGATCGATTCGGGGGAGCGGGTCGTGGAGTCGCTCAGGGAGTACGCCTTCCGGGTCCTGGACGCCCTGGGCATCGAGCACGGCCCGGCGCACGTGGAGATCAGGATGACCCCCGGCGGTCCGTGCCTGGTGGAGGTGGGTGCCCGGATAGCCGGCGGCGGCATCCCGGCCGGTGCGAGCCTGGGCATCGGCGAGTCGCAGCTGGAGTGGACGGTCGACGCGTACCTGAGTCCCGAGCGGTTCCACGCCCGCGCCGGAACCCCGTACGAGGTGCGCAAGTACTGCGCGATCGCCGGCATGGTCTCGCCGGTGGAGGGCGTGCTCAGCGAGTACCGCGGAATCGAGCGGATCGAGGTGCTGGAGAGCTTCCGCACCCTGCTGACCCCGGTGAAGCCCGGTCAGGAGATCCGCCGGACGGTCGACGACCTCAGCTACCCGGTCATCGTGACGCTGCTGCACGACCTCGAAGAGGTCGTGCAGCGCGACCTGAACACGATCCGCCACCTCGACGGCACCGGGTTCTACGTCCTCGACCACGGGGGCGAGCACCGGAACTCAACGTTCGACTGAGGATCTGCCGCGGTCGAACGTCACACCGGAGCCGCGGCCGGCTCCCACCGGGCCCAGGACGGGCGCGGCACCTTGTAGACGAAGCTGACGGCGGTACGGGGCTCCGTCGCCGTCGTGTTGGGCGCCGAACGGTGCACCACCAGGCCGTCGAACATGACGGCCGAACCGGGCTCGAGGGGCACGGCGACCGGCTCGGCCGTACGGGGCAGGTGCGCGTCCGCGATGTGCGGCTCGACCGCGTTGTCCAGCGGCGCCTCGCCCGGCAGCCGCTCACGGTCCCCGCCGTGCGGGAACAGCCCGAGCGCGTGGGAACCGGGGATGAACTCGAGGCAGCCGTTGCGCGTGGTCGCCGGTTCGAGCGCGATCCAGATCGTCACGATGCCGTGCTCCTCGGCGCCGAAGCCGGGCGGCGCGAAGGCGATGTCCTGGTGCCAGGGCTTGGCCGAGCCCACGACGGGCGGCTTGGCCCACAGGAACGCGTTGACCAGCTCGCCCGGGGCGCCGACGCCCCGGGCGACCGGCCCGTCGGCCAGGCCCAGCGAGCGCTGCACGGCGTCGAACTCCGGGACGTGCTCATGGATGCGGTCGGCCGACCGGAGCACCCCCTGGAGGGCGCCGGCCCCCTGCTGCCAGGCCGCCCATCCGCCGACGCCGGGCGCCTCCAGGACGAACTCCCCGCTGGAGGCCGTGCGGTCGGCGGCGAGCTCCTCGATCCGGCCGACCGCACGCCGGAGCCGGGCGAGCGCGTCGCCGGTCGCGAGCCCCGGGAGCCGTGTGAACCCGTTCTCCCGTATGTCCCGGGAAGCGGTGTCAACCATTCTTTCCTCCTTCTCTGAACGCCAAGATCGCAATGAACTTACCCTCAGGTTATCGAGGAATGCTCTTTTCCTGGTTCACCGTTGCGGCACCTCCAGGGAACTGCCTAATGTTTGAGTCGTGAAGCCGAGAGGCGACACAGGAACCAACTCGAATCCCCTGTGCGAAAGGAGCAAAACAATGAGCGACCGTGACTTCATCGAGACCCGTGACGCCAAGCAGGAATGCTCCAAGTGGTAATGCACTGAGCCACGAATTAGCCGCCCGTACGGGATCAATTCCGTACGGGCGGCTCGTCGTCCGAGAGAGGTAGAGATGGTAGGCAATCAGGTTTCAGGCGTCATCGACGTTCCCGCCGACCTGCTGGTGATCGACGATTCCACCGACGCCCGCTACTGGGCATCGGTGCAGCGCGTCGTGGACCTGGCCGAGGAGAAGGGCCGGGCCACCGACGGGATACCGCTGCTGGCGAGCCTCGTGGTCGCCCACCCCGAGTGGCCCGTGCGCGCGGGCGCGGTGCGGCTGCTGGCCGCGCACCACGCGGGCGCCCCCGCGGCCGACACCGCCGTGGCTTCCGCGACGCACGACACGGTCGACTGGGTCGCGTTCACCGCGCTCAAGGTCATCACGGAGTACCGGATCGCCGCCGCCGTGCCCGACCTCATCCGCATCTCCGGCTGGCCCAGCAACTTCACCCGCCCCGACTGGGCGCGCAAGCCCGTCGGTTGCGGCGCGGCGCTCACCAAGCGCGCCCTGATCGCCGTCTTCGGCACCCGCGACCCCGCCGAACTCCGCCGTCTGGAAGACGAGTACTTCACGGACATGCGGGCCCGGGTCGACGCCGTCCGTACGCGCCCCCGGCGCAACGACGACGTCGCCCTCGTGCCGGCCGGTCCGGCGATCATCGGTGCGGACGAGCAGCCCGACGCGTTCCGCATGGCCCAGGACGACACCACGCTGCGCGCGGTGGACGTGCCCGCCTTCTTCATCGACCGCACCACCGTGACCAACGCCCGCTACCGCGAGTTCTTCGAAGAGGTGGGCGACTCCGGTCGGTTCGACCACCCCGACCAGCCGCTCGAAGGATCGCACCGCCCCGTGCACTGGCACGACCCGCGCTTCAACGCACCCGACCACCCGGTCGTGGGCATCGACTGGTACGACGCCTACGCCTTCGCGAAGTGGGCCGGCGGGGCACTGCCCAGCGAGGTCCAGTGGGAGAAGGCCGCGCGCGGCGTGGACGGCCGCCGCTTCCCGTGGGGCGATGACTGGGACCCCGATCGGGTGAACTACGTCGAGCGGTCGTTCGGCCAGGCCGTGGCGGACCTCGACTCCCTCGAAGCGCTCCTCGTCACCATCGAGCAGGGGGAGAACCCCGCCCACCCGGTGCTGGCGGCCGACGCCCTCCCGGAGGGCGCCAGCCCGTACGGCGTCCTGCAGATGTCGGGCAACGTCTGGGAGCTGACCCGGACCAACTTCTACACCGGCGAGGACATGGACCCCTTCTTCAGGGGACGCCACCCGCTGGACTTCATGAACCGCAAGGAAGCCTTCCACGTACTGCGCGGCGGCACCTTCACCTCGCCGCCCACCTGCCTGACCACGTTCTACCGCGGCAAGGACCTGATCACCGACCGCCACATGGAGGTCGGCTTCCGCTGCGTGTACGAGGGGACCGGCTGATGCGCCTGACCTCGCTCGGCCACGCCGCCGTCCTCATCGAGACGGGGACGGAGCGGATCCTCTTCGACCCGTGGCTCACCCAACGCCTGGACCGCTTCTGGGAGCACCACCCGCCGCTGTCGGACGACCTGGTCCGCACGGTGCTCGACGAGGGCGTCGACTACGTGGTCCTCAGCCACCACCACTACGACCACCACCACTTCCCCTCCCTGCTCCGCCTGACCGACGGCGCCGACGTGGACTTCGACGACAGCCCGCGCCAGAGCTCCGAGGTCACCTGCGTCTACCCCGCGGGCCCCGTGCCGCCGGTGCTGACCGCCTCGGGGCTCGGGCACCAGGCGATCTCCTGGACGCTGCGCCGCTTCGGCTTCGAGCGCCTGCGCCCGGTCACGCCGGGCGACACGATCACCACCCCGGGCGGGACGGTCCTGCGGACGTTCCCCTCGGCCGTGTCGTTCCCCGAGATGAGCGTGCTGGTGCAGACCGCCGACGCCGCCGTCATGCTGTGCGGCGACGCGCTCCTGCACGAGGACACCGTCGCGGCCTTCCGGCGCGACGACGCACCGCGCATCGACGCCGTGTTCGTCCCCGCGCACAGCATCTCGCCGCCCGGAGTGCTCACCGAGCGCCGCCCGCTGACCGACTCCGACGCGGTGCACGCCCGCGCCGTCGCGAACTTCGACCGGTACATCGACTCGATCCCCGCGACCCTGACCGTGCCCTCCTCGTTCGGCTGGCGCATCAGCGGCGACGGCGAGCGCGACTACTCCTGGTGCAACAAGACGATGTTCCCCTTCACCCCGGCCCAGGCCCTGCGCCGCCTGGACGACCTGGGCCGCGACGGCCTGCTGTGGGGCCCCGGCCAGGTGCTGGAGGTCGCGCACGGCAAGGCCGCCCTGGTCGACGGACCGGTCGCGCCCGGCGCGTACGACTTCGACGAGGTCTACGCCGAGATCACGCTCGACCCGGCCACGCCCGTGCCGCCGTTCGACGCCTCCCTCGACCGGTACGGCCGCCAGACCCGCGGCGGCGAGGAGATGCTCCGCGACCTGCTGGAGCGGCTCGTGGCGACCGACTACTGGTACCGGGCGCTGGACGACGGCGCCGGACGGCACGTCGTCTCGCTGTACGAGGACGACGGCACCGAGACCGCCTTCCTGCTCGACCCGGTCGCGGACCGGGTGACCCGGCTCGGCCCGGGCCCCGCCCGCAGCCACGTCACCGGCGCGGAGGGCTGGACCGAGATGGCGGCGAGCACCCTGGAGGCCATGCTCGGCTCCGACCTCCTGATCGGCAGCTCCTACGGCCTGTGGGCCAGCAACGGCCTGCTGCTCTCCGCGGTCTTCCACCACCCTTCCTTCTACACGCACCACGTGGAGCGCGCGCTCCAGGAGGCGAACGAAGCATGAGCGACATGGTCGTGCTCGATCACGAGAGCACCTGCCTGCGAGGCAACCCCCTCGGTGACCCCCACCGGCGCCGCATCGAGGTGCACCTGCCGCCCGGGTACGACGGCGTCCGGCGGTTCCCGGTCGTGTACTGGCTGCCCGGGTTCGGCGCCCACCCCAGCCTCGCCGGCAAGGCGCTCGCCTTCGGCGCGACCGTCGCCGACCGCCTGCGCCAGGCGATGACGGACGGCCGCGTGCCGCCCGCACTGCTCGTCGTGCCCGACTGCACGACCGCCTACGGCGGCTCGCAGTACATCGACTCCGCCGCCTCCGGCCCGTACGGCGACTACCTCGCCGAGGTCGTCGCCGAGATCGACGGGCGGTTCCTGACCCGGCCGCAGCCGGAGTGGCGCGCCATCGGCGGGAAGTCCAGCGGCGGCTACGGCGCGCTCGTCGCGGGCATGACCTGCGACCTGTTCGGGGCGGTCATCGCTTGCTCGCCCGACGCCGGGTTCGAGCACAGCTACCTGCCGCTGCTGCCCGGCACGCTCGACACCATCAGGGCGGCCGGCGGCATGGACGCGCTGCTGGCCCGCCGCGACAACGGCCCGATCGACGCCCCCTTCATGGTCGCGATGAGCATCATCGCGATGGGCATGTGCTACGCCGACGACCCCCTGACCACCGCCTCGGACGCGCTGCCCTGCGACCCCGTGACGGGCCTGTTCCGCGACGAGGTGTGGCAGCGCTGGCTCACCTACGACCCGGTACGGATGCTCCCCGCGTACGCCGACCGGCTCGCCGCACTCGGCGTGCTGCACCTCAGCGTGGGCCGGCGCGACGAGTACGGCATGCACTGGGGCGCCCGCGCGCTGCACGCGGCCCTCGACACACACCGGGTCCCCCACCTCTACCTGGAGCACGAGGGCGGCCACCAGGGCATCGAGCACGTCTACACCGAGGCTCTGGCGGAGCTCTGGAAGCTGTGGCGGGAACCGGAGGGCGACGCATGTGCGGCATAGCGGGCTTCATCAGCTTCGAAGGACGGCGCGATCCCGACTGGATGGACGCGCTCGGCCGGACCATGACCGGTGCCATGGCGCACCGCGGCGAAGCTGCCTGCGCCCCCTACGTCTCGCCCTGCGGCACCGTCATGCTGTGCGCGACGCGGCTGGCGGTGCGCGATCGCAGCCACGCCGGCGACCAGCCGATGACCGACCCCACCGGCCGGATCGTGCTGGTGCACAACGGCGAGGTCTACGGCTCCCGTTCGCCCGCGCCGCCGCTCTGGCCGCGCCGCACCACCTGTGACACCGAGTTCGTGCTCCAGCAGGTCTGCCGCGAGTCCGATCCCGCCGCCGCGCTGCTGCCGCTGGACGGCATGTTCGCGCTCGCCTGGCACGACACCTGGACCGGACGCGTGGTGCTGGCCCGCGACCACTTCGGCGTCAAGCCGCTGTTCTACGCCTACACCGACGGCGGCCTGCTGTTCGCCTCGGAGCAGGGGGTGCTGCTCAGCACCGGCCTCGTCACCCCCGAGGTGGACCGCGAGGAGTTCCTGCTGCGCTCCTGGATCCGGATGGACGCCGCGGACGACCGCACCTGGCTGCGCGGCATCGAAGCCCTGCCGCCGGCCCAGTACCTCGTCATCGACCGGCCCCGCGCGACCAAACACCGCTACTGGCATCCCGGGGCGGTGGACGACCCCATCGAGCCCGAGGAGATCAGGGCCGCCTTCGACCGGGCGATCGAGCAGCGGTCCGTGTCCGACGTCCCCCGGGCGGCGGTGCTCAGCGGCGGCGTCGACAGCACGGCGATCGTCGCGGGCCTGACCGCCCTGGGACTGCCCGTGGACACGTACGTCATGCGCTATCAGGACGGCATCGGCGGCTCGGGCGACGACGTCACCTACGCCACCGAGGTCGCAGGGCACCTGGGCGTACCGCTGACCGTCATCGACCTCGACCGCAACGCCGCCGCCGACCTGCTGCCGGTCCTGCCCACCCGGTTGATGCGGCCGCTGCTGCACGGCGCCGAGCTGGCGATGCACCACCTCTACCAGGCCATCGCCGCCGACGGGAAGGTCGTCGTCTACTCCGGACACGGGGCCGACGAGTTCTGGGGGTACCAGGCCGGCCGGTACTTCCCCATCGTCGACCCCTACGCCCCCACGTTCATCCACGGGCGCCACTACCTGACGCACAGCCTCCACGCCGACGAACGCCCGGTCTGGTCCCGGCTCGTCGGGTGGATGGCGCACGAGCTCGACGTCGACATGAAGACGGTGACCGACATGGTGTGGGAACGCACCATGGCCGAGTACCGGGCGCTCAAGACGGCGTCGCCGCTCAAACGCGGCAGGCACCACCTGATGCGGCGCTTCCTGGTCTACGTGAACGACATGGTGGACGCCACCTCCTCGACCTTCACCCTGGAGGACCGGCCCGTCTTCCAGGACGTCACCCTCGCCGAGCTGGCCTTCCGCTGCCCCGAGCACCTGAAGGACACCAACAAGCCCGGCACCCACAAGGGGCTGCTGAAGGCGGCGCTCGCCGACCTGCTGCCCGAATCGGTGCAGCTCCGCCGCAAGCAGGGCTTCCCGACCCCCACCGACCCCGAATACGTCCGCCGGCTGACCGACCTGGCCGACGGGCTCGGCACCCCCTTCGGGCTGCCGAAGGTGCCGGCCGAGCTCCGCGCCGAGCTGGGCGTCGGCGAATGGATGTTCCTTGCCTCAAGCTCCGCCTGGCTCGACCACCTCGCGGGGCTCCGAACCGACCCGAGGAGTCACGGTGAGCAGTCTCGTCCCCCACTGGCGCTGGCACACCCTGGACAGCGCGGCCGATCTTGACCCGGTGCCGCCGGTGATCACGGAGGAGCTCGCCCAGGACTGGTGCAACTTCGTCGTGTGGCGGCCGTCCGAACTCCCCGAGGGCTGCGACACCGTCACCGGCACGATCCGGCGCGAGGCGCCCCCCGGACGCGTCGAAGCCGAGGGCCGCAGCCCGTGGACCGACGCCAACCCGTCCGGCTACCGCACCGAGGTCTCCGGCGGCGGGCGGCGGCTGCGGCTCAAGCAGTTCCTGTACGACTGGGCCTTCCCCGCCGCGGACCACCCGTGCCTGTGGGGCAGCGCGACCCGGCCGTACGAGATCGGCGAGGGCAGGGTCGTCTGGCTCGGCACCGACTACCTGGGCCACCAGGCCGCCAGCGCCCGAATGGCGCGCACCACGGTCGAACTCTCGGTACTGGAGGGAGAGTTCACCGAAGACGAGCTCGTCGAGTTCTTCGCCGCGCTGCGCCCGGCCCTGCCGGAGGCGGCGGCGAGGGTGCTGGCCACCCCGTTCGCCGAACTGAGCTACTGGGCCCGGCGGCCGGCCGAGATGGTGTCGGTGCCCACCGGCGTCTTCTCCTTCCACCGGCGCGGGCGGGAGCACGAGGGCGAATGGGTCGCGTCCGGGGAGCTCACCGCCTTCCTCACCGGGCAGGGGGTGCCGGTGTCGGCCGGCGAGTACCACGCCGACAGCGCCGCCACGTTCGGCGACGGCGCCGCCGTCCGCGAGCTGGACGTCGTCTACGCCTCGGCGTCCGGCGGTGAGCTGCGCCTGACGGCGCAGCGCACCGGAGGCGGGCGCCTGGTGTTCCCGCCGGAACGGGAAAAGCACCCCGCCACCGACGAGCTCCTGGACCTCGACGGCCGCCCGCTGCACCTGGGCTATCCGAACGCCGAGTTCGGAGCCTGCGACGCCTGGTGGCAGCACCCCGACGGGTACGAGCTCAGGCTGCTGGGCAGCTCGGGCACGGGCCTGGGGCGGGACGCCTTCCTCGGCCTGGTCACCGAGATCGACGCCGGACTGCGGCTGGGCGGCCGTGCCGGGGCGCTGGGATGACCGAGGCGGGACGCGCGATCCTCGACCCCGCCACCGGGCGGGCGTTCGCCCACGTACCGGACACCTCCGGGCCCGGCGTCGGCGACGCCGTGGCCCGGGCGGCGTCGGCATTCCACGAGGGCTGGGCCGACACCTCCCCGGCCCACCGCTCCGGCCTCCTGCGCGAGCTCGCCGGCCTGCTGCGTGACGACCGTGACGCCCTCGCGGCCCTGGAACAGCGCAACGCGGGCAAGCCCCTGGCACGCGCCGTCGGAGAGGTCGGATTCGCCGCCCAGGTGGTCGACTGGTTCGCGGCGGCGGCCCGGTACCCGGTGGGCGAGACCCACCCGGCCGGCCCCGGCATGCGCACGTACACCGACCGCGTGCCGGTCGGGGTGTGCGTGGCCATCGCCCCGAACAACTATCCCCTCCTGCTGGCCGTCTGGAAGATCGCCGCGGCGCTCGCGTACGGCAACACCATCATCGTCAAGCCGGCGCCCGAGACACCGCTGTCCACCCGCCGACTGGTCGAGCGCGCCGCCGAGGTGCTCCCCGAAGGCGTGCTCACCGCCGTCCACGGCGGCGCCGACACCGGCCGGCTGCTGTGCGACCACCCGGACGTCGGGATGGTCTCCTTCACCGGCTCGACGGCGGCCGGACGCGAGGTCGCACGACGCTGCGCGGAGGGCCTCAAGCCCGCCGCGCTGGAGCTCGGCGGCAAGAGCCCCGTCGTCGTCTTCCGCGACGCCGACCTCGACGCGGCCGCCCGCGCGGTCGTCACGGGCTTCACCGGCAACACCGGCCAGGTGTGCGTGGCCGGGACGCGCCTGATCGTCGACCGGGCCGTCCACACCGAATTCGTCGGCCGCGTGGCCGAACTGGCCGCCGACCTGCGCGTCGGCCTGCCCGACGACCCCGCCACCGACCTCGGCCCGCTCATCAGCCGGGCGGCCGTCGACCGCGCGGCCGAAGTGGTCGACGAGGCGGAGATCCGGGGAGCGAAGGTCATCGTGCCGCCCGGCCGCGCCGGGATCCGCCACGAACTCGGCGGCGGCTTCTTCGTCAACCCGGTCATCCTGGACGGTCCGCCGTCCGACAGCCGCGCCTGGCGCGAGGAGATCTTCGCCCCCGTGCTGTCCGTGGCGGCGTTCGACACCGACGCCGAGGCGCTGTCCCTCGCCCACGACACGGCGTACGGCCTGTCGGCATCCGTGTGGACCTCCGACGCCCACCGCGTCGAGCGCTTCAGCCGGGCCCTGCGCGCCGGCATGGTGTGGGTCAACACCTGGGGCGACACCGAGGAGACGGTCAGCGTCGGGGGTCTCGGCCAGTCCGGATACGGCCGTGAGCTGGGCATCCACGCGGTCGAGGGCTACACCAGGCCCCGCGCCGTCTGGGTGGCCCACCGGGCTCAGGGGTAGGCCACGATGGCCCGGACCGACTTCCCCCAGACCGACTTCCCCCGGCTCGGTTTCCCCCGGCTCGATTTCCGCAGCGACACCCGCACCGTGCCGGACGCGCGGATGCGCGCGGCGATGAACGCGGCCGAGGTCGGGGACGACGTGTACGGGGACGACCCCACGGCCCTGCTCCTCGAAGCCCGGGTGGCCGAGCTGCTCGGCACCGAGGCCGCGCTGCTCACGCCCACCAGCACCATGGCGAACCTGCTCGCCCCGCTCGCCGCGGCCGGCCCCCCGGGACCGCGCGCGCCGCGGCTGGTCGTCGGCGAGGACACCCACATGTCCTTCCTCGAAGCGGACGGGCTGCGCCGCTTCGCCGGGGTCGAGCTGCTGGCGGTGGCGCAGCGCCCCGACGGCCTGCCCGACCTCGACGCCGTGGACGCGGCTCTCGCCACCGGAGGCGGCCGGCCCACCGTGGTCTGCCTCGAGAACACGAGCATGATGCGCTCAGGCAATGCCCTCGACGCCGAGGCGACCCGCGCCCTGGCCTCCCTGGCCCACCGGTACGGCGCCCACGTCCATCTCGACGGCGCCCGGCTCGCGAACGCGGCCGTGGCCCTCGGGGTCCGCCCCGCCGAGCTGGCGGAGCCCGCGGACAGCATCGCCTTCTCGGTCTCCAAAGGGCTCGGCGCGCCGGTCGGCGGGCTGCTGTGCGGGACCCGCGCGTACGTCGCACGCGCCCGCGAACTGAGGACCGCGCTGGGCGGCTCCCTGCACCAGGCGGGCGTCGTGGCGGCGCCCGCCCTCGTCGCGCTGGAGCGGCTGCCCGACCTGGCAGCCGACCACGCCACGGCCGCCGCGCTCGCCGCCGGCTTCGAGACGGTGCCCGGCGTCGAGCTGATGTACCCGCCGCGGCCGACCAACATGGTCATGGCACGCCTTGCCGGGCTGACCCCGGAGCAGTGCGCCGCACGCCTCGCCGGCCACGGGGTGCGTGTCCTGCCCCTGCCCAACGGGTTCGTGCGCTTCGCCGTACACCGGGCACACGACATGATCGGTGTGCGTGCGGCCGTCGCGGCGCTGGCGGCCGTCGCGGCCACCGCGCCGGTGGCCCGTACGACGACCGGAGGAGACCTCGTCGGACGGGGACTCTCCACGACATGGACGGAGGAAGCATGACTGCTGTGCCACCGCGTGGGCTCGAAGAGCGGCTGGGAGACACTCGCAAGCGACTGGAGAACGAGGTCGATCTCTGGGTCGCTTCGGCGGGTGGCCCGGGGGGTGCCTATCTCATTCCCCTCTCGTTCCTCTGGGACGGGACGGCCTTCCTCGTCTCGACTCCGCGCGGTTCCGTCACCGGTCGCAACCTGCTGGCGGACGGCCGGGTGCGCGTCGGCCTCGGACTGACGCGCGACGTCGTGATCGTCGACGGCGACGCGGAGCCGGCGGACGTCGCCGAACTCGGCGAGACGGCCGACGACTTCGCGGCCAAGACCGGGTTCGACCCGCGCGAACTCGACCAGCCCTACCAGTACTTCCGCATCCGGCCCCGGCGCATCCAGGCCTGGCGGGAGGCCAACGAGCTGTCCGGACGCACGCTGATGAGCGACGGCGTCTGGCTCGGCTGAGCACCCGGGAGGACACCGGAGGTGCCCCGGAGGCACTCCGGAGGCGCCCCGGAGGGACCCCCTTCCCCGAGGCGGCGGTCGGCCGGTCACCCGCGCGGTTCGCGCGTGACCGGCCGGCGGCGTGTCGGAGTCCGGTGGCGTGCCGGAGTCCAGTCGTTCTTGACCAGGGTTGCGGACGGCTTTGTCAGGCTGTGCGGGAAAAGCCATCTGAATTCTGGAAGGGCGAACATGACGTCAATCGAGGTTCCGGTCCTGATTGTGGGCGGCGGCGGGTGTGGCCTGTCCGCCTCCGTCTTCCTCTCCGACCAGGGCGTCGACCACCTGCTGGTGGAGCGGCACGCTGACACGTCGAGGGTGCCGAAGGCGCACTACCTCAATCAGCGCACGATGGAGATCTTCCGCCAGCACGGGGTTCGCGATGACGTCCTCGCGGAGGCGGCGCCGCTCGACAAGTTCGGCAAGGTGCGCTGGGCGACCACGTTCGCCGGTGACGGGCCGCTGGACGCCCGCCGGATCCATGAGATGGACGCCTTCGGCGGTGGCGAACTGACGGAGCGCTACGGGGCGGCCGGGCCGGAGCTGCCCGCGAAGCTCCCGCAGATGTGGCTGGAGCCGATCCTGCGCCGTCACGCGGAGCAGCGCAATCCGGGGCAGATCCGCTTCGGCCACGAGGTGATCGACTTCTCCGACGAGGGCGACCACGTCCTCGCCGAGGTGCGCAACCTCGAGACCGGCGAGACCATCACGGTCAAGGCGCAGTACCTCCTCGGTGCCGACGGCGGCCGCTTCGTCGGCGACAAGGTCGGCATCGAGATGCAGGGCCCGCCCAGCAACGTCAACACCACGACCGTGTACTTCACCGCGGACCTGTCGCAGTGGTGGGAGGAGGGGACGCTCATCACGCACTACCTCAGCCCGGAAGACCCCGACCTCTCCGTCAACCTCATCGAGATGGGTCCCAGCTGGGGCAAGGCCTGCGAGCAGTGGGGCCTGCACATGGCCCCCGGCCCGGCCGGCCGCTGGAACAACGAGACGGTCGTCGACCGCATCCGTGAAGTGCTGAAGGTGCCGGACCTGGAAGTGACCGTGCACAAGGTCACGGACTGGATCGTGAACGCGATCCTCGCCGACAAGTACCGGGTCGGCCGGGTGCTCATAGCCGGCGACGCCGCGCACAAGCAGCCTCCCGCCGTGGGCCTCGGCCTCAACACCGGCATCCAGGACGCGCACAACATCGCGTGGAAGCTGGCCGCGGTGCTGAACGGCACCGCGCCCGACAGCCTGATCGACACCTACGAGGACGAGCGCCGGCCCGTCGGCCGCGAGAACGTCGACTGGGCGGTCTCCGCGGCTCAGCACCACCAGGTGGTCATCGACGCCATCGGCGGCGGCCACAACATCCCGGCGGGGCGCCGCGGACAGCGTCTGGCCGCCTACTTCGACCCGTCCCCGCTCGGCGACACGGTGCGGGCGCGAGCCCTGGAGGTGTTCCACACCCACCGCGGCGGCTGCCAGTCGTTCGAGATGGAGATCGGCTTCGCCTACGAGCAGGGCGCGGTCCTCTCCGACGGCACCCAGCGCCCGGCCCGCGTCCCCATGCGCGACGAGCACACGCCGACCTCGCGCCCCGGCCACCGGCTGCCGCACGCCTGGATCACCCGGGACGGCGAGCGCCTGTCCACCCTCGACCTGACGGGCACGACCGGCTTCACGCTGATCACCGGCCCGGAGGGGACGGCGTGGTGCGAGGCGGCCGCGCGCGTGGCGGAGAAGTTCTCCGTCCCGGTCGACGCGGTCCGCATCGGCGACGGCGCCGAGTACGCCGACGTGGACGGCGGATGGGAGGCCGTCCGGGAGATCACCGGTGCCGGCGCGCTCCTGATCCGCCCCGACCAGCACGTGGCCTGGCGCAGCACCGGCGCCGGCGAGGACGCGGAGCAGGCGCTGGCGGACGTCTTCGCCACGATCCTGGACCGCTGATCCGGTCGGGGTTCCGACAGGAGCACCAGAGATCCGGTCAGAGATCCGGTCAGCGATCCGATCGCTGACCGGATTTTCCGGCTGGGCGGCGAAGACCGCCGCCTGTGACGCGCACCGCGCACCGCGCACCGAGCAACGGGCAAGACGAGAAGGGGCCGTGCCCGATCGGGCACGGCCCCTTCTCGTCCTGGCGGATCCACCGGGGTGATCACATCGGGATCACCCCGGTGGATCCGGGCTCACACTCCGACCGCGACCGAGGAGGCGGCGGCCGCCTTCTTCAGGAGGGGGAGGATCTGGTCGACGGCCCTGCGCGAGGTCATCATGCAGACACCGACGCCCACGCCGTCGTACGCCGCACCGCACACCGCGAGTCCGGGCTGGGTCGCCACGGCCTCGCGGATCAGCCGCACCCGGTCCACGTGGCCGACGGTGTACTGCGGCAGGGCGCTCTCCCAGCGGCTCACGCGGGTCGCCACCGGGACACCGGTCACGCCGGTGGCCTCGGCGAGCTCGGCCGTCGCCAGCGCGATCAGGTCCGCGTCGTCGCGCTGGAGCAGGTGCTCCTCGCCGAACCGTCCGAGCGAGCAGCGCACGATCTCCACCTCGCCCGCCAGGTGCGGCCACTTCACCGTGGTGAAGGTGACCTCCTTGACGGCCTTCCCCTCCTCCGCCGGGACCCGGTAGCCGGCGTAGCCGCGGCCCGAGAGTCCGCCGGGGAACGCCGTCTTCGGGTAGGCGAGCGTCACCATGACCGTGCTGGAGTACGGCACCTCGGTGAGCGCCGAGACGGCGGATGCCGTACCCGGGACCCCGGCGAGCAGGCTGCTCGTCGGGCCGGCCGGGGTGGCGATGATGACCGCGTCGGCGTCGATGACCTCAGGGTCGGTGGCCGACCCGACGGTCACCTGCCAGCCGTCACCGCTGCGCTTCAGGTCGCGTACGGGGGTTCCGGTGCGCAGGGCCGTGTCCGGCGCGGCGTCCAGGACCTGCTGGATGATCGCCGCGGGCAGGGTGCCGAAGCCCCCGTCGAGGGTGGCGACGCTGACCGGCGGGGGCTTCTCGCCCTCCTGCAGGTGCGGCACCAGCGAGCCGGCCGCGTCCGCGAGCGAGATGTGGTCGCGGGAGGCCCTCGCCAGCGGGGTCAGGGTGGCTTCGAACGACAGGTCCGAGGCACGCCCGGCGAACACACCGGCGAGGAACGGCTCGACGAGGCGTTCCACGACCTCCTGGCCGAACCGGCCGCCGACGAAGGAAGCGACCGAGATGTCGCCCTCCAGGTCGAACGAGGGCAGCACGAGGTCCTGCTGTGCCCGCTCCAGGCCCGCGGCGGACAGCACCCCGGACCGGGCGAGGTCGTCCATGTCGCAGGGCACGCCCATGAACTGACGGTCGGGCTGGTGCCTGATCACGCCCTGGGTCCAGATCGCCGACGCGGTGACCGGGCCCGCCGACACGATCTGCTCGCCGAGCCCCGCCTCCTTGATCAGGCCGGTGGTCTTCTTGCGGTTGGCGTACAGCGACTCGGCGCCCTCGTCGACCGCGACCCCTGCCACGTCGGAGACCAGCAGCTTTCCGCCGAGCCGGGACGAGCCCTCAAGGAGCGTCACGCGCACCGGCTCGTTCCGCAGGTGGAACGCCGCCGCCAGCCCCGAGATCCCGCCACCGACGATGACCACGTGGGGCTTACCGCTCGCCTGAGCCTGTTCGCTCCCAGTCATTCCACCAGCTCCTTCATGGTTACGGTGTTGTAAGGCCCGTACGGTCGGCGCCGATGCAGGCGTGGGCAGTCTGGCCGAGCGCCCCGGAACCCGGGTGGAGGGCGCCTAGAAGGCGGGCCCGTATTCCGTCATTGCGTTCATATCGGCCGTTCGACCGCGGACTTTCGGCATTTGAACAGGGCGTTTCGACGGCATCATCGGAGGTGCTCCGATGTTTGCGTTTCGTACCGTGAACGTATTAATTCATTGCTTGAAAACCGGGCGCACGACGTTCCCCTCGCCGCTTCTGCGTATCCGGCGAAGTGGCGTTCCGGGGGCAGCTGGACCCGGACCTCACGAAAGGGAAAAACGTGCCGTTCGAGAAGGTCGCGCTCATCACGGGCGCCAACAAGGGCATCGGATTCGCCATCGCGCGGCAACTCGGCGAGCAGCGGATCACCGTTCTCGTCGGCGCCCGCGACGAGGTGCTCGGCAAGCAGGCCGCCGACGAGCTGGCAGAGGCCGGCATCACGGCCGTGCCGCTCCGGCTCGACGTGACGGACCCGGCCTCCGTGGAGGAGGCGGCCCGCGAGATCGAGCGGCGGTTCGGACGCCTGGACATCCTGGTGAACAACGCCGGCATCGCGGGCGGCTTCACCGGGGCGCCCAGTGAGGCCACCGCCGCCGACCTGCGGGAGGTCTTCGAGACCAACGTGTTCGGGGTGGTCACCGTGACCCGCACGATGCTGCCGCTGCTGCGCCGTTCCCCGGCCGGCCGCATCGTCAACCTGTCCAGCCACGTCGGCTCGCTGACCCTGGGCTCGGCCCCGGACGGACCTCTGGCGGGCCTCAGCATGATCGCCTACCAGTCCTCGAAGACCGCCCTGAACGCGGTGACGCTCGCGTACGCCAAGGAGCTGCGGGAGACCCCGATCAAGGTCAACGCGGCGCTCCCCGGAGTGGTCCGGACCGACATCAACCACCACCGCGGGTTCCGGTCCCCCGCCGAGGGCGCGGAGATCGCCGTCCGGCTCGCCACGCTGGACGAGTCCGGCCCGTCGGGCCAGTGCCTGGCGGACGACGGCCCCGTTCCCTGGTAGCGCGGACCGTCACCGTCCCGCGAGGGACCGCGGCCGTTCGCGGCCATCACACCCGACAGCCGGGCCGGGCGAAGGCCCGGCGGGCACACGACATGGAGGCAGACAGTGGCGGTTGCAGAGACGATCCTGGTGACGGGCGGCACCGGCCGGCAGGGCGGGGCGGTCGCCCGCGACCTGCTGCGGCGCGGTTTCTCCGTACGCGCCCTGGTCCGCGACCCGCAGAAGGCGGAGGCCCGGGCGCTGGAGGAGGCGGGCGTGGTCCTCGTCCGCGGTGACATGGACGACGAGGCGTCGCTGGCAGTGGCGACGGAGGGTGCGTACGGGGTCTTCAGCGTGCAGACCTTCCGGGGACCCGGCGGCGTCGAGGCCGAGATCCGCCAGGGCAAGTCGGTGGCCGACGCCGCGGTGCGGGCCGGCGTGAAGCACTTCGTCTACAGCTCGGTCGGCGGTGCGGACCGCGACACCCGCGTCCCGCACTTCGAGAGCAAGCTGGTGGGCGAGCAGTACCTGGCGACGCTCGACCTGCCGACCACGGTGCTGCGCCCGGCGATGTTCCACGACATCCTGCTCGACATCGCACCGCGCTCGATACAGGGTCAGCTCGTCCTGGCCATGTGGCTCGACCCCGAGACCTCGGTGCAGAGCATCGCGACGAGCGACATCGGAGCGTTCGCCGCGGACGCCTTCGAGAACCCGCGGGAGTGGATCGGCCGGACGGTCGACATCGCCAGCGACGAGCTGACCGGGCCGCAGATGGCCGCGGCGTTCGAGGCCGTCTCCGGCATCCCGACCCGCTTCCAGCAGCTGCCCATCGAGCCGCTGCGCGCCGGCCGCCCGGACCTCGCCAACATGTTCGACTGGTTCGAGCGTGACGGTTTCCAGGCCGACCTGACCGAACTGCGCAAGAACAGGCCGAACCTGGTCTCCGTCGAGGCGTGGCTGAAGGACAACTGGACCGCCCCGGCGGTCGCGGCCCGGGGCTGACGCCCGGGCCGGTCGTGGTGGACGCCGGGACTCAGACGAAGATCGGGTCCCGGGTCCGGGTGCGCTTGAGCTCGAAGAACCCGTCGGTCTCGGCCACCGCGAGCACGCCGTCCCAGAGCTTCACCGCGGCTTCCCCCCGCGGTGTGGGCGTCACCACGGGGCCGAAGAAGGCCACGTCCCCCACGGCGACGATCGGGGTGCCCACATCGGTGCCGACGCGGGCGATGCCCTCGTGGTGCGAAGCACGCACCGCGGTGTCGAACGCGTCGGACCCGGCCGCGTCGGCCAGGGCGGGATCGAGGCCCGAGGCGGCCAGGGCCTCCGCGTAGGTGACCCGGTCCTTGGGCGCCTTCTCGAGGTGGAAGCGGGTGCCGAGTTCGGTGTAGAGCCGGCCCAGCGCCCCCGGTCCGTACGTCTGCTCGGCGGCGGCGCAGACCCGTACCGGCTCCATGCGCAGGGCCAGGTTCCGGTGCCAGCGTTCGTCCAGGTCCGCGCGTCCCTCGTTGAGCACCGTCAGGCTCATGATGTGCCAGCGGATCTCCAGGGGCCGCCGCTCCGCGACCTCGAGGACCCATCGGGATGTCATCCAAGCCCAGGGGCAGGTCGGGTCGAACCAGAAATCCACCGGGGTCGGGGTGTCGTGCGCCAACGTCGGCCTCCTCAAGGCGACTGCGAGGTCGCGGTCGGCACAGCCTGACAAGCGGGGTCGGATTCCCGCTCGAGTGTTAGTAGAGGTGGGCTCCGTTCAAACGCGAGAATTCCGTGGTTGAACCCTTCTTGTCAATGATCTGAGAAAATCGGTCGGTTGCGGCGGAGAGAGGCGTCGACCTATCGTCTGGAATCCGGGAAAAGACACTCTGAGGGGAAAGCGATGTCCGCATCGGCCGAGGTCCGCGACCAGTCGGATTCTTACGCGCTGCTCGAATTGATTCAGGGTGCCGTCATCACCCAGGCGATCTCCGTCGCGGCCAGGCTCGGCATCGCGGACGTGCTCGCCGACGCGCCGCTGTCCGCCGAAGACATCGCGCGGAGGGTCGAAGCCGACCCGCAGGCGACCCACCGGATCCTGCGCGCGCTGTCCGGTCACGGAGTCTTCGCGGTCCGTCCGGACGGCCGGTACGAGAACACGGCGCTGTCCGACAAGCTCCGCGAGGACGCGCAGGACTCGATGCGCAAGTTCGCCCAGCTGATGAGCCACCCCCTGCTGCACGAGGAGTGGGGCCACCTGCTCACCACCGTGCAGACCGGCGAGGCCAACCTGCCCAAGCTGCGCGGCATGAGCACGCTGGACTTCTTCCACGCGAACCACGCCTACGCCGCCGCGTTCTTCCAGGCGTTCGGCAAGGTCTCGGAGTCGGAGACCGACCCGGTCCTGGCCGCCTACGACTTCTCCCCGTTCCACACCGTCGTGGACGTCATCGGCGGCCGCGGCTACCTCCTGGCGGGGGTCCTCCAGCAGGCGCCGAACGCCAAGGGCGTGCTGTACGACTTCGAGATCGCGACCGTGGACTCGGCCTCGCTCTTCGAGGAGGCCGGCGTCGCGGACCGCTACACCGTCGAGCACGGCAGCTACCTCGGCACGCTGCCCAAGGGCGCCGATGCGTACCTGTACAAGCGCATCATCCACAACTTCTCCGACGAAGACGCCCTGACCGCCCTGCGCAACGCACGCGAGGCGATCGGCCCCGAAGGCAAGCTGCTCTGCATCGAGTACCTGCTCCCCGAGAACAACGAGCGCCACATCGGCCACACCATCGACCTCTGGCTGATGCTGATGATCGGCTCCCGGGACCGCACCCTCGCGCAGTACGACGAGCTGTTCGCCAAGGCGGGCTTCAAGATCACCAGGGCGATCCCCACCGCGTCACCGATCTCGATCATCGAGGCGATCCCGGTCTGACGCCCTGTCCGACGGCCCGGTCCGACGGCCCTGTCCGACGTCCTCTCACCTTCCAGCGCACCGCTATCACACAGGAGAACTCTCGATGGCTCAACGGATGGGCAACCCCTCCCTGGTCGTTCCCGGCGCCCTGCAGCCCCTGCTCGACCTGTCCGAGGTCATCGGCAAGGTCGGCGTGCCGCAGTCGACCCTCGACTTCATCCGGCTGCGCGTCGCCGGGCTCAACGGCCGCGTCTACACCTTCCCGACCGAGCCCGCGGACAAGCGCCTGCCCCTGGTGGACGAGTGGCGGACCGAGCCCTCCTTCACCGACGCCGAGCGCGCCGCCCTGGAGCTGGCCGAGGCCGTCACCCTGCAGACCGACGCCCAGAACGCGCCGTCGGACGAGGTCTGGGCGAACTCCTCCAAGCACTACACCGACGTGCAGCTCGGTGCCCTGGTCATGCACATCAGCCTGGTCAACTTCTGGAACCGGGTGAACGTCGCCACCCACCAGGACGACGCGGTCTGGCGCTGAGGAAGAGGACACATCACCGTGTTGAAGCTCATCAACGCCGGCCTCGGCCGGACCGGTACGACATCACTCCAGGTGGCCCTGGAGCGGCTCGGCCTCGGGCCCTGCTTCCACATGTTCGAGATCGTCGACGACGACGAGCGCCTCGCGCAGTGGGAGCGGATCATCTGCGACGGCGAGCGCCCCGACTGGGCCGCGCTGTACGACGGCTTCGCCTCCGCGGTGGACGGCCCCTCCACCGTCTACTACCGGCAGATCAGCGAGGCGCTCCCCGGGACCAAGGTGGTCCTCACGGTGCGCGACGCCGAGAGCTGGTACAAGAGCACGTACGAGACGCTGTACCAGTTCGCGCTGCGGACCATGGAGCACCCGCCCGAGCCGGGCTCCCGGCAGGCCCGGCTGTTCCGCGTCGTCAACGCCCTGGTCTGGGACGGTCTCTTCGGCGGCCGGTTCTCGGACAAGGACCACGCCATCGAGGTCTACCACCGGCACACCGAGGACGTCGTACGTGCCCTCGGTGCGGACAACGTCCTCGTGTACGACGTGAAGCAGGGGTGGGAGCCGCTGTGCGCGTTCCTCGGCGTCGAGGTTCCCGACGAGGAGTTCCCGCGCGCCAACAGCACCGAGGAGATGCGTCAGCGCATAGCCCAGGCGGCCGGCGCCGCCCCGGTCTCCGCCGGCTGAGCGAAGCTCGCAGCACGCCCCGTGGGCCCGCGCCGATCACCGGCGCGGGCCCACGGCGCTGTGCGTCAGTGGTGGCCGCCCGCGTGCAGATGGACGGCCGGCGACACCACCAGGGGCCGCACCATGTGCTGCTCGTGCTCCAGCATGTGGCAGTGGTGGACGCCCCTGCCGACGACGGGGAACCGGACCGCCACCGTGACCAGCTCGCCCAGCGTGGCGTTCGGCGTGATCAGGCCGGCCGTACCCACCCGGATCACGTCCTTCTCCCCGAGCTCGTGGGCTTCCAGCGCCCCCGCGGCCTTGAACGCGATGGGCTTGGACGAGCCGCGGGTGACCCGGTGGAACCCGGTGATGTCGTAGCTCTCGCGGGACAGCACCTGGAAGTGCGACAGGTGGATGTGCATGGGGTGCGGGGACGCGGCGAGGTTGAGGTACTTCCAGATCTCCACGCTGCCCAGCGCGGCGGTGAACGTCTTGCCGTCGTCGTACGCCATCGCCGTCCTGCGCAGCGTCTTGACGGTGCCCTCGGCGTCCTGGACCTGGACGATCCCGGCGGACGGGAAGGTGATCCCCGCCGGGTCGACCTCCTCCATCTCCCACAGCTCGGGAATGTTCGTCGAGCCGGGACCGACCACGACCACCCACCGGGGGGCGAGGTCGTGGGGCAGGTCGTGGTGGGTGAGCCGCTTGAACGTGGGCGAGAGCGCCGCCGGCAGCGCGGGTCGGCTGGAGGGCCGCTGGTCCGCGACGCGGAACTGCATCACGTCGGGCTCCAGCAGGTCGTTGAGCTTGTTGGAGGCACCGGGCGCGATGCTCTCCAGCGTGTTGACCAGCTTCAGGGCCCGCCCCCGGAACGCGCTGAAGTCGATCATGACGTCGACGCGCTCGCCGGGGGAGAGGTTGAGCGCCCCCTCGACCGTCAGCGGCTTGTCGACCAGGCCCTGGTCGGTACCGATCACCCGCAGCGCCCCCGGGACGGGCTGACCGTCCGCCAGCAGCATCAGCCGGTAGATCCGGGAGTTCGCGCCGTTGACGATCCGGAACCGGTACCAGCGCGGCGCGACGTCCAGATACGGCCAGACCACCCCGTTGACCAGGGTGTACGGGGCCGAGTGGGTCCGCATGAGGCGCTGCGGGCCGATCATCTCCACCTTGTGGACCAGCCGCCCGGCGAGGGCACCGGACTCGTCCACGTCGAAGTTGCGGTCGCTGAGGAACAGCGGCACGTCACGGGCGCCTTCGGGCAGGTCGAGCGCCTCCTCCTCCTCGTTGCGGGAGAGGAACATGCCCGCGAGCCCGGCGTACACGCTGAAGCGGCTCACGTGATGGGTGTGGTCGTGGTACCAGAGCGTGGTCGCGGCCTGGGCGTTCGGATAGGCCGACAACTGCACGTCGCCCGGGCCTATGAGGTTCTCCATCCAGCCGTCGTTGCCGCCGCCGGTCAGCATGCCGTGCAGGTGCACCGCGGCCCACGGCTCCAGGTCCGACACACCACCGACCACCTTGGTCCCCGTGGTGCCCGGGTAGTTGGTGAGCGGGTCGGGCGCGCGGCCCGTGGGCGAGTCGAAGTCGACGGCCTTGACGGGGATGTTGCCGGTGAGCTGGTTCTCCCAGACGACCCGCAGTGGACGGCCGCTCACCGTCTTGATCGTCGGGCCCGGGTAGACGCCCTCGTACGTCCACATCGTCACCGGCGGCATCTCCGAATGCACGGTGACCTCGGCGGTGCGCATGCGGACGGTCAGCTCGTCATGGTCGCCGCGGTCGCGGGGGCGCATCACCGGCGGGATCCGCAGCGGATCCCGGAACTTGGTCAGCTTCAGCTCGGGCGCCGACGGCTCGGGCCCTCCGGCAGTCGCGGCGGCCGCACCGTCCGACTTGAAGAAGGGGGTGGCGGTCACGAGGGCGCCCAGGCCGGCGACGGTGCCGTAGCGCAGCAGCGTACGGCGGTTCGGCCCGGAAGGCTCGAATGTTTCGGAAGCTGTGGGATCCATTCGCCCGAGGCTAGGGGCGGCCGCTTTCGCCGAACTCGTGCTCGGCTCTAGGACGTGTCTTCCGGACGTGTCTTCCGGACGGGCCCGGCGCCGGCGGACGGCCCTGCCGCTTCGGCAAGGCCGTCCGGGGAGCGGGGTTCAGACCGCTATCGGCTCGCTGTCCCGGTTGATGAGCGTCGCGTAGTGGCCACCGCGCAGGATCAGCTCGTCGTGGGTGCCGCGCTCGGAGACCCGGCCGCGGTCCAGCACGATGATCTCGTCGGAGTTGCGGACCGTCGACAGCCGGTGGGCGACCGTGATGGTGGTACGGCCCACGCTCGCCGCGTCGATGGCCTTCTGCACGGCCTGCTCGGTCTGGGTGTCGAGGGCACTGGTGGCCTCGTCGAGCACCAGGATCGGCGGGTCGCGCAGGATGGTCCGGGCGATCGCCAGCCGCTGCTTCTCGCCGCCGGAGAACCGGTACCCGCGCTCGCCGACCACCGTGTCGTAGCCGTCGGGGAGCAGCATCAGATAGTCGTGGATGTGGGCGATCCGCGCCGCCGCGAACAGCTCCTCGTCGGTCGCGTCGGGCTTGGCGAACCGCAGGTTGTCCGCGACCGTGGCGTGGAACAGGTACGTCTCCTGGGAGACGACGCCGACCGCGGACGTGAGCGTGTCGAAGGACAGGTCGCGCACGTCGACCCCGTCGATCGTGACGGAACCGGACGTGACGTCGTAGAGCCGCGGGATGAGGTAGCTGAGCGTGGTCTTCCCCGAGCCGGTCTCTCCGACGATCGCGAGGCTGCGGCCCGCGGGAATGGTCACGTCGACGCCGGCCAGCGTCGGCTGCTTCGTTCCCGTGTAGGAGAAGCCGACCCCCCGCATGCGCACCTCCCCCCGCAAGACGGCCGGCTCGACCGGCCGCTCCGGCTCGGCGATGTCCACGGGCAGGTCGAGGTACTCGAAGATTCGGCTGAACAGCTCGAGAGAGCCCTGGATCTCGATCCCGACGGTCAGCAGCCGCTGCGCCGGGCGGAACAGGCTCTGCTGGAGCGAGGTGAAGGCGACCAGGGAGCCGATGGAGATGGACATGTGGCCGTTGCTCGAGGTCAGCCCCGTGACCCAGTAGATCACCGCCGGCATGGAGGCTATGACGATCCAGATCGTGGACTGGTACCACAGGCCCGCGGTGGTGACGCGCACCTCGACATCGGTGAGCTTGCGCGACTGCCGCGCGAAGTCGTCGGTCAGGGAGCGGGAGCGGCCCATGGTGTGGCTGAGCAGGATCCCGCTGATCGACAGCGACTCCTGCATGGTCGAGGAGAGCCCGGCGAGCTGGCCCTGCCGGTCACGGGTGATGTGGCGCCGCTCGTTCCCGACGCGACGGCTCACCAGGGCGAACGCCGGAAGCATGAGCATGGACGCGAGCGTCAGCCGCCAGTCGAGCAGGAACATGGCGGTCGTCGAGGCGAGGACGATGGTGATGTCGGACAGCAGAGCCGTGGCGGTGGTCGTCACGGTGACCTGCATCCCGCCGATGTCGTTGGCGATGCGCGACTGCACCTCGCCGGTACGGGTGCGGGCGAAGAAGGCCAGCGACATCCGCTGGAGGTGGGCGTACACCGCCGTGCGCAGGTCGTGCATGACCAGCTGGCCCACCGTGGCCGACACGTGCGTCTGCCAGACGTTGAACGAGCTGGTGGTGACCGACACCACGATCATGCCGAGGGCGAGCAGGGACAGCAGCCCCAGCCTGTCCTGAGGCAGCGCCGTGTCCATGACCTCACGGATCAGGAACGGGTTGATCAGGGAGACCAGGGAGGAGGCCGCGACCAGGAACACGACGGACAGCAGCCGCCTTCTGTACGGGCGGAACAGCCCGAGGACGCGTCGCAGCTGGCCGTCCTTCATCAGTGCCTGGGGACGCGTGATGCCCGAGCTGGCGCTGCCCACCCTGGCCTCCTTCTCTATGGGGTCGGTTCCGGTCGATCCAGGTCGTGCCTACTGCAGTTGCTTGACCAGTGCCGCCCACTGGGCGAGCTCCGCTTCCGACAGCGCCGGCAGGCACGGCTGGTCATCGGGCAGGGCGGTGAGTTCCTTCCATGCGTACGGGGGGTACATGCCGTTCCACGCGAACCCCGTCCACATCAGGCCTTCACCGAATTTCTTCCACAGGGATCGCAAAGCGGACCTGGGCTTCGCGCCCATGTCGATCTCCATTCGCAGAGGAACCGCCCGACGTCATCTTGTGCAACGTTGCTCAACGGACATCGGGACCGTGTCGAGTCCCGCTGGAGGACGGGCGCCTCAGCGCGCGGCCAGCAGCCCGCGGCTGCGCAGCACCCGGCGCTCCAGCGGGCTGAAGAACAGCAGGTCGATGGCGACGCCGACGACGAAGATCAGGAGGATGCCGAGCATCACACCCGGCATGTCGGAGAACTCCCGCTGGTTCTGCAGGTAGCGGCCGAGGCCGATCCCCAGCTCGGGGGAGGAGGCGATGAGCTCGGCGGCCATCAGCGCCCGCCAGGAGAACGCCCAGCCCTGCTTCAGCCCGGCCAGGTACCCGGGCAGGGCGCCGGGCAGCAGCACGTGCCGGGCGCCGCGCAGACCGCTCGCACCGAGCGTGCGCCCGGCCCTCAGGGTCAGCGGAGGCACCTGGTCGATCCCGGCGATCAGGCCGTTGGCGATCGAGGGCACCGAGCCCAGCAGGATCACGGCGTACATGGCCGAGTTGTTGATGCCGAGCCAGATGACGGCGGCCGGCACCCAGGCGACCGAAGGCAGCGACTGCAGGCCCGCCAGCACCGGTCCGATGGCGGCTCGTACCGGCTTGACCTGGGCGACGAACAGGCCGATCGGCGTACCGATCGCGACGGCCGCCAGGAAGCCCGAGACGCCGCGCCACAGGCTGGTCCAGACGATGGAGAACAGGGTGCCCTCGTCCCAGAGGACCGTGAGCGAGTGCCACACGTTCGCCGGGCTCGGCAGCTTTTCGGGGCTGGTCAGGTGCAGGCTGTAGGCGAGCTGCCAGGCACCGACGACCAGCACGATGCCCAGGATCGGCGGCAGCACCTTCTTCTTCAGCACCTGGCTGAACGAGGCGCGCTGCGTGTGGGCGGCCTCCAGCGCGTCGAGACCGGCCCCCAGGGTGTCGAGGCCGGCCCCCGCGCCGTCGCGTCGGACGGCGCGGTCGCCCGCCGCGGGCAGGGTGTCAGTGCTGGACATGGCGGCGGATCTCCCCACGCAGGTGCTCGGTGATTTCGGTGGACAGCGCCGCGACCTCGCGGGACTCGCCCCGCAGTGAATGCGGCAGGTCGACGCGCCACTCGCGGGCGATCCGGCCGGGACGGGACGACAGCAGGACGACGCGCTGGGCGAGGCGCACGGCCTCTCTGACGTTGTGGGTGACGAACAGGACGGTGAGCCTGCGCTGGTTCCAGATCCGGGTGATCTCCTCGTGGAGGACGTCCCGGGTGATGGCGTCGAGTGCGGCGAACGGCTCGTCCATCAGCAGTACGTTGCTGCCCTGGGCGAGCGAGCGGGCCATGGCCACGCGCTGGCGCATGCCGCCGGACAGCTCGTGCACCCGCTTGCGGTACGCGCCGCCGAGGCGGACCAGTTCCAGCAGCCGCTCGGCCTCGGGCTTGCGCTCCTCGCGCGGTACGCCCGCCAGGCGCAGCGCCAGCTCGATGTTGCGACCCGCGCTCAGCCACGGGAACAGTGCGTGGTCCTGGAACATCAGCGACGGCCGGGTGCCGGCCACCTCGATGGATCCGGCGCTGGGTTCGTCGAGCCCCGCCACCAGGTTCAACAGGGTGGACTTGCCACAGCCGGAAGCGCCGAGCAGGGTGACGAACTCACCCGGGGCCACGTCCAGGCTGATGTCGTCGAGCACGACGGAGGCCGCGCCGGGGCGGCCGAAGGCCTTGGAGACATGCGAGAGCCGGACCGCCGGGTACTCGTCCGTGGTCTCGACGACGGGGGCGCACTTCGGAATGGTCAGTGCCGTGGTCATTGCGGACACCTCCTGCGGGAGTGGACGGGGCGCTGCGGGGAGCTGCTGCGCGGAGCTAGGGGGTGCGGGTCGTCACTTGACGCCGAGCCCGGCGTCCGCCACGGCGGGCCTGCCCGCAGCCGTGAGCACCTTGTTGAGCAGGGTCAGGTCGACGATCCCGGCGAGTTCGGGCTTGTCGAGCAGGCCCGCGGCGACCGCGTGGTCGGCCCCGGTCTGCAGGGTGGCGGCCAGCGGGTCGTCGATGAAGTCGATGCCGGCCCACGCGGGGTCGAGGATGGCGGCCGGCAGCGCGTTGCCCGTGTCGGCCTTGATCCGCAGGTTGGCGTCGGCCTTCGCCTTCTCCGGGTCGGCCTTGATGAAGGCGTTGGCCGCCACGGCGCCGCGCAGCACGGCCTCGACCACGTCGGGGTGCGCGGCCAGGAACTTCTGCGAGACGATGATGTTGGTGGTCACGAACACGCCGCCCGGCCACAGCGACTTCTCGTCCAGCAGGACCTTCGCACCGAGCGTGACCAGCCTGGAGGCGGTCGGCTCGGGCACCCAGGCGCCGTCGATGGAGCCGGACTTGTACGCCTCCGGCACCACCTTGTTCTCCGTACGGAGCACATTGACGTCACCCGCGCCGGAGGCCGGGTCCACCTTGTAGCCCTTGCCCGCCAGATAGTTCAGCAGGGCGACGTCCTGGGTACCGCCGAGCTGCGGGGTGGCGATCTTCTTGCCCCGGAGGTCGTCCAGCGAACCGATCTTCGCCGGGTTGACCACCAGCTTGACACCGCCGGAGGCCGAGCCGCCGATGATCCGCAGGGAGGTGCCGTGCGACTTGGCGTAGCCGTTGATCGCCGAGTTCGGGCCGATCCAGCCGATGTCGATCGAACCGGCGTTGAGCGCCTCGATTTCGGCCGGGCCGGCGTTGAAGTACTGGGACTTGATCCGGGTCGACCCCAGCTCCTTCTGGAACAGGCCGTCCTGCAGGCCCACCAGGGCGGTCGCGTGCGTGAGGTTCGGGAAGTAGCCGATCTTCACGGTGTCGGCGGAGAGCTTCGCACCCGAGACGCCCACGGTCTGCTTCGGGGCTTCGTCGGCACTGGCGCCGTAGCTGCAGCCCGACAGCAGTCCGGCGGCCGTGGTCACGGCGACGGCCGCCATGGCCACGCGCCCGATCGTCTGGTGGTGCATCAGACCCAGTCCTCCTCGTCGATTGCCGCGGCCTTGCGCCGTACGGTCTCGAAGGGCTCGCCCGCCATGCCGGCTGCGAGGGTGGTGCCGTCGGCCGGGTCGATCAGCAGGAACGAGCCCGTCCGGCGGTTGTCGGCGTAGGGGTCGAGCGAGAGCGGCTCGGCCGTGCGCAGCACGACGTGGCCGATGTCGTTGACCTGCAGACCCTCGGCGCCGGGGCGCCGTTCGAGGGTGCTGATGTCGATCCGGTACGAGATGTCCTTGACCACGGCGCGCACGGTGCGGGTGGTGTGCTTGAGCAACACCTTGGCGCCGACGTGCAGGGGGCGCTCGTTGAGGTGGCAGACGCTGGCCTCGATGTCCTTGGTGGGCTCCTCGGCCGTGCCCCCGGCCGCGATCAGGTCGCCGCGCGAGATGTCGATGTCGTCGGTGAGCCGGACGGTGACGGACTGGGGCGCCCAGGCGACGTCCGTCTGCGTACCGAGCGCGTCGATGGCCGCGACGGCGGTGGTGTGTCCGGAGGGCAGGACGGTGACGGCGTCCCCGACGCGCAGGACGCCGGAGGCGATCTGGCCGGCGTAGCCGCGGTAGTCGGGGTGCTCGGCGCTCTGCGGGCGGATCACGTACTGGACGGGGAAGCGGGCGGGCTCTTCCCTCGGGTCACTGCCGACCGGGACGGTCTCCAGGTGCTCCAGCAGGGTCCGGCCGCCGTACCAGTCCATGTTGGCGGAGGGTTCGACGACGTTGTCGCCGGCCAGCGCGGAGAGCGGGATCGCCACGACGTTCTTGACCCCGAGCGTGGCGGCGTAGGAGGTGAACTCCTCGGCGATCTCCGCGAAGACGCATTCCTTGTAGCCCACCAGGTCCATCTTGTTGACGGCGAGGACCACGTGCGGGACCCGCAGCAGGGCCGCGACCGCGGTGTGCCGGCGGGTCTGCTCGACCATGCCGTTGCGGGCGTCGACCAGCACCACGGCGAGGTCGGCGGTGGAGGCGCCGGTGACCATGTTGCGGGTGTACTGCACGTGCCCGGGGGTGTCGGCCAGGATGAACCGGCGCCGGGTGGTGGCGAAGTAGCGGTAGGCCACGTCGATGGTGATGCCCTGCTCTCGCTCGGCGCGCAGGCCGTCGGTGAGCAGTGCGAGGTCGGGGGTGTCCTGGCCGCGGCTGGCCGAGACCCGCTCCACGGCTTCCAGCTGGTCGGTGAGGACCGACTTGGAGTCGTGCAGCAGGCGGCCGACCAGGGTGGACTTGCCGTCGTCGACGGAGCCCGCGGTCGCGAAGCGCAGCAGCGTGGTGGCGCTGAGCTGCTCGGTGGTTGTGGTCATCCCTAGAAGTACCCTTCGCGCTTGCGGTCTTCCATCGCGGCCTCGGACATCTTGTCGTCGGCGCGGGTCGCGCCCCGTTCGGTGAGCCGGGACACGGCGATCTCGGCGATCACCGCGTCGAGCGTGGCGGCGTCGGAGTCGACGGCGCCGGTGCAGGACATGTCGCCCACGGTGCGGTAGCGGACGAGCCGCTTCTCGACCGTCTCGCCGTCCTTCGGGCCGCCCCACTCACCGGCGGTCAGCCACATGCCGCCCCGCAGGAAGACGTCCCGTTCGTGGGCGAAGTAGATGTCCGGCAGTTCGATCTTCTCGCGGGCGATGTACTGCCACACGTCCAGCTCGGTCCAGTTGGAGAGCGGGAAGACGCGCACGTGCTCGCCCGGGGCGTGGCGGCCGTTGTAGAGCTGCCACAGCTCGGGGCGCTGGCGGCGCGGGTCCCACTGCGAGAACTCGTTGCGCAGGGAGAAGACGCGCTCCTTGGCGCGGGCCTTCTCCTCGTCGCGGCGGCCGCCGCCGAAGACGGCGTCGAACGCGTGCTGCTGGATCGCCTCGGTCAGCGGGACGGTCTGCAGCGGGTTGCGGGTGCCGTCGGCGCGCTCCGTGAGCTTGCCGGCGTCGATGTAGTCCTGGACCGAGGCCACGTGCAGGCGCAGGCCGTGCTGGGCGACCGTGCGGTCCCGGTACTCGATGACTTCGGGGAAGTTGTGCCCGGTGTCGACGTGCAGCAGCACGAACGGCACCGGCGCCGGCGCGAACGCCTTCAGCGCCAGGTGCAGCATGACGATCGAGTCCTTGCCGCCGGAGAAGAGGACCACCGGCTTCTCGAACTCGCCCGCCACCTCGCGGAAGATGTGGACCGCCTCGGATTCCAGCGAGTCCAGGTGCGTCAGCGCGAAGGGGTTCCCCGACGCCTCGATCAGGCGATGGGTCGCGGTCGTCATGCCAGGCCCCTCTCGGTCAGGAAGGTGTGCAGCTCTGCTGCGGAATCGGCCACCGACCGGCCCTGCGTCTGGATGCGCAGCTCCGGGTTCTCAGGTGTCTCGTACGGGTCGTCGACGCCCGTGAGACCGGAGATCTCGCCGGCCGCCTGCTTGGCGTACAGGCCCTTCACGTCGCGCTGGGAACAGAGCGTGACCGGGGTGGCCACGTGGATCTCCAGGAACGGCGTGCCGCCGGCGGCGTGCCGGGCACGGACGGCGGAGCGGGACTCGGCGTACGGGGCGATGACCGGTACCAGCGTCTTGACGCCGTGGGAGGCCAGCAGCCCGGCCACGAAGCCGATCCGCTGGACGTTGGTGTGCCGGTCCGCGCGGGTGAAGCCCAGGCCGGCGGAGAGGAACTCTCGTATCTCGTCGCCGTCGAGCACCTGGACCTCGTGCCCCTCGGCGCGCAGGCGCTCGGCGAGGGTGAAGGCGAGCGTGGTCTTGCCCGCGCTGGGCAGCCCGGTCAGCCACACGGTGGCGCCGCGCTCGCTGGGGGCGGCGGCCGGGGCCGCCTCCGCGGTGTACCGGGCGGCCAGGGTGTGAGCCGTGGTCACGGTGGTGTTCTCCCGGGAGGTAGATGACGGACTTACAGGGATGGGTCGAGCACGTCCCCCGCGCCGCAGGGCGTCGGCGCGGGCAGGGATGGCGGGACCTTTCAGGCGCCGGCGAACTCGGCCAGCGTCCGGCCGAGCACGTCCATGTCGATCCGGTGCCAGGATCCGGAGAGCTCAAGGCCCCGGCCGTTGGGCAGGGCCGCCGCGGTCGCCTGTGCTGCCGCACGCAGCCAGGCGCTGGTGTTGTCGCTGTTGAGGACCAGCGTCTGCGTCTGGAATCCGGCGAGCGGGCCGGCCGGTACGGAGAAGTCGCCGCAGATCTCGACGTCGTACGACAGCGTGTGCGCGTTCGCCTCGTTCATCGCCCAGATCGGGCTCCTGCGCCACTCCGCGACGTTGTCGGGGGTGAGGCCCAGGACGGGGCCGAGGAAGTACTCGGCCGCCTCGTCGCGCCGGCCGTCCTCCAGGAGGACCTGGAGCGTCCGCGCGGCGTTCCACGGGGGCTTCGGGAAACCGTCGACCCGGAAGAACGGCTCGTGGAGCGCCAGCTTGGTGATCGGCGTGCCCGTGAGCGCCGCCTGGATCGCCAGGTTGGCGCCCGTGGACCCGGCGAACACGGCCGCCGAGCCGCCCGCTTCCTCGATCACCGCCTGGAGATCCTCGATCTCCCGCTCGACGGCGAACTCGGGAGCGTCACCGCTCTGGCCGCGCCCGCGGCGGTCGTAGGCGTACACGGTGCAGTGCCGCGCCAGCTCGGGAACGAGTTCGGAGAAGATCGTGTGGTCGCGGAAGGCACCGTTGAGCAGAACGAGCGGGGGGCCTTCGCCCGACTTCTCGTAAGCGATCGTCGTGCCGTCCCGTGAAACGACCTTGAGCATCACGCACTCCTCATGCCGACCGGAGGTGATCTCACCTCGCCCTGTGTCTGCAGCTTCGAGTGCGTCGATGCATCACCGGTCGAGAACCGATAGCGGCCCGCTTGCGCCGTCTGCCGTTTCCGGCGGCGTCCGGAGGGAGCCGTACGGCCGCCGCGGCGACCTCCGCCGCAGGTCCGGGGCAGGGAGGGCTCTTCCCGGGAGAACGCGGACGGCCGTTCTCCACGCTTCGAGGTGTCGGGCAACGAAGCACTGAGGAACGGCCGTTGTGTATGGGTGTTCCTGCCGGAACACCCGCGGGTGGGGCGCCGGGCCGGGGGATTACCCCAGGGGCCGTGCGGAGGCCGGGGCTTCTCGAACCCTGACCGGTCTCGAGACCTGCTTCGCCACGCACGCCGGCATCCCCTCCACCTTGATCGCCGGCCCGGCACCGCGGGCCGCACCCGCGGCATCGCCGGGGTCGGCGGGGTCGGCGGGGTCGGCCGCCGCACCCGCCGCCTGGCGCCGGAAGGCCCCGGGCGGCATGCCGACCAGCTCGGTGAAGCGGGTGGTGAACGTGCCCAGCGACGCGCAGCCGACCGCGAAGCAGACCTCGGTGACGCTGAGGTCGCCGCGCCGCAGCAGCGCTGCCGCCCGCTCGATGCGACGCGTCATCAGGTAGGAGTACGGAGACTCGCCGTAGGCGGCCCGGAACTGCCGGCTCAGGTGCCCGGCGGACATGTCCACGAAACGGGCGAGTGCTTCCACGTCCAGTGGCTGCGCGTATTCCCTGTCGATCCGGTCGCGGACGCGGCGCAGCCGCGCGAGGTCGGCCAGACGCTGCGCCTGGACGCGTGCACGCCGCCATTCGGGCTTGCACATGAGAAGCCTCCCCTTGTCCTTCGTCTTCGAGCTGCCCCGGACACGCGAAGACGTCGCTCGTGCGCCGCCGCGTTCCTCATGGGTGGTGGCGATACGGGTGGTGGCGATGCCGGCCCGCACGGCCGCACCGGTGCGCGCACTGCTCAGCGGAGTTCCTGGATGCGGACCAGGTTGCCCGCCGGGTCGCGGAAGGCGCAGTCGCGGATGCCGTACGGCTGCTCGGTCGGCTCCTGCACGACCTCGGTGTCACCGGCCTGCACCTTCTCGAAGGTGGCGTCGACGTCCGGAGTGGCCAGCAGGATCCATCCGTAGGTGCCCTTGGCCATCATCTCCGTGACCATGCGGCGCTCGTCCTCGGTGATGCCGGGATCGGCGGCGGGCGGTGTCAGAAGGATCGAGGTGCCCGGCTGACCGACGGGGCCGACCGAGATCCAGCGCATCTTGCCCTGGCCGACATCGCTGCGGACCTCGAAGCCGAGGAGGTCGCGGTAGAAGGCGAGCGAAGCGTCCGGGTCGTCATGCGGCAGGGAAGCCGTGTGAATCGTGATGTCCATGGCAAGCAGGCTAGGGGCGACCGCGCGAACCGAACTTCTCGATTCCTGATCCGCCACCTGCCGCCGCCCCGACACGCCGTGACGTTCACGGGGGATGTCACGCGGAGCGCACCCGCTCCCCGCGACAGATCCCCCGGCACCCCCGTCACAGCGTCGACCGGCCGTGGGCGCCGGCCGTCAGGACAGCGCCGCGCCGGTCCCCCGTGGCCGAGGACGGCCTCGCGGCCGTCCTGTCGGCCTCTGGGCTCTAGCCCCAGTTCTGGCCCGCGGGCTCCTGGATGGTGGCGTTCAGCCGGTTGAAGAAGTTCGTCGTCGCGATCATGAGGAGGATCGCGGCGAGCTGCTGCTCCGTGAAGTGGTCGGCGGCCTCGTCCCAGATCGCGTCCGGCACGGCCTGACCGCTGCGGTCGGCCAGCCGGGTGGCGGCCTCGGTCAGTGCGAGCGCGGCGCGCTCGGAGTCCGTGAAGAACGGCGTCTCGCGCCAGGCCGCGACGGCGTGCAGACGCTCGTCGGTCTCCCCGCCCTTCTTGGCGCCCGTGACGCCGCCGTGGACACAGGCGCTGCAGCCGTTGATCTGGCTCGCGCGCAGGTGCACCAGATCCAGCGTGCGCGGTTCGACGCCGCCCTGGTGCATGGCCTTGTAGAGGTTCTGAATGCCGGTCATGGCGTCCGGCAGAAGCTTGGCGGGGTTCTGCATACGAGCCTTCATCAGGTGCTCCCTCAGGGGTGTTTTCCGTCCTTCACAACACTGACCGAGCCTGCCCTACGGAGGTGACCGGCGAACGGGGAAAAGCATGCGGGCGACGGACCGCCCCTTCGGCGACCAGCGGATTTAAGGGAGTCTCGAGCGTGCCCCCGGCCTTCCTCAAGGGAGCCTCGAGCGCGCCTGTGCCACCTCTCAGCCGATCCACCAGCGCGATTCCACCACGACGTCCCCCCGTCGCGGCACCCGGTCGTAAGGGCCGCTCGAAGGGATCGGGGGCGACGGCGGGGTGCGCGTACGGGCCCGGTCCGCCGCCCGCCGGGCCCGTACGCCAGGGCGGCCTCACGGGGCTCGAGTAGGGAATCAGCCAGAACCGGAGTGCCATGGGGCGCGGGAGTCCCGGGTTCAAGCCAACTCGAGGGGGGCTCCACCAGGACTCCACCCCTCTGGTGAAGAACCTTTGTATCACCAGTTCCGTCCGAGCCCCCGCTCCACGGCTCCTGACCCTCAGCGAGAGTCACATGACGACCCAGACCCCGGCACCATCCTCCACGGAAACGGAACCACCGCCCGCTTCTTCCCCCACCGTTGCGAGCCGGTACGCGGCCTTCGTCGCCGGCCGGCGCTCCAAGTGGGTCGTGCTTGTGCTGTGGTTCCTGCTGATGGGCATCGGTGGCTCGCTGGCCGCCGGCCTTGCAGACGTACAGGACAACGACCCCGAGACCTGGCTGCCGTCGAGCGCGCAGTCGACCAAGGCGGTGCAGCTCGCGGAGCAGTACTTCGCCGACAAGGACTCCAGCTCCGCAGTCATCGTCTACGCCCGTGAGGGCGGCCTCACCCCGGCCGACCTGTCCAAGATCGACGCCGATCGCGCCCTGCTCGGCGACAAGGTGGCCGTCGGCGAGGTCTCCTCCGCCGTGGTCTCCGAGGACAAGGTCGCGGCGTTCGTGAGCGTTCCGCTGCGCACCTCGCCCAGCGACAACAAGGTGCTCACCGACAAGGTGGAGGAAGCCGGCAAGCTCACCTCCGAGGGCGCCCCCGCCGGTCTCGACGTCAAGATCACCGGCGAGGCCGGGAGCATCCGCGACTTCGCCGAGGTCTACTCCGGCATGGACGGCGCCCTCCTGGGTGCCGCGCTCGCCGTGGTGGCGCTGCTGCTGCTCGTGACCTACCGCAGCCCGGTGCTGTGGCTGATTCCGCTGATCGCCGTGGGGCTGGCCAGCCAGGTGGCGAGCGGCGTGGTCTACCTCCTCGCCAAGCACGCGGGGCTGGTGGTCAACGGTCAGAGCGCCTACGTCCTGATGGTGCTGTCCGTGGGCGTGGGCACCGACTACGCCCTGCTGATCATCGCCCGCTACCGGGAAGAGCTGCACCGGCACGAAGACCGCCACACGGCGATGGCGCTGGCCGTGAACGGCTCGCTGCCGGCTCTGGCCGCCTCCGCCGCTACGGTGGCGGTCGCGACGCTGTGCCTGGTGTTCGGCAGCATGAACAGCACCAAGGGTCTGGGACCGGTCGTCGCCATCGGCGTTGTCCTGGTGTTCTTCGCCATGACCTCGCTGCTGCCGGCGCTGCTGGTGATCCTGGGCCGCTGGGTGTTCTGGCCCGTGAAGCCGCGCGTCACCGCGGGATACGACCCGAACTCCGCCCAGGGCCACGGCAAGTGGGCGAAGATCGCCGCAGCCGTGGGACGGCGCCCGCGCGCCGTGTGGATCGGCACGGCGCTGGTGCTGGGCGTCATGGCGCTGGGCGTCTTCGGCGTACAGACCGGCCAGACCCAGGCGGAGCAGTTCACCGGCAAGGTCGACTCGGTCACCGGCCAGCAGCTGCTGGCCAAGCACTTCCCCGCGGGCTCGTCGGCTCCCGCCGATGTGTACGTCCGCGACGCCGGGGCCGAATCCGCGACGGCCACCGTCGCCAAGGTGCCCGGTGTGTCCTCCGTCGACACCCAAGTGGCCAAGGGCGGCTGGACGCACCTGACCGCAGTGCTCCGCGACGCTCCGGACTCCGCGGCCGCCAAGGACACCATCAAGGACATCAGGAAGGCACTGGACGGCTCGACCGGTCCGGCGGCCGACGCGATCGTCGGAGGCCAGACGGCCGTGGCGCTCGACGTCTCCGAGGGGCAGAGCAGCGAGGAGAAGCTGCTGATCCCGCTGATCCTCGCCGTGGTGCTGGTGATGCTCCTCATCCTGCTGCGGGCGGTCATCGGATCGCTGGTGCTGCTCGTGTCCGTGGTGCTGTCGTTCGCGGCAGCCGTCGGCACGGCCTCGCTGCTGTTCCACGTACTCGACCACGCGAAGATCGACCGCGGGCTGGTGCTGTTCGGCTTCATCTTCCTCGTCGCGCTGGGTGTCGACTACACCATCTTCTTGATGACGCGCGCCAAGGAAGAGGTGCAGCTGCGCGGGCACCGCGAGGGAATCCTCACCGCCGTGACGGTGACCGGCGGCGTCATCACGTCGGCGGGCGTGGTGCTGGCTGCCACGTTCCTCGTCCTCGCGGCCATCCCCACGGTCAGCGCACTGCAGCAGGGGCTGCTGGTAGCGGTCGGAATCCTCCTCGACACGTTCCTGGTCCGCAGCCTGCTGGTTCCGGCGCTGGCCCTGGACCTGGGGCCGCGCTTCTGGCGGCCGGGCCTGCCGGAGCTGGAGGCGGCGCCGCACGAGTCCGGGAAGAGCCGGGCCGACGTGCCGACCACCGTCTGAGATCGCGGTGTGACGCCGTAGGTCACCGGACGTACTGATCTGCGGTTCCTCCCAGTACGACGCAGGCGGCCGTTCCTCACGCTTCGAGGTGTCAACCAACGAAGCGCCGAGGAGCGGCCGCTGCGTCTGTGTGTCCCTTCCCCGGCCGAACGCCGTCCCCGTCGGCCGGACCACCCCGCCCGACGCAGGCTCCCTCGGCCGCCACGAGGCCGTCCTCGACGCCCTCGGGTGCCCCCGACGCCGTGGAGTTCCCGCCGTACATCCCCGTCGTCAACGCCCCCTGCGGCCGCCGCGTCCACACCGCCGGCCGCGGCGAACCGACGCGGATCCCGGCCCGACGCCGCCCCGGACCACCCGTCCTCCAGGGCGCGCACGACGTCCTCACGCCCGTCGCCCCGGCCCGCCGCCTGCCTCTTCGACGAGGTCACCACCCACGCGCCGTCCCGCAGCGGGTCGCACGGAGGGAGGCGCAGCCGTGCCACCGGAAAGCCCCTCCCGCCCCGCGCGACGACCCGGTGCGTTTCGGCCGGCGGGCCCCGTCTCCCGCCCCCACCGGTCCGCGGTTTCCCGGTTACGGATCCGGCCGGCGTCGACCGGTGTTTGAGCGGCTCTCGAGCACCGGGTGGGATTCCTCTAAGGACAACACCTTTTCCTACTCACTCGGTTGGAAAAGCGAGCACGACCCGAAGGCGGAGCTCCGTTCCACCGGCCCCGCCGCCGAACACTGCCGGAGGATTACGTGAGTCCAGTCCGTGAGCGGTACACGGTGGCCGTCGTCGGTGCGGGTGCGGCCGGCACGCTGACCGCCGTCCACCTCTGTGAGATGGCCACCCGCCGCCGAACCCCCCTCGACGTGGTCCTGATCGACCCGGCCCCCGAAGCGGGCCGCGGCACCGCCTACGCCACCCGGGACCCCGCGCACCGCCTCAACGTGCCCGCGGGCGGCATGAGCTGTTACCCCGACGACCCCGGCCACTTCGCCCGCTGGCTCTGCCGCCACGGCGAACCCACCGTCACCTCCGCCGACTTCGCGACCCGCTACCGCTTCGGCGCCTATCTCGCCGACACGCTCGCCCAGGCCATCGTCCGTGCGCACGGCACCGTGTCCGTACGCCGGCTGACCACCCGCGCCGAGCACGTCGCCGGCGCCCCGGACGGCGGGGTGACCCTCCGGCTCGCCGACGGAACGCGGCTCGACGCCGACAGCGCGGTCCTGGCGACCGGCCCCGCCGCCCCGACCGCGGCCTGGGCCCCCGCGCAGCTGCGCGCCGCCGCCCGCTTCATCGCGGAGCCCTGGACCCCCGGCGCGCTGGACGGACCCTGCGCCGACAACAGCGACGTCCTCCTCGTCGGCACCGGCCTGACCTCCGTCGACCTCGCCCTCACCCTCGAACGCCCCGGCCGCACGGTGCACGCCGCGTCCCGCAACGGCCTGCTGCCCCAGCCGCACGCCCTGACCCCGGCCGGCCCCATGCCCGCCCCCGAAGGCCTCTACGACGCTCCCTTCGCGCAGCTGCGCCGCACCGTCTACCGCCACGTCGCCCGCGCCGTGCGCCTGCACGGCGACTGGCGCCCCGCCCTCGACAGCCTGCGCCCGCACACCGCGCACCTGTGGCGCCGCCTCACCACCGAGGAGCGCGCCGAATTCGTCAAACGCGACGGTGCGTTGTGGAACACCCACCGCCACCGCATGGCGCCCGACACCGGCGAGTCCCTCCTGCGCGCCCGAACCTCGCGCCGCCTCGCCGTACACGCCGGCGCCGTCACCCGCGCCGACGTCCGCGCCGACGGATCGCTGGACATCGGGCTCTCCGGCGGGCGCGACCTGCACGTGGGCTGGATCATCGACTGCACGGGGCCGGGTCCGAGCCTGCAGGACCCCCTGTGGCGCTCCCTGTCCGAAGCCGGCACCGCGGTGCCCGGCCCGCTCGGCATGGGCGTCGCCACCCTCGACGGGCGCCTGCTCGACGGGCAGGGGGCCACCGCCCTGCCCCTGTACACCCTCGGCGCCCCGCGCCGCGGCGAGCTGTGGGAGACCACCGCCATCCCCGAGATCCGCGTCCAGGCGGCCGCCCTCGCCCAGGAGCTGCTCGCACCGCTCACCCCCCGGCGCCGCACCACGCGCCGCCCGCTCGACGGACACGGCCTCGGCCTGTCCACGCACGCCGAGGCGGCCGCCGCCTACCGCACCGGACTCGACCGGATCCTGAAGGTCCGCTCGGGCGCCGAGGACTCCCTCAGGCGCGCGGTCGCCCTCGACCCCGGCTTCGCCCTCGGGCACGCGGCCCTCGCCCTGCTGGGACACGAGTGCGGAGCCGCCGTCGACGTACCCCGGGCCCTGGCGGAGGCACAGCGCTGCGCCCGGGAGCGGGCGTGCGAACGCGAGCGTTCCTTCGTGGAGGTCGTCACCCGCCGCGTCCACGGAGACGAAGGCGACGCGGCCCTCGCACGGCACCTGGAGCGCCACCCGGCCGACGCCCTCGCCCTCGCCGTCGCCGTGCCCACGATCGCCTTCTCCGGCGTCGACGACCTGGACGACGACTACGCGCTGCGCCTGGTCGAGCGAACTTCCTCCGCGTACGACGGCCACTGGTTCCACACCTCCCTGCTGGCGTTCCTGCGCCAGGAGCAGGGCCGCCTGCACGAGGCCGGCGAACTGGCCCACCGTGCCCTGGCCGTCGAGCCCGCCTCCGGGCACGCCGTGCACGCGCTCGCCCACGTCCACTACGAGACCGGCACGCACGGCGCGGGCCGCGACTGGCTGGAACGGTGGGTCGCCGGGCGGGGCCGCGGCGCCGTGCACCGGGCCCATTTCTCCTGGCACATCGCCCTGCACGAACTGGCCCTCGACGACCCCGCCGCCGTCCGCAAGCGCTGGTTCACCCAGCTCTCCCCGGGCCGGGTGACCGGCGTACGGGCCCTGGTGGACTCGGGGTCGCTGCTGTGGCGCGCCCGGCTCAGCGACAGCTGGCGCGGCGACCTGCCCGTCGCGGACGTCCTGGACGCCGTGGAGGCGGACATCCTGGAACGGCCCGCGACCGCCTTCACCGCCCTGCACTGCGCCATCAGCCTCACCGCCGTCGGAGACCTGGCCGCCCTGCGCCGGCTGCGCGATCACGCGGCGGCCGCCGACGAGGTCCAGCGCGAGGTCATCGCCCCCCTGTGCGACGCGTTCGCCGCGCTCGTCGAGGAACGCTTCCGGGACGCCGCCCGCGGCCTCGACGCGCTCCTGCCCGTCCTGCGCCGGGTCGGCGGCAGCGCGGCGCAGCGCGAGGTCGTCGAGGAGACCCTGCTGTACGCGCTGACGGCGGACGGCCGCTGCGAGGCGGCGGCCCGCATGTTGGACGCCCGCCTGGAACGCACGCAGGCGCCCCGGGACCGGCGGATGCGGGCGGGCCTGCCGGGCTGAGGCCGGCGAGCCCGCCCGCGGGCGGTGTCCCCTCGTCCGGTTCCCGGCGGACGAGGGACCGGCCTTCGAGGAAGGTGATGGCCCTGGACACGGACGCCGGGCCGTCACAGCAGCGGCAGCGGCGCGTGCCCCAGCCCGTACCCGACGAAGACGAAGGCCGACGCCCACACCGCGCTGCTCAGCACCGTCCACACCAGGTACGGCCGCAGCGGCATCCCCGACATCCCGCACAGCGTCGGAACCAGCGTGCGCAGCACCGCCGTGAAGCGGCCCACGAACACGGCCCGCCCGCCCCCGCGCTGTACGAGCGACAGCGCGCGGTCGGTGTGCCCCGGCCGCAGCAGCCGGCGCGGGATCCGCTCCAGCAGGCGCGTGTTCCACCGCCGCCCGGCCGCGAACCCCACGGCATTGCCGAGCACTCCGCCCGCCAGCGCCATCACCAGCGCCGCGTACAGCGGGACCCGGTCGCTGCCGGCGAGCATCCCGCCCATCACCACCGCGGTCTGACCCGGCAGCAGTGCGCCGAACAGCGGCAGCGCGGACTCCAGCGCGGGCAGCAGCAGCACCGCGGCCAGCACACCCCATGTTCCGAACACCAGTGTGTGCTCGGCCAGCCAGTTCGTCATCGCGGACCCCCTCTCAGCGTCCCCTCCAGACAACCGCGTACGGCGCCGCCGATCACGACCCCTGGGCCGAGTCCTGAGGTAGGGCTGGCCATACCCGGGGCCCTCGCCCTGCGGGGATGGCCCCGGCAGAGACCGGTCTCCTACGGTGAACCCATGCGCTCAGTCAATGTGTGGCAGGCCATGGCCCGACCCGGCTTCCTGCTCTCCGCCTGGCCCTGGCGGGCCGCCGGCTACCTGCTCAGCAGCACCCCCGTAGGGATCGTCGTCCTGCTGGCCCTCGTGGTCGGGATGGCGGTGGGCGCCGCGCTCGCCGTCGTCCTGGTGGGGATCCCGCTGCTCGCCCTGCTGGCCTTCTCCGGAGTCCCGGTGGCCGCCCTGGAGCGCCGCCGCTTGCGGATGGTGGACGGCAGGCCCACCCCCACCCCGCACGCCGAACCGGCCGAGCCGGGCCTGACGGCCTGGGCCCGCACCCGGTTCCGGGAGCCCGTGACCTGGCGCGAGCTCGGCTACACCGTGGTCTTCGCGACCCTGCTGTGGCCGCTGGACCTCCTCGCCGTAGGCCTGGCCCTGTGCGTGCCGCTCAGCCTGATGGCCACCCCCGTACTGCTGGCCACGTCCGGGGACAGCCAGGCAACCGTCCTCAAGGAATGGACGACCGTCTCCTGGCCGCAGGCGATCGGCATCGCCCTTCTCGGCCTCCTGCTCTTCGGAGTCTGCGGCTACGTCCTCGGCGCCGTGGCGGTCGCCCGCGCCGAACTGACCCGGCTGCTCATCGCGCCGCCCGAGCCGGAGCTCGGGGAGCGGGTCACCGAACTCGTACGGTCCCGGGTGCGGCTGGTCGATGCCTTCGAGGCCGAGCGCCGCAGGATCGAACGAGACCTCCACGACGGGGCGCAACAGCGCCTGGTCGCCCTGACCATGACGCTGGGACTGGCCCGCCTGGACGCCCCGCCCGGGCCCCTCGCCGACCAGCTCGCCAAGGCCCACGAGGAAGCGGGCAAGACTCTGGCCGAACTCCGCGAACTGATCCAGGGCATCCACCCCAAGGTCCTCACGGACTACGGCCTCGGCGCGGCGATCGCCGACGCGGCCGACCGGTCCGCGGTCCCCGTGGACGTCACCGTCGACCTCGCGAGCCGCCTCCCCGAAGCCGTCGAAGCCGCCGCGTACTTCGTGGTGTGCGAGGCGCTGGCGAACGTCGGCAAGCACAGCGGCGCCGCCCGGGCCACCGTCACCGGCCGGCACGAGCGGGGCCGGCTGACCGTCGAAGTCCACGACGACGGGCGGGGCGGAGCGGACACCGGCCGGGGCTCGGGCCTGACCGGCTTGGCCGACCGGGTGTCCGTTCTGGATGGCAGACTTGCCCTGTCCAGCCCACCCGGCGGACCGACCCTGCTGCGTGTGGAGATTCCTTGCGAGTGGACCGAGACCGAGCGCTCCGCGTAGTGCTGGCCGAGGACAGCGTGCTGCTGCGCGAAGGGCTGATCGGCCTGCTCAGCCGCTTCGGCCACGAGGTGGCCGCCGCCGTCGGCGACGCCCCGGCGCTGATCACGGCGGTCGCCGAGCACCGGCCCGACATCGTCGTCACCGACGTACGCATGCCGCCCGGCTTCCAGGACGAGGGCCTGCACGCGGCCGTGCGGCTGCGCACGGACCAGCCCTCGCTGCCCGTCCTGGTCCTCAGCCAGTACGTCCAGCGCACCTACGCCTCGGAGCTGCTCGACTCCGGCGACGGATCCGGCATCGGCTACCTCCTCAAGGACCGCGTCGGCCAGGTCGAGGAGTTCCAGGCCGCCCTCCAGGAGGTCGCCTCGGGCGGCACCGTCGTCGACCCCGAGGTCGTCCGCCAGCTGCTGCGCCGCCGCCGCGATCCGCTGGAGCGCCTGACGGCCCGCGAGCGCGAGGTGCTGGGCCTGGTGGCGGAGGGCAAGTCCAACGCGGCGATCGCCCGCCAGCTGGTGGTCTCCGAGGCCGCCGTCGGCAAGCACATCGGCTCCATCCTCTCCAAGCTGGACCTCCCGCCGGCGGACGACACCCACCGGCGGGTGCTGGCGGTCCTGGCCTTCCTACGGTCCTGATCCCGGCGCGCCGAGGACACCCGGCGCCGTCGCCCCCCGGCAGAACTCCAGCAGCGCCATGGCCATCGTCCCGCCGGGCCGGCCCAGCCGGTCGGCGTAGCGCTTGATGACCACGTTCTCGCGGCCGAGCTCGGTCCGGCGCCCGCCGGAGGAGATCCGGGCGCGCTGGACGGAGGCCGAGAGCCCGCGGCGCCGTTCGAGCAGCTCCAGGATCTGCGCGTCGAGCACGTCGATGGAGCCCCGCAGGCCCGCGATCACGCTCTCGGCGTCGGCGGGGGGAGTCAGGACGGTGTGGGAAAGCGTCTGCCGGGTCATGGTTCTCTCCTCGGGGGATCAGCCGTTGACGGCGTCGGGGACGGGCTCGCCCGCCAGGGCCAGCAGGACCGAGGCGGCCACCGAAGTGCCGGCCTTCTCCTGCGCCTCGGCGGTACCGGCGCCCAGGTGCGGGGTCACCACCACGTTCTCCAGGGCGAACAGCGGGGAGTCGGTGCAGGGTTCGGTGGCGAAGACGTCCAGGCCCGCGCCCGCGACCCGGCCCTCCACGAGCGCCTCGTACAGCGCCCGCTCGTCGACGATGCCGCCGCGCGCGGCGTTCACCAGCCGCACCTGCGGCTTCATCCGCGCGATGGCCCCGGCGTCGATCAGGCCGAGGGTCTCGGGGGTCCTGGGCAGGTGCACGGTGATGAAGTCGCCCAGGGCGAGAAGCTCGTCGAGGGGGACGAGCCGTACCCCGGCGCGGGCCGCCGACTCCTCGTCCGCGTAGGGGTCGTACGCCACCACCTCCATGCCGAAGGCGGCCATCCGGGTGGCCACCAGCGAGCCGATCCGCCCGAGGCCGACGATGCCGAGGACCTTGCCCGACAGCTCCACACCGGTGAAGCGGGCCCGCTGCCACCGGCCCGCCCTCAGCGCGGCGTCGGCGGGGGCCACGTTGCGGGCGACCGCGAGGAGCAGGGCGATGGCGTGCTCGGCGGCGCTGACGATGTTGGACGTGGGCGCGTTGACGACCAGCACGCCCGCGGCGGTGGCCGCCGCCACGTCCACGTTGTCCAGGCCGATCCCGGCCCGGGCGATCACCCTCAGCCCCGGGGCCGCGGCGACGGCCTCGGCGTCCATCGTGGTGGCGGACCGGACGATCACGGCGTCGGCGTCGGCGAGCGCGGCCAGCAGCGCGCCCCGGTCGGTGCCGTCGCAGCGGCGTACGTCGACCTCCGCCCCGAGGGCCGCCACGGTGGCCGGGGACAGCTCCTCGGCCAGCAGGACGGTCGCCCTGCGCACGGCGGGATCGCGGAAGGGGGCAAGTGCGGGGGAGCTCATCGGCGGTCCCTCTCTCGGCTCGGGTGGCGACGTCAGACGGAGGTACCGCCGTCCACGGCGGCGCTGCTGCCGAAGGCCTTCACGGCCTGGTAGTAGGTCCACGCGGTGGAGTCGCACGAGGTCTTCTTCAGCCCCGAGTAGCCGGAGCACACCCGCTTGAGGTCCGAGTAGAAGGCGTCGTCGAGCCGCGGCTTGTTCGCGTCGAACGCGCCGGCCGCCTTGTAGTTGCGGTAGCCGAAGTCGTGCCGGGCACAGGCCGTCTGGAACGGGAAGCCGAACGGGTTGTCCGGAGAGGTCGTGCAGTAGTCGGTCGTCCAGTCGAACCCGTACGCCGACCAGCTTCCCTGGTTGCCGCGGGCCGACACCCAGGCGTTGTAACTCGCCGTGCTGGTCTGCGTCCAGCTGCTCAGTACCTGGGGCTTGTCGGCCGGTGCGGCCGAGGCCGGGGTGGCCAGGGCGACGATCGCGGCGGCGGAAGCGGCTATCACGGTGGCGAGACGACGGTGCATCGGGATCCTCCAACGAGAGGGGCGCCGGGATCTTCCCGGCGCCGACGTGCCTCAGAGTGGGAGGGGCGGTTATCGCGGAGCTCCGCCGCGGCTATACGGGACCTGGCGCGGCGTCAGCGCCCGAGGCCGTCCGGTGCGTGCCAGGACCCGGCCGAGTGGAAGGCCGGCCGGCTCCACGGGGCTCTCGCCGGCGCCGGTTCCGGCTCCGCCCGATCGGCTCCGGTCCCGGACCCGTTCTCGCGCAGCCGGGACAGCAGGACGGCGGTGAGCGCCGCGAGTTCCGCCGGGTCAGGGGTCCCGCGCAGGATGGAGATCAGCGGGTCGATCGAGTTGACCGCGGCCGGCGCGGCGGCCCGGGCCGGGCCCCGGGCCGGAGCCTCGGCCGGGGATGAGAGCGTCTTCAAGGGAGCCTCCTGGCTTTGGGTGGGGTGGATCTGGGTGGGGTGGGTCCGGGCGGCGCGGGTCCGGGTGGGGTGGGTCGACGTGGGGTGGGTCTAGGTGGGGGAGTTGCCGTGCTTCCTGGACGGCAGCGACGTCTGCTTGTTGCGCAGCATCGCCAGCGACCGGATCAGCACCGCCCGCGTCTCGGCCGGGTCGATCACGTCGTCGACCAGGCCGCGCTCGGCCGCGTAATACGGATGCATCAGCTGCGCGCGGTACTCCTCGATCAGCCGCTGCCGGGCCGCCTCCGGGTCGTCCGCCGCCGCGATCTCCCGGCGGAACACCACGTTGGCCGCGCCCTCCGCGCCCATCACCGCGATCTCGTTGGTCGGCCAGGCGAAGGCGAGGTCCGCGCCGATCGAGCGGGAGTCCATGACGATGTACGCCCCGCCGTACGCCTTCCGCAGTACCAGCGAGATCCGCGGCACCGTCGCGTCGCAGTACGCGTACAGCAGCTTCGCCCCGTGCCGGATGATCCCCCCGTGCTCCTGGTCGGCGCCCGGCAGGAACCCGGGCACGTCCAGCAGGGTCACGAGCGGGATCGAGAAGGCGTCGCAGGTCCGCACGAACCGGGCCGCCTTCTCCGAGGCGTGGATGTCCAGCACCCCGGCCAGACACGAGGGTTGGTTGGCCACGATGCCCACCGGATGGCCGTCCAGCCTGGCCAGCGCGCACACCACGTTGCGTGCCCAGCCCTCGTGCACCTCGGTGAAGTCGCCGTCGTCCACGAGCTCCGCGATCACCTCGCGGATGTCGTACGAGCGGGACGGGTCGGCCGGGACGAGGTCCAGCAGCGCCTCGGTCCGCCGGACCGGCGAGTCACCCGGGTACTCCCGGGGCGGCAGCTCCCGGTTGTTGGACGGCAGCAGCGACAGCAGGTGGCGTACCTCGGCCAGCGCCGACTCCTCGTCGTCGTGGACGAAAGCTGCCACGCCCGTCGTACTGCCGTGCACGTCCGCCCCGCCCAGGCCGTCCTGGCTGATCTCCTCGCCGGTCACCGCCCGCACCACGTCCGGTCCGGTGATGAACATCTGGGAGATCCCGCGCACCATGAACACGAAGTCGGTGAGCGCCGGGGAGTACGCCGCCCCGCCCGCGCAGGGGCCGAGCATGACGCTGATCTGCGGAACCACCCCGGACATGCGGACGTTGCGGCGGAAGATGCCGCCGTACCCGGCCAGCGCGGTGACCCCCTCCTGGATCCGGGCGCCCGCCCCGTCGCACAGGGCCACGAGCGGGGCGCCGGCCGACTCGGCCAGGTCCATCACCTTGTGGATCTTCTCCGCGTGGGCCTCCCCGAGGGCCCCGCCGAAGATCCGGAAGTCGTGGGCGTACGCGAAGACCGTCCGGCCCTCCACGGTGCCCCAGCCGGTCACCACCCCGTCGGTGTAGGGGCGTTTGTGCTCCAGGCCGAAACCCGTCGCCCGGTGCACCCGCAGCGGCTCCACCTCGCAGAACGAGTCCTTCTCGAAGAGCAGGTCCAGCCGCTCGCGGGCGGTGAGTTTGCCCCTGGCATGCTGCCGCTCGGTCGCGGACCGGTCCGTGCCCTCCGCCGCCCGCCGGTGCCGGTCCAGTAGTTCGGCGGTCAGCGTGGCAGGGTCCGGCCTCGGGGGCGGCTCGAGGACCGGTGGAGCGGCGGTCGAGGCATCGACGACGGTCATGCGGCTGCTCCCGAAGTCCGGAGGGGGATGCACGTCATCGGCCAGTAGTAGGCCCGCGACCTCTAGTTCTTCTACGCGCAGGGCCTTCGGCGGACCAAGCGGAACGAATTCCACCGGTGACAGTCTTCTGCCAGGGCAAGAGCCTGACAATCCATTCCCCTGGTGAGCGCGGGATCCGCACGGCAAGAATCCTGTCATCGGAACGGCAGGCGTAAACAGCCTCCGAACTCGGCTCGCAGATTAATGCGGATTTCGCAGTGGAATTGCAGTCCATGGGGGAGCAGAAATGACAGCCAATTTGTTCAAGTCGGCGTTTGTGGCAGTGGCCGCGGTGCTCGCGCTGAGCGGATCACCGGTCCTCGGCGCCGTCCTGGCGGGCGAGTCCGGCGGCGTGGGCACACCGCCGGACCCGACGTGGGACTCAGTGGTGGCCGCGCCCCTGGAGGACCCCACGTGGGACCTTCCGCCGCGCCCGGGCCAGGCCTGACGAATTGCGGTTACAGCCGGTAATAACGGAACGCCCTTCGCCGAGTGTGCGCTCGGATGAACGGGCGTTCCGTTATTACCAGCCGGTTCATGTTACGCTCACCCGCTGCAGGACTTCGATGATCAGGCATGGTTAATCGGCGGGCCGGGGGGACGCGTGCTTGAACCGATCGGAATGAGCGCTGAGGCCACCGAGTTGTACCGTACGTTGCTGCTGAACTCCTGCGGCACCGTAGAGGATCTGGTGGACCACTTACACTGGCCGATCACCAAGGTTCGGGCCGCCCTGGACGAATGCGTGCGGCTCGGCCTCATCAGACCGTCCTGGGAGACCCCAGGCCGGCTGCGCGCCATCAGCCCCGACCTCGGACTCCAGACCCTGCTCGCCCAGCACGAGACCGATCTCCTGTCGCGGCAGCGGCAAATGGCCGAAACCAGGGTGGAAGTCGCCCGCCTCATAGAGGAATTCGCCGTCTCCCGGCAGCAGCGCCGGCACAGCGAGGTCGAGCGGATCGAGGGAATCGACCGGATCCGCGACCGCATCGAGGAGATCTCGATGGCTTGCCGCAAGAGCCTGCTCACCTTCGCCCCCGGCGGCGGTCAGTCCCAGGCCGCCCGCCGGTCCAGCCGCCCGCTCGGCGCGAGCCTCGTCGAACGCGGCGTGTCCATGCGCACCGTCTATCTCGACAGCATCTACAACGACCCGCCGTCGGTGGAGCACGCCCGCTGGCTCGTCGAACAGGGCAACGAAGTCCGCACCGTCGCCTCCCTCCCCACCCGGATGATCATCTTCGACGGCGAGGTGGTCATCCTGCCCATGGACCCCGAGGATTCGGGCGCCGGAGCCCTCCTCTTCCGGGGGCCCGGCATCCTCTCCAGCCTCGGCGAGCTGTTCCAGCTCGTGTGGGAGAAGGCCGTCCCCCTCAGCGCGGGCCCGCGCCGGCGCGCCAGCAGCGCCGACTCCGAGGAGCTCAGCAGCCAGGAGCGGGCCGTCCTGCGGCTGCTCGGCGAGGGCCTCACCGACGAGGTCGTCGCCCGCAAGCTCGGCGTCTCCGTGCGCACGGGCCGCCGGATCACCGCCGAACTGATGGGCCGCCTCGGAGCCAAGAGCCGCTTCCAGGCCGGCATGAACGCGGCCAAACTCGGCTGGCTCGACGAGCCGGGACCCTCTCCGGAGGGCGACGGCGACGGCGGGGACCTGCCGGAGATCCTCGTATAGAGGTCCGATAGCACCCTCGCTCACGATCGCTCCAGCGAACGGATTGGGAGTCGAACGGCTCCGTCCGACCACCTTCCGAGGGAGCCGAACATGAGCAACGTCGTGAGCAGCGAGCTGTCCACCGAGCGCAAGCAGGAGATCAAGGAGATCGTCTGCGACATCCTTGAGATCGACGAGGACGAGGTCACCGAGACCAGCCTCTTCAAGGAGGACCACGACGCCGACTCGCTGCGCGCGATCGAGATCCTCGCCGCGCTGGAGCGCACCCAGCGGGTCACCATCGACCAGGCCGAGCTGAGCCGGATGGTCAACCTCGTCGGCGTCTACGCCGTCGTCTCCGAGGCCCTCGGCGCCTGACCGGCGCAACCTTCATACGCCGCGGGCCCACCGCGACCCCGCGCGACCGCGGGCGACCCCGCGCGGGCGCCGCACGGCGGCGCCGGTCCCGGTGCCGCCCCGAGACAGTCAGAGGGTGAGCCATGAGCACAGTTCAGCCAGGTCCGGGCGTCGCGCCTCGCCGCGTGGTCGTCACCGGGCTCGGCGTCGTGACCAGCATCGGCATCGGCATCGAGGCCTTCGCCGCCGGCCTGCGGGCCGGGGCCAGCGGGGCCAAGCCGATCACCGCGTTCGACACCGAAGGTTTCGCGTACGCGAACGCCTGCGAGGTTTCCGACTTCGATCCGGCGCAGTGGATCCACCGGCTGGACCCGGAGGACCTCGGCCGCGCCACCCAGTTCTCGGTGGCGGCCGCCCGCATGGCCGTCGCGGACGCCGGGCTGGCCGTGGAGGACGTCCGGGCCCGCCGGGCCCTGGTGTCCGTCGGCACCACCGACGGGGAGTCGCGCGATCTCGACCAGCTCGTCGAGAGCACCCTCGCAACCGGTCCCGACAGCTACGACCCGCAGGCCGCCGCCCGCTTCCCGGCCGGCCGGCTCTCCTCCGCCATCGTGCGCGAGTTCGCCCTGGAGGACGCCGAGGCGGTCTCCATCCCGACCGCCTGCGCGGCCGGCAACTACGCCGTCGGGTACGGCTACGACGCCCTGCGCAGCGGAGACGTGGACATCGCCCTGGTCGGCGGCGCCGACGCGCTCTGCCGCAAGACCTTCACCGGCTTCTACCGGCTCGGCACCATAGCCCCCGAGGTCTGCCAGCCCTTCGACAAGGACCGCCGGGGCATCCTCACCGGCGAGGGCTCCGGGATCCTGGTCCTGGAGAGCCTGGAGTCGGCGCTGGCGCGCGGCGCCCGCGTCTACGCCGAGGTACTCGGCTACGGGCTGGCCTGCGACGCCCTGCACCCGGTCGCCCCCGACCGGGACAGCATCGCCCGTACGATCGCCATCGCCCACCGCAACGCCGGAGTCACCCCGGACCAGATCGACTTCGTGTCCGCGCACGGCACCGGCACCAAGGCCAACGACATCACCGAGGCCGGCGCCATCCGGCAGGTCTTCGGCGCCGAGGCGATGCCCCGCACCGTCTCCATCAAGTCGATGATCGGCCACAGCATGGGCGCCGCCAGCGCCGTGGCCCTGGCCGCCTGCGCCGTCGCGCTCACCCAGGGCTTCATCCCGCCCACCATCAACCACACCGAGACCGACCCCGAGTGCGGGGTCGACTGCGTCCCCAACCACGCCGTCGAGGCCGACCTCGACATCGTGCAGAACAACGCCCTCGCGTTCGGCGGCAACAACGCCGTGGTCATCCTGGCCCGCTACCTCCCCGAGCGGGTCGTGGCCGGCCGCGCCGGCGCGGGGGAGCTGAGCCCCGTATGAGCTGGATCGTCACCGGAACGGGAGCCGTCGCCAGCATCGGCGGCTCGGTCGCCGAGATATACGACTCCCTCGTCGCCGGCCGCAGCGGGCTGGCCCCGCTGCGCGGCTACGACCCCACACGGTTCCGCGCGCAGGTCGCCTACGAGATCGACGACCGGCCCGCGCCCGGCGTGGACGAGCCGCTGCGCGCCACCCGGTGGCTGGAGCGGGCGGTGGCCGCGGCCCTCGCGGACGCCGGCCTCGGCGAGGACCTCGACGGGGTACCCGTCCTCGTCGGGACGACCCTGCGGGAACTGCGCTCCGTGGAGCTGTCCTGGCGCGACAGGATCCCCTTCGACGTCCGGGACATGCACTTCGGCACCATGCTGCGGCGCCGGTTCGGCGCCGCCGACACGCACACCGTGGCCAACGCCTGCTCCGCCTCGCTGTACGCCCTCGGGCTCGGCGTGGACCTGCTGGAGCTGGGCGCCGCCGACACCGTCGTGGTGGCCGGCGTGGACACCATCTCCGAGTCCACCTACGGGCTGCTGGACCGCTGCTACCCCGAAGCTCCCGACCGGGTACGCCCGTTCGACAAGGCGCGGCGCGGCATGCTCCAGGGCGAGGGCGCGGTGGCCGTGGTCCTGCGCCGGGAGGCCGACGGGCCGGCCCCCGCGGGCCGGGCGCACGTCAGGGTCCGCTCGGTGGCCGTCAACTGCGACGCCCACCACCCCTCCGCCCCGGAGGCCAAGAACATCGCCACGGTGATCCGCGAGGCGCACGACCGCGCCGGGATCGTCCCGGCCGACGTGGACCTGCTGATGCTGCACGGCACCGGCACCCCGCTCAACGACGAGGCCGAGCTGGCGGCGCTGGGCTCGGTGTTCGCGGGGGTGCACCCGTCCCCCTACATGACCGCCATCAAGTGCATGACCGGCCACACGGCGGGCGCCTCCGGGCTGCACAGTCTGGTCGCGGCCGTCGACGTGATGCGGCAGGGCGCCGTGCCGCCGATCCTCGGGCTCGACGACCCGGTGGAGGCGGTGGGCGCGTTCCGGATGGTCCGCGGCACCCGGGCCCTGCGGCCCGCGGAGCCGCTGCGGCTGGCCCAGATCAACTCCTTCGGCTTCGGCGGCCTCAACGCGGTGGCCGTGGTCGAGAGCCTGCAGGGAGGCACGTCGTGAGCACCGCCAGAACCCCCGCCAGAACCCCCGCCCCGGGTACCGGCACCGGTACCGGCCGCACCGCCGAGGTGGTGGTGACCGGACTGGGCACCGCCCTGACCGGCGTCGCCGGCCCGGCGGAGCTGGGACCCGGGGCGCGGGGCGGGCACGGCGGCGCCGGCGACCCGGTCGACCGACTCACCGGCCGCGGCCTGCGCTACAAGGACCGGGCCACCAAACTGGGCATGGTCGCCGCCCGCGAGGCCCTCGCCGCCGCCGGACTCACCGGCGCGGACGGCGCCCTGACCGTGCCCGGTGCCTCGGTGGGCTGCGTGGTCAGCACCAACTTCGGCAATGTGGACACGGTCTGCGAGACCGTCGCCACCATCGCCCGCGGCACCTACCTGGGCACCAGCCCGATGATGCTCCCGGCCACCTCCAGCAACGTGGTGGCCTCCTGGATCGCCATCACCCACGGGCTGCGCGGCGCCAACCTGACCCTGTGCAACGGGCCCACCTCCGGGCTGGACGCCGTCCGCTGGGGCGCGCTGCTGATCGCGGCCGGCCGGGTGGAGCGGGTGCTGGTCGTGGGGGTGGAACCGGACAACCCCGAGGTGCGGCACCTGCTGCCGCCCGACCGGGAGGCCTTCTTCGACGGTGCGGCCGCGCTGGTCCTGGAGTCCGCCGGATCCGCCGCGGCACGCGGGGTACGCCCACTGGCCGGGGTCGGTCCGTACGCCCGCCGGGCCCGGCACGCCGACGCGGTGGTCGCCGTACGGGCCGGGGACGGCCGGGACCTCGGGCTGTGGTGCGTACCCGAACACCTCGAGGGGGGCCGCGGCTCCGCGTCCGCCCTCGGCGACGGCACCGCCGGCACGCCGGTGCACGACCTGTCGGAGCTGCTGGGGCCGTCCTCGGGCGCGCTCGGCGTGCTCCAGGCGGTGGCCGCGACGGCCTGGCTGTCCGGCGGCGCGGGTGCCGCGGTGCTGGCCACGGCCGGCACCGGGGACGAGGGCGGGGACGACGCGGCGGCCGCGCTGCTGTTCCTCCCGGTGGCCGCCGAGCCCTACAGGAACGAGTCCTCGCGAGCCGGGTCCGCCTCCGAACCCGTGGGGGCCACGCCGTGAACGGACGCACCGAGGTGGGGGTCCGCCTGCGGCGCCCCGCCGAGGGCGCCGGAAGGCCCGTACGGGTCCTGACCCTGCACGGCCTGGCCGGCACCACCGAGGTCTGGCGCCGGTTCAGCGAGCTCGCCGCCCCCCGCCTGGAGGTCTGGGAGGCCGAACTGCCCTGGGCGGCCTCCGCCGTGGGCACCGGCTGGAGCCACCGGCCCGACCCGGTGCCGTGGGTCCGCCAGGCCCTCGACGGCGTGCCCGGCGGCGCGGACGCCGTGGTCGCCCACTCCTTCGCGGCCGGCGCCGTGCTGGAGCTGCTGGCCGCCGAGCGGCCGGCCCGCCCCGCCGCCGTCGTCCTGGTCTCCCCGTTCCACCGCCGCGACCCGGACGACTTCGACTTCGAGACCGCGCAGTACTACCTCAACGGTTTCCACCGGATCCTCGACGAGGGGCTGCGCGTCAGCTCCGCCGACCGGATCCCGCGGGACCTGCGCGAGCTGATGGCGCTGAAGATGCGCGAACGTGTCGGCCCGTACGGCTGGATGCGGTTCTTCGACGCCTACCTGCGCAGCCCGTTCCTCGACATCGGATCGCTGACCCGGCCCGTTCTGGTCGTCGCGGGGGAGCACGACTTCGCCGCCCCGCCGTCCGACGCCCGAGCCCTGGCCGAGGCCCTGCCGCACGCCGAGGTACGGGTCTTCGACGACAGCGGCCACTTCCCGATGGCGGAGCAGCCCGAGCTGTTCGCCGCCACCGTCAACGCCTTCCTCACCGGCTCCCGGCCGCGCACGGCGGTATCCGAACCCGCCCGCACGGCCACCGGGGCCGCCCTGCCCGCCCCCACCGCCTCGACCGCCCCCACCGTCCTGACCGCCCTGGCCGAACCCCTGCCCCTGCCTGCACCGGAGCTGACGTGACCCTGACCGTGTCCGAGTCCGTGACCCTCGACCTCGCGACCCCGACCACCTTCGAGATCCGCCCCCGCTACGAGGGCTCCAACATCTGCACCTGGATCGGCTTCAAGCACGTCAACTACCTCGTCGAGGAAGCCGTCCTGAACCACCTGCGCCGGTCCGGCCTGCTGCCCGGCACCGTCTACGAGACGTACGGACTGTGCACCGACATCGTCGACATCGACACCCGCATCCTGCACGCCTTCCACATCGACGACGTCGCCGTCGCCGAGGTCAAGCCGCACCGCAAGGCCAAGGACGGCGAGATCCTCCTCGCCGTCACCCTGCACGTGCAGCGCGAGACCCTCCTCAAGGCCGTCACCTCCACCGTCCGCGTGCAGCTGCGCCTCGACCCGCGCGGCGGCGGCGAGAAGCCCGCCCCCGCGGCCCTCGCCCCGTACGCCGTCGACACGCTGCACGCCACCCCGGCCTGGAAGGTCGAGGCCCCCCGGGTCGACCTCGGCGCCGACGACCTCACGAAGGAGCTCACGGCCGGCCGCAACGCCTTCGCCTGGAAGTTCCGCATCCCGTACTGGTACTGCCACTTCACCGAGCGCATCCAGATGTCCGGCTACCTGCGCCTGATGGAGGAGGCCAAGGACCAGCTCGTCGCCTCCCGCGGCGTCTCCATCAAGACCCTGCTGGACGAGCAGAACTGGATCCCGGTCGTCCCGCACTCGCGGATCACCATCCTGGACGAGGCGCGGATGGAGGAGGACCTGTACGTCGTCATCACCGTCGAGAACGTCTTCAAGGGCTTCACCTACGACTCCCGCATGGACACCTACGTGGTCCGCGACGGCGAGCTGCTGCACACGGCCACCGGCCAGATCACCCACGGCTACGCGGTCATCGAGAACCGCGCCGACTGGAGCCTGGTCCCCTTCGACGACCGCATGAACGCGGCGCTGGAGGGCAAGCAGGCATGACCGAGGAGGTCGTGGTCACCGGGATCGGCGCCGTCACCTGCCACGGCGGGGGTACGGACGCCCTGTGGCAGGCCATGACGGCGGCCGGGATCCGCCTGCCGGACCGGCCTGCGGACCGGCTCGCCGAGATGGACCTGCCGCTGATGAACCTGGTCCCCGACCCCGACCTCTCGGCGGAGCGGGCCGCCCGGTTCGCCGCGGCGGCCGCCCGCGAGGCGCTGGCCGACGCGGGCCTGGACCCGGACACCCTGTCCGGGGACGGGTCCGCCCGGGCCGCCGTCGTCGTCGGCAGCTGCATGGGCGAGCCCGGCACCAACGAGCGCGGCCGCGGGGACGGCGGCTGGACGCCGCCGTTCCGGCTGGCGGGCGGGCTCGCGGAGGAACTGGGCCTGTACGGCGCCGCGCACGACGTCACCACCGCCTGCTCGGCCGGCGGCTACGCGCTCGGCATGGCGGTGGACATGGTGCGCTCGGGCGAGGCGGACCTGGTCCTCGCGGGCGGCTCCGACGCCTACTCGCGCGTCGCGCTCGGCTGCTTCAACCGGCTGGGCGCCGTGGACCCGGAGCGCTGCCGCCCCTTCGAACAGGAGCGGGCCGGCACGGTCTTCGCGGAGGGCGCGGGCATGCTGGTGGTCGAGTCGGCCACCAGCCACCGGGCCCGCACGTCGACCCGTCCCCGTACCGGTACCCGCCCCGCCGGGGCCCGGCCGCTGCGGCTGTCCGGCGTCGGCTGGAGCTGCGACGCCGGGCACCCCACCGCCCCGCACGCCGATGGCGAGCAGATCGTACGGGCGATGCGCGAGGCCCTCGGCGGGCCCGGCGGGGAAGCCGGGATCGGCTGTGTCATCCCGCACGCCACCGGGACCCGGATCGGCGACGAGGTCGAGAGCCGGGCCCTGCACCACGTGCTCGGCCGCCGGGTCCGGGACGTTCCCGTGTACAGCCTGAAGGCGCTGCTCGGCCACACCGGCGGTGCCTCCGCCGCGCTCGGCGCGGTCGCCGCCGCACTGGTGCTCCGGCACGGCCGGGTGCCGCGCAACATCCCCCTGGACCACCAGGACCCGCAGTGCCCGGTATGGCTCCCGCAGCGGGAACCGGTGGCGCTGGAGCCCGGCCGGCGCCGGGTACTGGTCAACGCGTACGGCTTCGGCGGCAGCAACTCCTCGCTGGTACTGGAAGACGCCGAGGCCGCCGAAAACGCCGAAGACGCCGCAGCCGCCGACGGCCCGGCCGCCGACCGGGGACGCCCCGCCACGCGAGGAGTGGCGGCATGAGCCTCCCGATCGGCATCGACGGCGGACTCGCCGTGACCGGCGCTGCCCTGGTGCTGCCGCCCGACGCACCCGGAGGGCGGGCGCAGTGGCCCGGCGGCCCGCCGGACGACTGGTTCGACCACCGCACCCGGCTCGGACCGCGCGGCTACAAGTACCTGCCCGCCGCCGCCCAGTACCTCCTCGCCGCCGCCCGCGGGGCCGCCGCCGACGGCGGCGGGATCGACCTGGTGCCCGAGGACCGGCGCGGCTCCGCCCTCGCCCTCAACGGAGCCCTCGCCGGGCTCTTCGACCGGATGGACCGCCAGGTGGCGGCGGAGGGCGGCGCCAACGCCCTGTCGCCCGCCACCGCCCCCTACTTCGCGGCCAGCGTGCTGGGCTCCCGGCTCGCCGCCGAGCACGGCCTCAAGGGCTTCGCCCTCACCCTGGCCGCGCCCGGCACCGCCGCCCTGGAGGCCGTCGAGGCCGGGGCGCGGGCACTGGCCGCAGGCCGCTGCGACGCCCTGTTCGTCGGAGCGGCCGAACACGCCCTGCCCAAGGGCGCCGGGGAACCGGGGGAACAGGGCGCCGCCGCCCTGGTCCTGGAGCCCCCGGCGGCAGCCGAGGCCCGCGGCGCGGCCGTGCACGGCCTCGTCCGGGCCCGCTCCCTCCACGTCCCCCCGCGCTCCCTCGCCGAAGGGGCGGGCCGCGCCCGGCTGACCGCCACGGTCACCGGTGCGCTCGACCGCCTGCTGGCGGCCGCGGGACCGGGGGCCCGCGCCCCCGAGCCGCACTACGTCTTGGACGGCTCCCCGGTGGCCGCCCTCACCCGGGCCGCCGTGGACGGGGTCCTTGCCATCCGGCCGGCCGCCCCGCCGACGCCCGGAGCGCTCGCGCCCGGCGCGCCGCCCGGCGCCGTACCGCTCGGCGCGGGCAGCCTCGCGGCCGCGGTCGGGCTCGTCCGCCTGGTCACCGGGGAGCCCGGAGACCGGCTGCTGGTCGTCGCGGGCGGCCGCGGCCACATCGCCTTCGTACTGCTGAGCGCCCTGGGCCGGCCGCCGGTACGTCCCCACGGCCCCGAACGGGAGGGAAACCCATGCTGAAGTCACTGGAAGGCAGTTGGTGCGTGATCCTCGGCGCGTCCAGCGGCATCGGCCGTGCGGTCGCGCTGGGCCTGGCGGCAGAGGGGGTCAACGTCTTCGGCGTGCACTTCGACACCGCCTCCCGCCGGGACGAGGTCGAAGCGCTCGTCACCGAGATCGCCGCGCAGGGGGTGGAGGTCCGCTTCCACAACGCCAACGCGGCCTCCCGCACCGCCCGCGCCGAACTGGTCACCGACCTGCGGGAGTTGACGGCCGACTCCGGCGGCGTCCGGATCCTCGTCCACTCCCTCGCCTTCGGCACCCTCGTGCCGTTCCTGCCGCGCGCGGGCTGGGACAAGCCGATCAGCCCCCGCCAGCTGGAGATGACCCTCGACGTCATGGCGCACAGCCTCGTCTACTGGACGCAGGACCTGGCCGCCGCCGGGCTGCTCCGGACCGGCTCCAAGGTCTACGCGATGACCAGCGCCGGCACCGTCCAGGCGCTGCCCAGCTACGGCGCCGTCTCCGCCGCGAAGGTCGCGCTGGAGGCCCACGTCCGCCAGCTGGCCTGCGAACTCGCCCCCCAGGGGGTCGCGGTGAACGCCATCCGCGCCGGGGTCACCGTGACCCCCGCCCTGGAACGCATCCCCGAGCACGACGTGTACGTGGCCCGGGCCGCCCAGAACAACCCGCACGGCCGGCTGACCCGCCCCGAGGACGTCGCCGACGCGGTCGCGCTGCTCTCGCGCACCGAGTCCTCCTGGATCAGCGGCAACACCATCGGCGTGGACGGCGCCGAACTCCACGCCGCCGCCGGAGCCTGGGGCTCCGCGTCCCTCGTCAGGAGCGAGTCATGACCACGTCCACCGCAGCCCCCGCCGGCACCCTGGTCGTCTCCGGCTGGTCCGCGGCCTCTCCGTACGGCTTGGGAGCCGACGCCTTCACCGCGGGCCTGGCGGCCGGCGACCCGGCGACGCACCCGCTGCCCGACCCGGCCGGCCCCTACGACCGGGCCGGCATCGTCCCCGGCTTCGACATCCGCGCCGTCCTGGGCCGCAAGGGCACCCGCGCCATGGACCGGGCCACCGCACTGGCCGTCGCCACCGCGGGACTGCTCCTCGACTCGGCCGGTCCCGGGCTGGCCCAGGACCTCCCCGACGACATCGGCATGGTTCTCGGCACCGGCCACGGCAGCGTCCAGTCGATCATGGACTTCACCCGCTCCTCGCTCACCGCCGAGAAGCCCATCCACGTGGACCCCGCGCACTTCCCCAACACGGTGATGAACAAGGCCGCCGGCCAGAGCGCCATCTGGCACCGGCTGCGCGGCCCCAACACCACGGTCGCGGGCGGCGCGGTGACCGGCCTGCTCGCCCTCAACTACGCCGCCCGGCTGCTGCGCCAGGGCCACTGCGAGGCGGTGCTGTGCGGGGCGGTCGAGGAGTTCTCGGCGGAGCGCGCCTGGCTGGAGTACCGGGGCCGGGCCCCGCACCGGCCGGCCGGGCCGCTCGGCGAGGGCTGCGCGCTCTTCCTGCTGGAGTCGGCGGCCCGGGCCCGGGCCTACGGCCGGACGGCCGTGGCGACCGTGCGCGGCGCCCGGTTCATCGCCTTCAGCGAACCCGAGGGAACCGGCCCGGCCGTCGTACGGGCGGTCACCGAGGTCCTCAAGGAGGCGGACGTACGCCCCGAGGACGTGCGGCTGCTGGTCCCCTCGGACTGCGGCGGGGTGCTGGGAGGACGCGAGGAGTCGGCGCTCGCCGGGGTCTTCGCCGACGGGGGCGGCCGCCGTTCGGTACGGCTGCGCCGGCTGATCGGCGACACCTCGGCGGCCTCCTCGGCCTTCCAGCTGGCGGCGGCCGTCTCCGCCGCCCGCCCCGGCGAACTCGTCCTGGTGACCTCGGTCGACCCGGACGGCCAGGTCGGCGCCACCGTCCTGGAGGCGGGTGGTGCCAGTTGACCGTCTCCGCGCCCGCGGGCGGCAGACCGCCCCGGGAGGCGCCTTGACCCTCCTCGCAGCCGCCCGCCGGCGGTCCTGCCGGGTACGGCGGCTGCTCTACCTGGCCACCGCTGCCCCGGGCCCGCCGCCAGCCCACCCGACCCCCCGGTTCCACAGACCCGCAGTGGCCGCGGCCGAGTCCGACTCCGCAGCCGATTCCGTGGCCGGGGACGCGCCCGGGTCGGCTCCCGAGCCCGAGCCCGAGCCCGAGCCCGCGGCAGCGCCCGGCGCCGTCGTCTACGCACACCGAACCCACGAATGGATGACCGACATGGCCCACCACACCGCCGCCCTCGACAAGGAAGCGCTCCGCGATCTCATCGCCGACGTGCTCGACCTCGACCCGGCCGAGGTCACCGACCACGCCCACTTCGTCGACGACCTCGAAGTCGACTCCCTGATGGCGCTGGAGATCACCGTCCGCCTGGAGCGCGAGTACGCGGTGAAGATGACCGAGGCCGAGATCACCGGCATCACCTCCCTCCAGGGCACCTACGATCTGCTGGACCGCAAGCTGGCCGCGCCCGCCTCCGCCCCGGAGGTCGCCGCATGAGTTCCGCGACCGTCCTCGGGGACGCCCTGGAGCCCGTCTCCGCCGACGAGCACGGAGCGGTCACCGCCTTCACCGCGGACCCGGCCGACCCGGTGCTCGCCGGGCACTATCCGGGCTTCCCGGTGCAGCCCGGCGTGTACCTCCTGGAGGCCGCCGACCGGACCGTCCGGCTCTGGGCCGGGGGCGGTCCCCTCGACCTGGTGGCCATGAACCGCTGCCGGTTCCACCGGCCGGTCCTGCCCGGCGACCGGATCACCACCACCGTCGTCGTCACCGACGCCGGCCCCGAGCTGGACGTACGGGCCAAGGCCGTCTCCGACACCGGCCCCGTGGCCGACATCCGGCTGCGGTACCGCAAGGACAAGGACAAGGAGCAAGCAGCGTGAGCGCCGATGACAGGGGACTCCACCGGATCAAGAACACGATGCCCCACCGCAGCCCCATCCTGCTCGTCGACCGGGTCGCCGAGGTCGTCCCCGGCGAGCGCCTGACCGCCGTCAAGGCGGTCTCCGCCAACGAGCCCTGCTACGCACGGATCGGCCAGGACGCCGGCCCCGAGGCCTACGCCTACCCGGCCGCGCTCACCCTGGAGTCCTGGGCGCAGGCGGCGGTGCTGCTCTCCGTCTGGGAGGACCCCAACCCGGACGTGCTGGCCGGGAAGGTGGAACTGGCCGGCTCCATCAACGGAGTCGAGTTCACCGGCCGTGTCTACCCGGGCGAGCTCGTCCGGCACGAGGTCCGCCTGGTCAAACTGGCCGGTGACACCGCCATCCTGGCAGGCGAGTCCTTCGCGGACGGCCGCCCCCTGCTGACCGTGGCCAGCCTGGTGGTCGCCCTGCGCGACGTCACCGAACTGCGCCCGCAGCCCGAGGCGGTGGCGGCATGACGGACCCCGGGACGGACGTGGGGGTCGCCCTGGTCACCGGAGGATCGCGGGGCATCGGCCGCGCCGTGGTCGCCCGGCTGGCGCGCGACGGCTACGACATCGCCTTCTGCTACCGCTCGGACGACCAGTCCGCCGAACTCGTCGCCAAGGACGTACGGGAGACGGGCCGCCGGGTGCTGACGCGCCGGGTCGACGTCGCCGACCGGTCGCAGGTGCAGGCGTTCGTCGACGCCGTGGAGGAGGGGCTCGGCCCGGTCCGGGCCGCGATCACCTCCGCCGGGATCACCCGTGACAAGCCGCTGGTGCTGATGCCGGACGAGGATTGGGACGCGGTCATCCGCACCAACCTCGACGGCACCTACAACCTGGCCCGGTCGGTGGTCTTCCCGATGATCAAGCGGGGCGGCGGTGCGCTGGTGACCCTGTCCTCGGTCGCCGGGGTGGCCGGCAACGCCGGGCAGACCAACTACTCCGCGTCCAAGGCGGGCATCATCGGCTTCACCCGCTCCCTCGCCAAGGAGGCCGGCCGGTACGGCATCCGGGCCAACGCGGTCGCGCCGGGCTTCATCGAGACGGACATGACGGCGGTGCTGACGGAGAAGACGGCCAAGGAGATGAGGAAGAAGATCGCGCTCGGCCGCTTCGGCTCGCCGGACGACGTCGCGGACACGGTCTCCTTCCTGGTCTCCGACCGGGCCGCCTACATCACGGGCCAGGTCTTCCAGGTGGACGGCGGGATCTCGCTGTGAGCGCCGGTCCGGCCGCGGCCGGGCCGCGCCGGCGGACCCGTCGGCCGCCCCGGTTCTACTTCTCGCTGCGCAGCCCGTACTCCTGGCTGGCGTACAGGGAACTGCTCGACCGGCACCGGGAGCTCGCCGGCCGCATCGAATGGGTCCCCTTCTTCGAGCCGGACGAGCTCAGTCTGAAGATGCTCCGGGCGGCGGGCGGGGAGTTCCCGTACACGGCGATGTCGGCGGCCAAGCACCGCTACATCCTCCAGGACGTGCGCCGGCTGGCCGCCGAGCGCGGGCTGGAGTTCGGCTGGCCGGTGGACCGCGAGCCGGTGTGGGAGGTCCCGCACCTCGGGTACCTGGCCGCCGCCCGGCACGGCAAGGGGCCCGAGTACATCGCCCTCGCCGCCCGCGCCCGCTGGCAGGACGGGCTGGACGTCTGCGACCCCGGGGTGGTGGCGGGCTTCGGCGCCGAGCTCGGCATCGATCCGGACGAGCTGTCCGGGGCCGCCCGGGACCCGGAGCTGCGGGAGGCCGGGGTGCGCGCCCTGCTGGACGTGGACCGGGACGGGGTGTTCGGAGTCCCGTTCTTCACCGACCACTTCGACAAGTACTGGGGGCTGGACCGGCTTCCGGCCTTCGTGTCCGCCCTGACCCGGCGCTTCGCCGCGGAGCCCGCGCCCGCGCCCGAGCCCGCGCAGTCCCCCCGTGCGCCGCACGGACCGTCCTTCGACGACGGCCATGCGGGAGGCTGCGGCTGACGCGCACACGTCGCCCGGCCCGACCAGGGGCCGCCGCCCGCTCCTCCCCCGAGCCGGCGGCGGCCCTTTCGCGCGTCCCGCACCGGCAGAGGGAAGAAATCTGGATGTACCGGGCCATATAGACCCTCCATGGCGATGGCGGGGGCCCCGCCGGGACCCTCGGAAGACTCACCGCACTCCACTGCGTGACACCGCCTCACCACCTGCCACACACCGTTCACACCCACCGAGAGGTGACCATGCCGAACAGCGACGACTGGGCCCCCCTGCGCATCGGGCCGGAGGGCCGCGGAGGCCCGGAGGAACTGCGAGAGGTCCTTGAAGACCTGGGCCCCGACGGGCTCGCCGACATCTTCGTGAAGGAGAAGGGCCTCGTCTTCCGGGGGTTCGACGTGCCCGCGGACGACCTCGACGCGGTGCTCGACCTGGTGCTGCCGCGCCGGCTCGCCTATGTGCACGGCAACTCGCCGCGGACGAAGGTCGGGGGGAACGTCTACACCTCGACGGAGTACCCGCCGGAGTTCACGATCTCCATGCACAACGAGATGAGCTACGCCGATGCCTGGCCGGCCCGGCTCGCCTTCTACTGTCAGGTCCGCCCGGGCGGCGGCGGGGCCACTCCGGTCCTGGACGCGGCCCGCTGGCTGGAGTCCCTGGACGACGAGGTGCGCGAGGCGTTCGTCGGCGGCGTCCGCTACGTGCAGAATCTCCACGACGGCTTCGGCCTGGGCAAGTCCTGGCAGGCCACCTTCGAGACCGACCGGCGCGAGGAGGTCGAGACGTTCCTCGGGGGCACCGACTGCACGTGGGCCTGGCAGCCGGACGGCGGGATCCGTGTCGAGTCCGTGCGCCCGGCCACGACCCGGCATCCCGTGACGGGCGCCGAGGTGTGGTTCAACCAGGCCGATCAGTGGCATCCGGCGGGCCTGGGCGACGACACGGCCGCCGCGCTCGCCCAGATCCTCCCCGAGGACGAGCTCCCGCAGAACGTCACCTTCGCCGACGGCAGCCCCATCCCCGAGGCGTACGTCGCCCAGATCCGCGACCGCGGCCTGGAACACGCCGTCGACGTCGACTGGGCCCAGGGCGACCTGCTGCTCATCGACAACGTGCTGCTCGCCCACGGCCGCCGCCCCTTCACCGGCAACCGGCGCATCCTCGTGGCCATGTCCGACTGATCCCGCGCTCCTCCGCGTGAGCGCCGGTCCGCCCCGCGCCACGCACGCCCATCACCGACCCGTCAGGAAGTGGCCCATGAAAGGTGCCTCCTACCGAGCCCTGCGCGAGGACGACGCCGTCCACGTCTGGCAGGGCGTAGCCTCCGACCACCCCGAGCCCGGAGCCGCGGAGCTGCTCTCCGCCGAGGAGCGGGCGCTGGCCGTCCGCCGCTCGGGCCGCGCCGGCATCCGCTATGCCAACATCCACGCGGCCGTCCGCCGCGTCCTCGCCCGCTATCTGGAGTCCGACCCCGGGGAGATCCGGCTCGGGCGCCAGCCCTGCCCGCGCTGCCCCGACCCCGCCCACGGCAGACCCGCGGTCGTCTGGCCGCCCACCGGCCTCGACTTCAACCTGTCCCGCTCCGGCGGGCACTGGCTGCTCGCCCTCACCGCCGACCGGCAGGTCGGCGTGGACATCGAGGATCCCCGGCTGCTCGACGACTTCACCGGAACCTCGCTGTTCGTCATGTCGCGGGAGGAACTGGCCCATCTGGCGTCCCTGGCCGACGAGGAGGCCCGTACCGCCGCCTTCTTCCGCGGCTGGACCCGCAAGGAGGCCGTCGTCAAGGCCAGCGGCGTCGGCATCGTCGCCGACCTGTCCGCCATCGAGGTACGGCCGCAGGACGCCGGCGCGGTCCTGGTCCGCCACCGCGAGCTCCGGGGTCCGGACTCCTGGATCGTGCAGGACCTGCCGCTCGGGCCCGGCCGGTACGCCGCCCTCGCCCGTGAGGCCGGCAGCACCGGGCCGGTGTTCCTGGCCGGGGACCACGGCTTCACCGCGGTCCCCGTCCACCTGCCCGTACCGCCCGCCCTCACGGAACCCGCCGGGCTCCCGGCCGCCGCCTGAGCGGCCGCCGGTCACCCGTACACACCTGCCCGTACCGCTTTCCCCGTCTTTCCCGCCTCTCTCCACCGCTCCGCTCCCGACCCCCTGCCGACGGCTCCACCCGTCGGCAGGGGGTTTCGGCTTGTGCACGGCACTCACCTCATCGCCAGCTCCGCCGCCGGCAGCGCCGGACCCAGGGAGCGGGCGAACAGCGCCACCAGCTCGTGCAGTTCGTACACCGGGGCCGTCGGACCGTCCGACACCGTCAGCAGTCCGTGGTCCACCAGAGCCTCCAGCGCGTGCTCAGCCTCGGCCCCGGACAGCCCTAGCGTGTCGGCGACCACCGCAGCCGGGAAGGGGGCACAGCCGCCCACCACGGGCAGCCGGTGCAGCAGTTGCCTGCGTTCGGGCCGCAGGTGGCGCAGCGACAGGGCCAGGCTCTGCGGTACGGACAGCCCCCGCGCCTCCAGCTCCGACAGCCGGCCCGCGGGGTCCGCGAGGCGGTCCGCGAGCCCCGACAGCGACCACTGCGGCCGGGTGATCAGCCGGTTGCCGGCGATCCGGACGGCCAGCGGCAGTCCGGCGCAGTACCCGGCGATCCGCCGGGCCGCGTCCGGGTCCCCGCCCACCCGGACGGGTCCGAGCGCGGCGCACAGCATGGCGAAGGCGTCCTCGGGGCTGAGCGGTCCGAGCACCATCGTGTGGACCCCGCCGACCGGGCCGAGCGCCGTCCGGCTGGTGATCAGGACGGCGGGCTCGGGCGCCCCGGGCAGCAGCGGGCCCAACTGGAGCTCGCTGACGGCGTTGTCCAGCAGGATCAGCAGCCGCTTGCGGGCGGTGCGGGTCCGGTAGAGGCGGATCAGCTCGTCCAGGTCGGTCTCCCCGGCGGCCTTCGACACGTCCTCCCCGAGCGCCCGCAGCAGGTGGACCAGGACCCGGCGCGGGTCGCGCGGGGAACCGTCGGAGTGGCTGAGGTCGGCGTACAGCTGGCCGTCGGGGAAGTCCGCCAGACAGTCGTTGGCGGCCCGGACGGCGAGCGCGGTCTTGCCGCCCCCGGCCATGCCGGTGATCAGGAACCGGCGGGCGTGCCAGCTGGGGGCGCCGCTCCCGGCGGGCGGCAGCAGCCTGCGGAGCTCGGCCAGTTCGGCCGCGCGGCCGGTGAAGTCGGCGATGTCGGGCGGCAGCATGGCAGGCACCAGCGTGCGGGCGGTCACCGGGCGCGGCGGCTGGGCGGGCACCTGGAGCTCACCCGTCAGCACCCGCTGATAGGTGGCGGTCAGCGCCTCGCCCGGGTCCACGCCCAGTTCCTCGGCCAGCGCCCGGCGGCCCTCGTGGTACGTGCTGAGGGCGTCGGCCTGGCGTCCGCACCGGTACAGGGCGGTCATCAGCTGCGCGCGCATGCGCTCGCGCACCGGGTACAGGGACACCAGCCCGGTCAGCTCGGGCACGATCTGCTGGTGCCGGCCCAGGACGAGGTCCGCCTCGATCCGGTTCTCGGTGGCGGCGGCCCGCGCCTCCTCCAGCTGCGGCAGTTCGGCGTCGGCGAGGAATTCGGTCACGTTGGACAGGGCGGGCCCGTGCCACAGGTCCATCGCCCCGCGCAGGTGCCGGTCGGCCTCCTCCACACGGCCGTCGGCCAGCGCCTCGCGGCCCAGCCGGCCCAGCCGCTCGAACGTGACGAAGTCGACGGAGGCCTCGCCGGTGTGCAGGGCGTAGCCGGGCTGCTGGCGCACGATCCGGATCTCGTCGCCGAGCTGTATCCGCAGCCGGGAGACGTAGGTGTAGATCTGCGCGTTCATGGTCGCGGGCGGGTTCCACCCCCACAGCAGGAAGCTCAGCCGCGTGTCGGAGACCATCCGGCCGCGGGCGAGGAGCAGGGCCGCGAGCACCGTGTTGACCTTCGTTCCGGCAAGGGCGACGCATTCGCCGTCCCGCCGGGCTTCGACCGGCCCGAGAATCTGGAACTCCATGGTGTCTCCCCCGTGCGGTAGCAGTTCCAACGGGGACAAGTCTTGGCCCTGCTCAGGGCCGGTGGCAGCTTTTGCACCTGTCAGGACATTGCGTTGGCAACACCCTGCCAGCCCCCGAAACGGAACATGGATTCCGCGGATCTTCCGTATATCGTTCCGCGCTTTCCTCCCGTGCCGCCGTCCTGCCGCCGTCCCGCCGCCGCCCGGCCGTCGTCCTGCCGCCGTCCCGCCGCCGCGTGGTCCCGCCCCCGTATAGGAGCGCGATAGCCCCGCAGCCGAGGGTCGGGGCCACCAGCCGCCGAGGGACGAGGGGAGAGGGCCGCGTGATCAGCTTCGACGGATTTGTGAGCGGGTTCCGGCGCCGGGTCGCCGAACATCCGCAGCGGGTCGCCGTACGGTTCTGCGCGGCGGGCGCCGACGAGAAGGTGATGACGTACGCCGAACTGGACCGCGCCGGACGGGCGGTCGCCCAGTGGCTGCTCGCGCACACCTCGCCCGGCCAGCGGGTCCTGCTGGCCTTCCGTCCCGGCACCGGCTTCGTCCGCGCCTTCCTCGGCTGCCTCTACGCGGGCGTGACCCCGGTGCCCGTGCCGGCCCAGGGCGGCCACGGCCTCCAGGAGTCCCGCACCGAGGGCATCGCCGCCGACTGCGGGGCCGCGCTGGTCCTCGACGACGAACGGCTCGAAGAGGCGGCCGCCGCCGACGTGCTGGGCTGGACACCGCCCGCCGTCCTGCCGCGCATGCCGGCCTTCCTCCAGTACACCTCGGGCTCGACCAGCGACCCCAAGGGCGTGGTCGTGTCCCACGCCGCGCTCGTGCACAACATCGGCCTGATGGCCCGCAGCAACGGCTGGCACGCAGGACAGACCTGGTGCAGCTGGCTGCCCGCGTACCACGACATGGGTCTCATCGCGATGATCCTGACGCCCCTGCACCTCGGCGGCACGGCGGTGCTGATGCCGCCCGAGGACTTCCTCAAACGGCCCGTGTCCTGGCTGCGCCTGATCGACCGCACCGGCGCCGCCATCAGCTGCGCCCCGAACTTCGCGTACGAGCTCTGCGCGCGCCGCGTCACCGAGGAGGAGGCCGCCGGCCTCGACCTCTCGCGCTGGACCCACGCGTGCAACGGCGCCGAGCCGGTCGACGCGGCGACCCTCGCGCGGTTCGCGGAGCGGTTCGCCCCGGCCGGGTTCACCGCCCGGGCGCTGCTGCCCGGGTACGGGCTCGCCGAGTCCACCCTCTTCGTGACCGGTACCCGCGTCGAGTCGGCCCCGGTGGTCCTTTCGGCGGACCCGGCCGCGCTCGCCGCCGGCCGCCTCGAACCGGCCGCGCCCGGCACCGGGGCGCCGCGGCTGGTGAGCAGCGGAACCGTCCGCGAGCTGGAGGTCCGCATCATCGGACCGGACACCGGCCGGGAGCTCCCGGCCGGCGAGGTCGGCGAGATCTGGATCCGCGGCGCCAGCCTCGCCCAGGGCTACTGGGGCCGGCCGGAGGAGACCGCGCGCACCTTCGGCGCCGTGGCCGTCGGACTCGGCGGCGGCTTCCTGCGCACCGGGGACCTCGGGGCCCTCAGCGGCGGGGAGCTGTTCGTGACCGGCCGGATCAAGGAGATGATCATCGTGCACGGGCGGAACCTCTACCCGCACGACATCGAGCGCGAACTGGGCGAGCTGGAACAGGAGTTCGCGAGCCTTCCGGCCGCCGCCTTCGCCGTCCCGGACGGCCCGCAGGACGAGATCGTGGTCGTGCAGGAGCTGCGCGCCCGCCGCCGTCCCGCCGACGAACTGGCCCGGCTCGCCGCCGGCGCCAAGACCGGGCTCACCCGCCGCCTCGGCGTCCGGGTCGGCGAGGTGCGCTTGGTGCGCATAGGCGAGGTCCGGCGCACCACCAGCGGCAAGGTCAAGCGCACCCTCATGCGCGAGCTGTATCTCAAGGGCGAGCTGGTACCGGCCGGCGCCCCCCGGGGCCGGAAGGCGGCCGACCAGTGACGACTGCACCGGTGCGCTCCCCGTACGCCCTCGCCGAGCAGTTGGAGGGATGGCTCGGCGACCCCCACGACCCGGCCAACCCCTTCTCCTTCGCCCGCCTCGGCGCACTGGACCGCGCCGAGCGGTTCCCGGCCGAGGCCTGCCGCCGGCTGGACGAGCTCGGGCTGCCCCGGTGGTTCGTACCGGAAGCGCTCGGCGGCGCGCTGCGCTCCGCCGAGGAGCTGTCGCTGATCATCCGCACCCTGGGCCGGCGCGACTTCACCGTGGCCCTGGCCCACACCAAGACCTACCTCGGAGCGGTCTGCGCATGGGTGGCGGGCGCCGATGACCAGGCCCGGCGGCTCGCCGGCCGGGTCCTCGACGGCGCGGTCGTCTCGCTCGCGCTCACCGAACGCTCCCACGGCAGCGACCTGCTGGCCGGGGAGCTCACCGCGGTCCCGGCCGGCCCGGGCCGCCACCGGCTCGACGGAGAGAAGTGGCTGATCAACAACGCCACCCGCGCCGACCTGGTGACCGTGCTCGCCCGCACCGACCCCAAGGGCGGCGCCCGCGGCTTCAGCCTGTTCCTCGTCGACAAGTCCCAGCTGGCGGAGGGGAGTTGGCAGGCCATGCCCGCGCTCCCCACCCACGGCGTGCGGGGTGCCGATATCAGCGGGATCTCCTTCACCGGCGCCGAGGTGCCGGCCGACGCCCTGGTCGGCGCGGCAGGGGAGGGCCTGGAGATCGTCCTGCGCGGCTTCCAGATCACCCGGACCCTGTGCTCGGCGATGACCCTCGGCATGGCCGACCAGGCGCTGCGCATCGGCACGGGCTTCGCCGAGGAGCACCGGCTGTACGGCCGCCCCCTCGCGGAACTCCCGCAGGCGGGGCGGGTCCTTGCCGAGGCGTACGCCGACCTGCTCGCCGCCGAGGCCGTCAGCCTGGTCGCCACCCGCTCCATCCACACCCTCACCGGCGAGCAGAGCGTGGTGTCGGCGGTCGTGAAGTACCTGGTGCCCACCATCGGCGACGAGACGATCGCCGCCGTCCGGCAGCTGCTCGGAGCGCGCGCGATGCTCGTGCGGGACCACGCCGACGGGACCTTCCAGAAGATCGAGCGCGACCACCGCATCGTCGGCATCTTCGACGGCAGCACGGCCGTCAACCTCAACTACCTGGTCAACCAGTTCCCCGTACTGGTCCGCGGCTGGAACGCCGGCCTCGCCGACACGGCGGGCGTCGAGGCGGCCGCGGGCCTGGACACCGAGGTTCCGCCGCTCGACCCGGGCGCGCTCACCCTCTACGCCCGGTCCGGGTGCAGCGTCGTCCAGTCGCTGCCCGCGGCCGCCCGGGAGGTGTCCCGGCGCGCGCCCGGCACCCCGCTCGCCGCCCTCGCCGAACGACTCCTCGGCCTGGCGGGGGAGCTGCACGGGGAGCTCGCCGCCCACCGCCCCTCGGCGCGTCAGGTGCCGGAGCGGGCCTTCGCGCTGGCCCGTGACTACACGCTCCTGTACGCGGGCGCCGCCGCCCTCCACCTCTGGCTGCACACCCCGTCCGGCCGCTGGTCCGACGACGGATGGCCGGAGGCCGTCCTCACCCGGCTGGTGCGGCGGCTGACCGGCGAACCGGACCTCGACGACGAGGACGGACCGGCCCTGGACCGGCTGCTGCCGGCGCTGCGCCGCCAGCATGCGGCGGGACGGCTGTTCTCCCTGCTGCACTGCGACCTGGCCGAAGCCGGCCGCCCGACCACCGAGGAGGGGGCATGACACACCCGACGCTTCCCGCGCCCGCCGCCACGACCGGGACCGCCACGACCGGGACCGCCACGACCGGGACCGCCACGACCGGGACCGCCACCGCCGGGCCCGGGATCCGGGAGCGCGCCGCACGGCTGGAGGCCCTGCTCGGTCCGGCCGCCGATCCGGACAACCCGCTGGGCGCGGCCGCCGTCCTCGCCGCCGACGAGCGGGGCGAGCTGCTCCCCGAAGGGGAGCGGATGCTCGCCGCGTTCGGACTGAACGCCGAGTTCGTCCCCCGTGCGCTCGGCGGCCGCTTCGAGCAGGCCGATTCCTTCGCGCACCTCATGCGCGCCCTGTTCCGGCGCGACTGCTCCCTCGGCATCGGCTACGGGGTCACCAGCTTCATCGCCGGGCTCCCCGTATGGGCCTCCGGCTCGCCCGCGCAACAGCGCCGGGCCGCCGACGTCCTGCTGTCCGGCGGCCGCATCGTCGCCGCGTACACGGAGCTCGCCCACGGCAGCGACTTCTCCCGCCACGAACTCACCGCCGCCCCCGACCCCGACCCCGGTTCCCGGGGCGGGTACCGGGTCGACGGCGGCAAGCAGCTCGTGAACAACGTCTCCCGCGCCCAGGCCGCGGTCCTCTTCGCCCGCACCGACGACCGGCCCGGCAGCCGCAGCCACTCCCACCTCCTGGTCGATCTCGACGGGGTGCCCGCGGACGCCGTGCGAAGGGACTTCCGCTACCCCGTCTCCGGGGTGCGCGGCTGCCTCCTCGGCGGCATCGAGTTCCACGACTGCCCCGTCCCCGGCGACACGCTCCTCGGCCGGCCGGGCGACGCCATGGAGACCGTGCTGCGCGCCTTCCAGGTCACCCGCAGCGTGCTGCCCGGCATGGTGGTCGGCACCGGCGACACCCAGCTGCGGGCCGTCCTGGGCTTCGCCCGCGAACGGCTGCTCTACGGGCGGCCCGTCACCGACCTCCCCTCCCCGCGGGCCGCCTTGACCGGCGCGTTCACGGACCTGCTGGTGTGCGACGCGCTGTCCACGGTCGGCGCCCGCGCCCTGCACCTGTTGCCGGGCGAGACGAGCGTGCTGTCCGCGGCCGTCAAGTACCTGGTCCCCAAACTGCTCCAGGACTCCTCCTACCGGCTCTCCGTGCTGCTCGGCGCCCGCAGCTACCTGCGGACCGGGCCGTACACCGTCTTCCAGAAGGCCGCCCGCGACCTCCCGGTCGTCTCCCTCGCCCACGCGGGCAGCGCCGTCTGCCAGGCCACGATCGTGCCCCAGCTGCCCCGGATCGCCGCCCGCGGCTGGCACGGCGACGGGCCGGAGGCGGTCGATCCGCCGCGCGGGCTCTTCCTGCCCGGCGGCCCGCTGCCACCGCTCGACCTCTCCCGCCTGGAGCTCAACTCGCGCGGCCGCGACACCCTCGGCCGCCTGGTGGCGGACCCGGACCGGGACCACGGCCACCCGCAGGTCACCGCGCTGGCCCGGCTGTTCGCGGAGGAACTGCGGCGGCTCGGCGACCGGGCCGTCGCCCTCCCGGCGCGCGACCGTACCGCCATCGCCTCCCGCCGCGGCTTCCTGCTCGCCGACCGGTACGCGCACGTGCTCGCCGCGGCCGCCTGCATCGGCGTCTGGCAGCAGGGGGACGGCTTCACCGGGGAGCCCGCCTGGGTGGTCTGCGCCCTGCACCGGCTCGCCGAGCGGCTCGGCCTGCGGCCACCGCCGCTTCCCGAGGACGCCTCCGAAGCCGTCCACGCCGAGCTGCTCCGCCGCCACGAACAGAACCTGACGCTCGACCTCATCCGTGCCCCGCTCCTGTGAAACGGGCCCACACCACAGGGAGTCCACCATGCCCGCTGCCCGCGAGGCCGCCGACACCACCGAGATACGCGACTGGCTCGTCGAGCGGGTCGCCTTCTACCTGGAATCCCGTCCGCAGGACGTCGACACCGCCGCGGCGCTGATCGAGCTCGGCCTCGACTCGGTCTACGCCCTCACCCTCTGCGGGGACGTCGAGGACCGCTTCGGCCTCGTCGTGGAGCCGACGATGGCCTGGGACCACCCGACCGTCGACGCCCTCACCGCCCACCTGACCCAGGAGCTGAGCGGGCGGTGACGGGTAGCAGCCTCCCGCTGTCCGCGGGCCAGGAGGCCATGTGGTTCCTCCACCGGCTCGCGCCCGAGAGCGCCGCGTACAACATCGTGCTGGGCGTACGGGTGCACAGCGCGCTCGACGAAGGGGCGCTGCGCCGCGCCACGGCCGAGCTCGCCCGCCGCCACGAACTGCTCCGCTCGCTCTACCAGGAGGAGGACGGCCGCCCGCTGCGCCGTCCCGCCCCCGGCCTGGACGCGCCCTTCGAGGTGCACGAGGCAACCGGAGCGAGCGACGCGGAGCTGGCCGACCTGGCCCGCGCGGCGGGCGCCCGCCCCTTCCGGCTCTCGGAGGGCCGGCCGTACCGGGTGGTGCTGCTGCGGCGCGGCCCGGCCGACGCCGCGCTGGTGGTGGCCGCCCACCACATCGCCGGCGACGCCACCAGCCAGTGGCTGATGCTGCGCGACCTGCTGGACGCCTACGCCGGCTTCGCCGCCGGCGGCACCGGCGGCCTTCCCGCCGCCGAGGTGCCCTACGGCGCGCACGTCGCCGAGGAGCGGCGGCTCGCGGCCACCCCCGCACGGCAGCGCGCCGAGCGGTACTGGGCCGCACTGGGCGAGGGGACCGTCGCCGCGACCCTCCCGGCCGACCGGCCGCGCGGCGCGGCGGCGGCGCTGCGCGGGGCGACCCACGCGCACCGGATCGACCCCGAGCTGGCGGAGCGGCTGCCGCAGGCCGCCGCACTGGCCCGGGCGACCCCTTTCGGGATGCTCCTCGGCGCCTTCCAGGCCGCGGTGCACCGGTCCACCGGACTCGACGACTTCGTCATCGGCTGCCCGGCCTCCGTCCGGATGGGCAAGGGCGCCTCCGACATGGTCGGCTACCTCGTCAACTCCCTCGCCCTGCGGGCCCGGTTCACGCCCGACACCACCGTCGGCGAGGCCGTGTCGGCCGCCCACGACGGACTGCTGCGGGGCCTGAGCCACCTGCGGCACCCCGTACCGGTCCCGCAGTTCGCGATGGCCGTGACCCTGCTGGCCATGGACCGGCTGCCCGTCCCCGGCCTGGTCGGGGACGGGAACGGCACGGACGGGAACAGCACGGACGGGAACGGCACCGAGTACGCGGGACTGCGGCTCAGCCTCCTCGATCTCCCCCACATGGAGGGCCAGTTCGACTTCAACGTGGAACTTCGCTCCGGCCGCACCGGACTCACCGTCGTACTGCGCTACGCCGACGACCTGTTCACCGAGCAGACCGTACGGCGGTTCGCCGAGGTCTTCGAGCGGATGGTCCGGGCCGCGGTGGAGGAGCCGGACACGGCGGTCTCCCGGGTCCCGCTCGTCTCGACCGAGGACCTGGCCGACCTGCTGAGCCTCGGCGCCGGATCCGACGACTGGTAGCGGCCGCCCCGCGCCCTCCCCCCACCAGGCCGAACCCCCCATGGCAGCCGATATAGGTCGCGTATGAGAGGGGCCTGTCAGCGTGTATCCACCACCCCAACCACGAGGTCGTCATCATGAATCAGGTATCCGGGGCCGGCCGAAAGCCGCTGGTCGAACGCATCACACGGTGGAGCGTCCACAACCGGAAACGGGCAGCCTTCGGCTGGCTGGGTCTGGTAGTCCTCATCATCGCGCTGGGCGCGGGCCTCGGCTCTACCAGCCTCGACGAGCACGCCCCGGGTGAGACGGGCCGTGCACAGAAGATGCTCGACGACGCCATGGTCTTCGCGCCGCCCCAGGAGAACGTGCTCATCGAGGCGAAGGACGGAGCCCCCGGCTTCGCCCAGAACCCCGATCTGCAGGCCGCGGCGAAGGACGTCGCGCAGGCGCTGCGCGGACTCGGCAACGACGAGAGCGGAGCCCCCTGGGTGTCCGACGTCGTCTCTCCGAGCGACAGCGCCGAGGTGGCGCGCAAACTGGTCTCCCAGGACGGGCGTTCGCTGCTCGTCCGCTTCTCCGTGACCGGGTACTCGATGGAACCCACGGAGAAGGCGATCATCGAGCAGGCGGCCTCCCACCCCGCCGTGTCCATCGCGCAGACCGGCAAGGTCAGCGTGAGCCAGGCCATCGACAAGATCCAGGACGAGGACTTCACGCGCGCCGAGGTCCTGTCGATCCCGCTCACCATCGTCATCCTGGCGGTCGTGTTCGGCTCGCTGATCTCGGCCGGCCTGCCGGTGCTGATCTCGCTGGTGTCGGTCATCGCCGCGATGGGCTTCCTGACGTTCTTCGGCAAGTGGATCGCGATCGGCGACTCCACCCCCTCGGTCGTGCTGCTGATCGGTATGGCCGTCGGCGTCGACTACTCGCTGTTCTACCTGCGCCGCGCCCGTGAGGAGCGGGCCGCCGGCCGGGACAACGAGACCGCGCTGATCATCGCGGGCCGTACGTCGGGCAAGGCGGTCGTGGTCTCCGGACTCACCGTCATGATCGCCTTGGCGGGCCTGCTGTTCACCGGCATCGAGACGTTCACCGGCATGACGATCGGCACCATCGCCGTCGTCGGCATCGCGATGCTCGGCGCGGTCACGGCGCTGCCCGCCGTACTGGCCTGGCTCGGTGAGCGGGTCGACAACTGGAAGGTGCCGTGGCTGGGCGCCCGCCGCACCGAGGTCAAGGACTCCCGGGTATGGGCCTCCGTGGTGCGCCAGGTGGTCAAGGCCCCGGTTCTGTGGGCCGCGGTCGGCACGGGCGTCCTCGTCCTGCTCGCCGTGCCCGCCCTGGGCATGAAGCTGTCCGACCCCGACCTCAAGCACCGGATGCCCACCGACGTGCCGGCCCTCCAGGCCTTGGAGCGGGTCCAGAAGGCGTTCCCGGTCAGCACCCAGCCGGCCGAGGTGGTCGTCCGCGGTTCCAACCTGGACGGCGCCGAGGTCAAGGCCGGCATCGCCGCGCTGAAGGAGCGGGTCGCCGCGAGCGGCGGCAAGCTGAAGGAGCCCGTCGAGGCCAGCATGATCCCCGGCGGCAAGCTGATGGTCGTCCGCGTCCCGATGGACGGCGACGGCAAGGACAGCACGTCCGTCGCCGCGCTGAAGGAACTTCGGGAAGTGGCCCTGCCCGCCTCGCTCGGCAAGGTCGACGGCCTGGAGTTCGCGGTCGCCGGCGACACCGCCAAGCAGGAGGACTTCAACACGGCCCTGACCGACAGCGCCCCGTGGGTGCTCGGCTTCGTGATGGTCCTGGCCTTCGTCCTGCTGGCGTCGGCGTTCCGATCGCTGCTCATCCCCATCGTGTCGATCGTCCTCAACCTGCTGTCGATCGGGGCGGCGTACGGGGTGCTGACCCTGGTGTTCCAGGACGGGCACCTCTCCTCCGTCCTCGACTTCCGCTCCTACGGCGCCGTGGTCAGCTGGCTGCCGCTGTTCATGTTCGTCACCCTGTTCGGCCTCAGCATGGACTACCACATCTTCATCCTGAGCCGGGTGCGCGAGTACCGGGGCCGCGGACTGTCCACCAAGCAGTCGGTGGTCGAGGGCATCACCAGGAGCGCCGGCGTCGTCACCAGCGCCGCCGCCGTGATGATCGCCGTGTTCTCGGTCTTCGGCACGATGTCCGCCATCGACTTCAAGATGGTCGGCGTCGGACTGGCCACGGCGGTGCTCATCGACGCCACCATCGTCCGCGGCGTGCTCCTGCCGGCCACGCTGACGATGTTCGGCGACGCCACCTGGAAGATGCCGAGCTGGCTGCGCTGGCTGCCCGGCATCAGCCTGGAGGGCGCCGACGAGGAGCCGGCGGGCCGCGAGGAGCAGGACCCGCGGCCGCTGGCCGTCGCGCCGGACACCGTCCGGAGCTGACCTTCCCCGTCAATCCCCCGCAGGGGAAGAGCGAGGGGCCGGGGTGCGCCGAATTCGGGCGCACCCCGGCCCCTCGTCTTTTCCCGCCGGGAAACGTCCGCAGGTCGGACCGTATAGGCGGTGTATAGCGGGATCTCGGAAGATTTCAGACGTCAGGCCGAATGATTGCCATCGGAGCCTGCCACGAAGGGAAATTCGTGCCCGAGAAACCGTACTCAGGAATTCTGGAGACCATAGGGAACACCCCTCTGGTTCGCCTGGAAAACCTGCTGCCCGGCTTCGGGTCCAAGGTCTTCGCCAAGGTCGAGCGATTCAACCCGGGCGGCAGCATCAAGGACCGGTCGGCGCAACGCATGCTGATCGACGCGGTGCGCTCCGGCGAGTTGAAGCCGGGCAAGTCAGTCGTCATCGAGTCCAGCTCCGGCAACCTCGCCGTCGGACTCGCCCAGATGTGCCGCTACTTCGGACTGCGCTTCGTGTGCGTGGTGGACGGCAAGACCACTGGCCAGAACCTCGCCATCCTGAACGCCTTCGGAGCCGAGGTGGAGGTCGTCACCGAACGGGACGAGGCCACCGGCGAATACCTGCCGGCCCGGCTGCGCCGGGTGCGCGAGCTGGTCGCAACCGTCCCGCACGCCTTCTGGCCCAACCAGTACGCCAACCCGCTCAACCCGCGGGCCCACGAGATCACGATGCGGGAGATCGCCGCGTCGCTGAACGGGACCGTCGACTACCTCTTCGCCTCCGTGAGCACCTTCGGCACCCTGAAGGGCTGCTCCGACCACATCCGCAACGAAGGCCTGGGCACCACGGTCGTCGCCGTGGACGCCCTGGGCAGCGCCATCTTCGGACACGAGTCCAGCGTGCGGCTGATCCCCGGACACGGCGCCTCCGTCGTGCCGCCGCTGATGGACCCCGACGCCGCCGACGACGTCGTCCACATCTCCGACCTCGAATGCGTCGCGGCCTGCCGCCGGCTCGTGGACCGGGAGGCCATTTTGGCCGGCGGATCGTCCGGCGCGACCGTCGCCGCCCTCCAGAAATACGCGGAGCGGATTCCCGACGGATCCCATTGCGTCCTGATCTTCCCGGACGGTGGGGACCGCTATCTCGACACGATTTATTCCGACGAGTGGGTCCTCCGTCATTTCGGCGAGGTATCCCACCTCTGGAAGGGCTGAAATCCCATGATCGTCATCCGGCACGCCGACGTCGAGAAACTCCTCGAAGGCCGTGAGACGGACAACATCCGTACCGTGGCCGAGGCATACCGGCTGCACGCCTCGGGTGAGACCGCCGTCCCGCACTCCGTTTTCCTGCGCTTCCCCGGCCGGGAACGGGACCGCATCATCGGACTGCCGGCCTACCGCGGCGGCGACCGGCCCGTCGCCGGAATGAAGTGGATCTCCTCCTTCCCGGCGAACGTCGACTCCGGACTGGAGCGCGCCAGCGCCGCGATCCTCCTCAACTCCCTGGCCACCGGCCACCCGGAGGCCCTGGTGGAGGGCTCGGTGATCTCGGCCCGTCGCACGGCGGCCAGTGCCGCGCTCGCCGCCGAGCTGCTGACCCGCGCGGACCGGCCGGAGGGCGTCGCGCTGATCGGCTGCGGCGTCATCAACGCGGCGATCCTGCGCCACCTGGCCGCCGCGCTGCCCTCCCTCACCGCCGTCACCCTGTACGACCACTCTCCGGAGCGCGCGACCCGGTTCGCGGCCGACGCCGCCGCCTACGCCCCCGGGCTCACGGTCTCCCGGGCCGACAGCCTCGACGAGGCCCTCGGCGCGCACCGGCTGGTCTCCTTCGCCACCACGGCCGGAGTGCCGCACACCGGACTGGACGCCGTGCGGCCCGGCAGCGTGGTCCTGCACGTCTCTCTGCGCGACCTGCGGCCCGAGGCCCTGCTCGACGCCCACAACATCGTCGACGACGCCGACCACGTGTGCCGCGAGCGCACCTCCCTCCACCTGGCCGAGCAGCTCACCGGCGGACGCGCCTTCATCGACGCGTCCATCGGTCAACTGCTCACCGGCGAGGTGGAGTTCACCCGGCAGCCCGGCCGGACGGTGGTCTTCTCGCCGTTCGGGCTCGGCGTGCTGGACCTGGCCCTCGCCGACCACGTGCACGGCGAGGCGGTGCGCCAGGGCCTCGGCGTACCGGTCGACGGCTTCCTGCCGGGACCCGGCGCCTGACACCCGGCGCCCCCGGCCCCGCCCGCACCCCACCCCCCCCGCCCCCCACCCGCCCGTCCGACACCTTTCGTTCCCGCGGAATCCAAGGAGCAGACATGAGCACCGAGCAGACCGACGACCGCACCTACCTCGTCGTCCACAACGACGAGGAGCAGTACTCGATCTGGTGGGCCGAGCGCGAGCTGCCCGCCGGCTGGACCGCCGAGGGCACCCAGGGCTCCAAGGACGAGTGCCTGGCCCGGATCGCCGAGGTCTGGACGGACATGCGCCCGCGCAGCCTGCGCGAGCGCATGGACTCCGCCGCGGCCTGACCGCACCCGCCCCCGCCCCCCGCACCCCCAGACCCGGAACAGGAGATCTCGTGACCGCCGAACACCGGTCGGGTGACGCCCCCGACATCCGTCCCCGGCCGTCGGCGGCCGGAGCCACCGAGCTGCTGCACGAAGCCTTCGCCGCGCAGGCCCTCCGTACCCCGCGGGCCGTCGCCGTCGCCGAGGCCGACGGCGGGCGCACGCTGACGTACGAGGAACTGGACCGGGCGGCCAACCGCACGGCCCACCACCTGCGCGGCCTGGGCGCCGGCCCGGAGTCCGTGGTCGGCGTGGCCCTCGAGCGCGGCACCGACCTGGTCGTGGCCCTGCTCGGGGTGTGGAAGGCCGGAGCGGCGTACCTGCCGCTCGACCCCGGTCAGCCGCCCGCACGGCTGACCGGCCTGGTCCGCCGGGCGGGCGTCCGGACCGTGTTCGCGGGCCCCGCCCTCGAAGGAGCCCTCCGCGACGCCGGGGCCCGCCGCACCGGCCTCGAGGACATGCCCGCAGGGCTCCCCGAGACCGCGCCCGAGCCCGGCACCGGACCGGACCACGCGGCCTACACGGTCTTCACCTCCGGCTCCACCGGCACCCCCAAGGCCGTGGTCGTCACCCACGCCGGCATCGCCAACCGCGTGAGGTGGACGGTCCGCACGCACCACCTCGGCGCCGCGGACCGCATCCTGCAGAAGACCTCCATCGGCTTCGACGCAGCCGCCTGGGAAGTCTTCGCGCCCCTCGTCAGCGGCGGCACCGTGGTCCTCGCCCCGCACGGCGCCGAACGCGACCCGGCCGCGCTGCTGCGCTCCGTCGCCGACAGCCGGGCCACCGTCCTCCAGGTCGTACCGTCCGTACTGCGGGCCCTGGTCGAGGAGAGCGACTGGAGCGGCTGCGAAGCGCTGCGGCTGGTCTTCTCCGCGGGCGAGCCCCTGCACGGCGAGCTCGTGGCCCGGCTGCGCGAGCGGGCCGGCTCCGCCGCCCGGGTCTGGAACACCTACGGCCCCACCGAGTGCTCCATCGACATCACCGCCCAGCCGGTGGACCCGTCCACCACCAGCGGGCCGATCCCCATCGGCCGCCCCCTTCCCCACACCCGGGTCCTGGTCCTCGACCCCAACGGCGACCCCGTGCCGATCGGCACCACCGGCGAGCTCTACGCGGGCGGCGTCGGCGTGGGCCGCGGCTACCTCGGCCGCCCCGACCTGACCGCCGAGCGGTTCGTCCCCGACCCCTACGCCGCCGAGCCCGGCTCCCGCCTCTACCGCACCGGCGACCTGGTCCGCTGGCGGGCCGACCGCACCCTCGACTACGTCGGCCGCATCGACCACCAGGTCAAGGTGAACGGCGTACGGATCGAGCCCGCCGAGATCGAGGCCGTCCTCGCCGCCCACCCCCAGGTGACCGGCGCCGTCGTCCTGCCCTACGAGGCCGAGGGCGGCAGCAAGCGGCTCGCCGCGCACCTCGCCACCACCGCCGAACTCACCGCGGACGCCCTGCGCACCTTCCTGCGCGACCGGCTGCCCGACAGCCACGTCCCCTCCTTCTTCCACACCGTCGACGCCTTCCCGTTGACCGCCAACGGCAAGGTCGACCGCGCCCTGCTGCCCACCCCCGGCGAGATCGCCGCCGCCGAGCAGCCCGCCTTCACCGCCCCCCGCACCCCGGGGGAACAGCTCGTCGCCGACGCCTGGGCCGGCCTCCTCGGCCTCGACCGGGTCGGCGCCCACGACGACTTCTTCGCCCTCGGCGGCACCTCCCTCCAGCTGACCCGGCTCGCCGCCAGGCTGCGTGCCGCCTCCGGCGAGCACATCTCGCTGCGCGGACTGCTCACCGGTACGACCGTCGAGGCGCAGGCCCGCCTGCTCGGCGGCGCTGCCCCCGCCGACGAGCCGCCGCTGCTGCCCGTGCCCCGCGACGGCGCCCTGCCGCTCTCCTCCGGGCAGAGCCGCCTCTGGTTCCTCGACCGCATGCACCCCGGCAGCCCCGAGTGGGTGGCGCCGCTGTTCCTGCGGCTGCCCGCCACCACCGCCACCGATACCGTGCGGCACGCCCTCGACACCCTCACCGCCCGCCACGAGGCGCTGCGCACCCGCTACCCGGACCGGGGCGGCGAGCCGTACCAGGTCATCGCCGAGCCGGCTGCCGACCGCGTCGAACTGCGCGTCGAGGACATCGCCGACCGCGACCGGGACGGCCTCGGAGCCCTGTTCGGCGAGCAGTTCCGGCGCGGCTTCGACCTGGCGCGCGGCCCGCTGTGGCGGGCCCTGCTCGCCCGGACCCCGGGGGAGGACCACGTCCTCCTGCTGACGCTCCACCACATCACCGTCGACGGCTGGTCCACCGTCATCCTGGAGCGCGAACTGCGCGAGCTGTGCGCGGCCCACGCAGAGGGACGCGCACCCCGCCTCACCGACCCGGCCGTCCAGTACGCCGACTACGGCTCCTGGCAGCAGGCCCGGCACACCGAGGAGTTCATCGCGCGGGAGCTCGACCACTGGCGCGGCGCCCTCGACGGCATCGCCCCCCTCGACCTGCCCACCGACCGGCCGCGCCCGGGCGAACGCGACCCGCGCGGCGCCGTCGTCCCCTTCCAGGTGGCCCCCGAACTGGCCGCCCGCCTCACCGAGCTGGGCCGCGCGCACGGCGCCACGCCCTTCATGACCCTGCTCACCGCCTACGCCGCGCTCGTCGCCCGCTACAGCGGCCAGTGGGACGTTCCGGTGGGCACCCCGGTGGCCGGACGCGGCAACCCCGAGACCGAGGGCACCGTCGGCTTCTTCCTGAACTCGCTGGTCGTCCGCTGCCGGCTGGAGCCCGGCCTGAACTTCGCCGAGGCCCTGGACCGGGTCCGGGCGACCGCCCGGTCCGCCTTCGCCCACCAGGAACTCCCCTTCGAGCGGCTCGTCGACGAGCTCCAGCCCGAGCGGGACCTCTCGCGCACGCCCCTCTACCAGGTCGCCTTCGACCTGCACAGCGAGGGCGTCACCAGCGTCGCCACCGAGGACACCGACATGGCGGCCTTCACCGCCGCCTGGCAGGTCGCCAAGACGGACCTGTCGCTGTTCATGCGGCACACCGAGGACGGGGCCCTGGACGGCGTCCTGGAGTACGCCGCCTCCCTCTTCGACCACACCACCGCGGAGCGGATGGCCCGGCACTTCGTGGCGCTGCTCCGAGAGGCCGCCGCCCGCCCGGACCTGCCGCTGGCCGCGTTCGACCTGCTCGACGGCCAAGAGCGGCACCAGCTGCTCGCCGGCTGGAACGACACCGGCATCGCCGCCGAGTCGGAGAGCGTCCTCGGCCTCTTCGAGGCATGGGCCACCGCGGACCCCGACGCCCCCGTCGTCGCCCACGGCTCCGAGACCGTCCGCTACGCCGACCTCGACGCCCGCGCCAACCGGCTCGCCCACGAGCTGCGCTCCCGCGGCGTGCGCGCCGAATCCCGGGTCGCCGTGCTCCTCGACCGGAGCCCCGAGCTGATCGTCACCCTGCTGGCCGTGTGGAAGGCCGGCGCCGCCTACGTCCCGGTCGACCCCACCTGCCCGCCCGACCGGCTCGCCGCGATCCGCGCGACCGCCGACGCCCGGACCATCGTCACCAGCACCGCCTACGCCGGGCACGCCGGCGACGGAGCGGTCCTGGTCGACACGGACGCGGACGCGGCCGCCATCGCGGCCCGGCCCACGACCCCGCCCGAGCGGGTCGAGGACCTGGACCGGCTCGCGTACGTCATCTTCACCTCGGGTTCGACGGGTACGCCCAAGGGCGTCGAGGTCACCCACCGCGGTCTGGTCAACCACGTGGCGTGGGCCGCTCGGGAGCTGGCGCCGACCGACAACGGCGGAGCCCCGCTGTTCTCCTCGATCGCCTTCGACCTCGTCGTACCGAACCTGTGGGTGCCGCTCGTCACCGGCCAGCGCCTGTTCCTGCTGCCCCAGGACACGGACCTCGCGGACCTCGGCAAGCACCTCGCGGCGGCCGAGCCCTTCAGCTTCGTCAAACTCACCCCGGGCCATTTGGACGTGCTGTCCTTGCAGTTGGGTGGGGCAGAGGCGGGGGCTTTGGCTCCGGTGTTGGTGGTGGCGGGTGAGCCGTTTTCGCGGGGGACGTTGGAGCGGTGGCGTGCGCTGGCTCCGGGGACGCGTTTGATCAATGAGTACGGGCCGACGGAGGCGTCGGTGGGTACCTCGGTGTTCGAGGTTCCGGAGGATTCGGCGGTGGAGGTCCAGCCGATCGGGCGGCCGCTGCCGAACATGACGATGTACGTACTGGACGGCCGGTTGCAGCCGGTCCCGGTGGGTGTGCCGGGTGAGCTGTACGTGGGTGGCACGGGTGTGGCTCGCGGCTACGCCGGCCGTGCGGACCTGACGGCGGAGCGTTTTCTCCCGGATCCCTTCGCGGGGCACGCGGGTGCGCGTTTCTACCGGACCGGTGACCTGGTCCGCCGTGGCCCGGGCGGGGACGTGGAGTTCCTGGGCCGGATCGACGACCAGGTCAAGATCCGCGGCTACCGCGTCGAACTCGGCGAGATCCAGGCCGTCCTGGCGGAACACCCCTCCCTCCGAGAGGTGTTCGTCGGCGTCCACGAGCCCGCCGAAGGCGAAAAGCAGCTCGTCGCCCACTACGTGGCGGAGAACAGCGGGGCCGAGGTCACGGACGGCGACCTCGCCGAGCACGCCGCACTCCGCCTGCCCGACTACATGGTCCCCACCGCCTACGTGGCGCTGGAAGCCATGCCCCTCAACGCCAACGGCAAGGTCGACCGACGCGCCCTCCCCACCCCCGGAGCCGACGCCGGCCAGGACGCCGACCGGCACGTACCGCCGAGCGGACCGGTGGAGGAACGCATCGCCGAGATCTGGACGGATCTGCTGGGCGCCCAGGTCGGCGCGCACGACAACTTCTTCCACATCGGCGGCAACTCGATCCTCGCGATCCGGCTCATCTCCCGCATCCAGGAGGAGTTCGAGATCGACTTCGCGGTGCGGACGGTGTTCGAGGGCCCCACGGTCGCCCGGCTGGCGGCCACCGTCGAGGAGCGCATCAGGGCGGAGATCGCCGCGCTCACCGACTCGGAACTGGTGAATGACGAACTGCTGGTGAAGGAGCTCGAAGCATGACGACGACCGGTGACACAGGCCAGATCGTTCCGGGCGCCGACACCGGCGCCGACAGCGGCGCCGACACCCTGCGCGAGGAGCTGCTGCGTCGCCGCCTCGCCGGCCGCCGCGGCGCCGCCCGCCGGAACTCCATCCCGCGTGCCGACCGCGACGCCGCCCTGCCGCTGTCGTACGGGCAGCAGCAGATGTGGTTCCTGAACCGGCTGGAGCCCGAGGGCATCGAGTACCTCGTACCGCTGGTCCTGCGCCTGCGCGGCCCCCTCGACACCGACGCCCTGGGCCGCGCCTGGCAGGCCCTGCTCGACCGGCACGAGGTCCTGCGCACCCGGTACGCGCTCGTCGGCGACGAGCCGGCCCAGATCATCGACGCCCCCCGCCCCGCACCGCTGACGGTCACCGAGACGCCCGACGAGAGCAGCATCCTCGCCGCCGTCGAGCACGACATGTCGCGCCCCTTCGACCTGGCCGCCGAATGGCCCGTACGCGGCCGGCTGCTGCGCCACACCGCCGACGACCACGTCCTCGCCGTCGTCTTCCACCACATCGCCTGCGACGCCTGGTCCACCAGCGTCTTCGGACAGGAACTGTCCGTCCTGTACCGGACGTTCGCCGAAGGCGGCAGCACGCAGCCGCTCGCCCCGCTGCCCGTCCAGTACGCCGACTACGCGGCCTGGCAGCGCGCCGAGCTGAACGGCGGCGCGCTCGCGAACCAGGTCGACCACTGGAAGCAGCAGCTGGCCGGCCTGGAACCCCTCGAACTGCCCACCGACCGGCCGCGCCCCGCCGTGCGCGACGCCTCCGGCGACTCGGTGGCCTTCGCCCTGCCGACGGACCTCGCCACCCGCATCCGGTCGCTCGCCGCACGCCACGAGGCCACCCCGTTCATGGTGGTGCTCGCCGCGTTCCAGACCCTGCTCGCCCGCTACAGCGGCCGTACGGACATCGCGGTCGGCACGATCAGCTCCGGCCGCAGCCACCCCGACCTCCAGGGCCTCATCGGATACGGCATCAACAGCCTCGTCCTACGCGGCCGCCTCGACGGCGACCCGGCCTTCGAGGACCTGCTGTCCGCGACCCGCGCCACCGTGCTCGACGCCTTCGACCACCAGGCCGTGCCCTTCGCGCAGCTCGTCGACGAGCTCCAGCCCGAGCGGGACCTGTCGCGCACCCCGCTGTTCCAGGTCGCGTTCACCATGCACGGCGAGCGGACCAGCGCCTTCGAACTGGCCGGGGTGACGGCCGAGCCGTACCACGGCACCAACCGCAGCGCGAAGTTCGACCTCGACCTCCAGCTGCGGGAAGCGCCCGACGGCTCGCTCGGCGGCCATCTGGAATTCGCGACGGCGTTGTTCGACCGCGAGACGGTGGAGCGCATGGCCGGTCACCTGGTCCGGCTGCTGGAGTCGGCGGTGGTGGCTCCGGGGGCTCGGGTGTCGGGTCTGGAGATGCTGGGCGCGGACGAGCGGGTGCTGCTCGCGGGTGGTCCCGCGGTGGTGGACCCGGTGGTCCGTCGCGTCCACGAGGTGTTCGAGGAGCAGGCCGCGCGCACCCCCGACGCGGTGGCCGTGTCCTGCGCCGGCACCGATCTGACGTACGCCGAGCTGAACGCGCGGGCGAACCGCGTGTCGCACCTGCTCGTGAGCATGGGTGTGGGTCCGGAGGACCTGGTGGGTCTGTGCCTGGAGCGGGACGGCGAGCTGCTGCCGGCGCTGCTGGGCGTGTTGAAGGCGGGGGCGGCATACCTGCCGTTGGACCCGGCGAACCCGGCCGACCGGCTCGCCTACATCGTGAGCGACGCGAAGGCGAAAGTCGTCCTGACCACCTCCGCGCTGGCTCCGGTCCTGGAGGGCCGCTTCGACGGCGAGCGGGTGCTGCTGGACCAGGCGGGCCAGGTGCTCGCCGCGCAGCCGGACACCAACCCGGACCTCTCGGGCACCCCGGAGAACCTGATCTACACGATCTACACCTCCGGCTCCACGGGCCGCCCCAAGGGCGTCGCGCTCACGCACGAGAACGTCGCGCGGCTGATGCGGCGCGGCCGGGAGCACTACGCCTTCGCCGAGACCGACGTCTGGCCGCTGTTCCACTCCTACGCCTTCGACGTCTCCGTGTGGGAGATGTGGGGGGCGCTGCTGCACGGCGGCCGGCTGGTCGTCGTCCCGTACGCGGTCACCCGCTCGCCCGAGGAGTTCCTCGACCTCCTGGTCGAGGAGGGCGTCACCGTCCTGAACCAGACGCCGTCCGCGTTCCGCTCCCTGGTGGGCGCCGCCCGCGACGGCGACCCGCGCGTGGACCGGCTCGCGCTGCGGGCCGTCGTCTTCGCCGGCGAGAAGCTGGAGGTCGCGGAGCTGAAGCCGTGGACCGACCGCCTCGGCCTGGACCGGGTCGCTCTCGTCAACATGTACGGGATCACCGAGACCACCGTCCACACGACCTACCGCAGGCTCACCGAGGCGGACCTCGACCCGCAGGCCGGCAACCCCGTCGGCCATCCCCTCGCCGACCTGACGGTGCAGTTGCTCGACGCCCACGGCCGGCTGGTGCCGGTCGGCGTCCCCGGCGAGATCCACGTCGGAGGCCCCGGTGTGGCCCGCGGCTACCTAGGCCGCCCCGAGCTCACCGCCGCCCGCTTCGTCCCCGACCCGTACGGTCCGGCTGGTGCGCGCCTCTACCGCTCGGGGGACCTGGCCCGGCGTCTGCCCGACGGGCAGCTGGAGTTCCTGGGCCGCATCGACGACCAGGTCAAGATCCGCGGCTTCCGCATCGAACTCGGCGAGATCGAGAACATCCTGGCCGGGCACCCGGCGGTCCGTGACGCCGTCGTCGTGGTCCGCGAGGACGAGCCGGGCGACGCGCGGCTCGTCGCCTACGTGACCTCGGACGCGGAGAACAGACCGGCTCCCGCCGAGCTCCGCTCCCTGCTGGCCGCCGCACTCCCCGAGTACATGGTCCCGGCCGCGTTCGTCCCGCTCGAGGCCCTCCCGCTGACCACCAACGGCAAGCTCGACAAGCGGGCCCTCCCGGCCCCGGGCGGCGACGCCGTCGGCTCCTCCCGCCACGTTGCCCCCCGCACGGTCGTGGAGGAGCGGATCGCCGCCGTCTGGCAGGACGTCCTGGGCCTGGACCGGGTCAGCGTCGAGGACGGCTTCTTCGACCTCGGCGGCCACTCCATCCGCGCGGTCAACCTCGTCGGACGTCTCCGCGAGGCCGGATACGACGTGGCCGTCCGCGACGTCTTCGAGTACCGGACCGTCGCCCGCCTCGCCGAACTGGCCACCGGGCGCCCGGCGCCGGCCACCGCGCACACGGCCGTGGAGCCGTTCGCGCTGCTCACGGACGAGGACCGCGGCAAGCTGCCGGCCGGGCTCGCGGATGCCTACCCGCTGTCCCAGGTCCAGCTCGGCATGGTCGTCGAGATGTTGACCGACGACGGCCGCCACCCGTACCACAACGTCACCTCCTTCCGGATCCGCGACGACCGCCCCTTCGACGAGGAGGCGCTGCGCGCGGCAGCGGACCTGGTCACCGCCCGCCACGACGTGCTGCGGACCTCCGTGGACCTCTCCGGCTACTCCGTGCCGATGCAACTGGTGCACGCCGCGGCGCGGATCCCGGTCGGCGTCCGAGACCTGCGACACCTGGCGGAGGAGGAGCTCCTCGCCTCGCTGCGGGAGTTCACGGTCGCCGAGCGGGCCGACCCTCTCGACCTGTCGAATGCCCCGCTGCTGCGGCTGCACGCCCACACCGCGGCCGACGGCAGCTGGTGGCTCACCAACACCGAGTGCCACGCCATCCTCGACGGCTGGAGCCACCACTCCTTCCTGATGGAGGTGCTGGGCGAGTACCGGCGCATCCGCGAGGGCGGGCCGGCCGCGGAGACCGCGGAGCCGACCACCGTGCGCTTCGCGGACTTCGTCGCCGCCGAGCTCGACACGCTCGCTTCCGAGGAGTCCCGCGGCTACTGGCAGGGCATCGTCGAGAACCACGCCCGCCTCGCGGTCCCCGCCGCCTGGGCCGGCGACCCGGCGGACGACGGCCGGCCGTACCGCGTCCCCGTGCCCTTCCACGACCTGGAGGACCGGCTGCGCGCACTCGCCGCCAAGGCCGGCGGGTCGCTCAAGAGCGTGCTGCACGCCGCGCACCTCAAGACACTCAGCCTGATCACCGAGGAGGAACGCTTCTTCTCGGGGCTCGTCTGCAACGCCCGCCCCGAGGTGCTGGGGGCGGACCGGGTCTACGGCATGCACCTCAACACCCTCCCCTTCGCCTTCGACCGCACGGCCCGCACCTGGCGGGAGCTCGTCGAGCAGGTCTACGCCCGCGAGATCGAGCTCTGGCCCCACCGCGGCTACCCCATGCCCGTCATCCAGCGCGAGCTGAGTGACGGCGAGCGGCTGATCGACATGCGGTTCAGCTACCACGACTTCGACCAGGTCGACCGGGACCGCGTCGACTACCTCGCCAGCATCGACGACAGCCCCACCGAGTTCCCGCTCGGCGTTTCGGCCCGAATCGGCCACCTCGTGCTGACCGCGAGCCCGCGCTCCCTGAGCAGGACCGCCACCGACCGGCTGGCGGCGCTGCTCCGCTCGGTACTGGAGGCGATGGCGGGGGACCCGGAGGGATCCGCGCTCCAGCCCCACCTGTCGGTGGAGGAGCTGCGTCGGGAGCTGGTGGAGTGGAACGACTCCACGGTCGAGGCGGAAACGGCCTCGGTGCTGGAGTTGTTCGAGGTCCGCGTCCTGGAATCGCCGGATGCGGTCGCCGTTCGCGGTGCGTGGGGGAGCGTCTCTTACGCCGAACTGGATGCTCGCGCTAACCGGGTGGCGCATTTCCTGCGTGCCCGTGGGGTGGAGGCCGAGTCTCGGGTGGCGGTGGTCTTGGACCGTGGTCCGGATCTGATCGCGGCCCTGCTGGGTGTGTGGAAGGCGGGTGGCACGTATGTGCCGGTGGATCCGTCCTATCCGGCCGAGCGCCTCGCCGCGATCGTGGAGACTTCGGGCGCCCGCGTGGTGCTGGAGGGCGAGCTCCCGGACCTGGACGGCCATCCGGACACGGTGCCCGCCCGGATCGAGGACTTGGACCGGCTCGCGTACGTCATCTTCACTTCGGGATCGACCGGCACCCCCAAGGGCGTGGAGGTCACCCACCGGGGTCTGGTGAACCATGTGGGGTGGGCGGCTCGGGAGTTGGCTTCGCGGGGTTCGGGTGGTGCGCCGCTGTTCTCCTCGGTCGCCTTCGACCTGGTCGTGCCGAACCTGTGGGCTCCGCTGGTGGCGGGGCAGTCCGTGCACACCGTTTCGGCCGACGTCGACTTGGCCGACCTCGGCCGACACCTCGCGGCCGAAGCCCCGTACAGCTTCATCAAGCTCACCCCCGGCCACCTGGAAATGTTGGGGCACCAGCTCGACGACGAGACCGCGGCCGCACTGGCCGGTGTCATCGTGGTCGCCGGCGAGGCGCTGCCCGGCGGGCTGGCGAACCGGTGGCTGGACCTGCTGGGCCCGGGCGGGCTGATCAACGAGTACGGCCCGACCGAGGCCTCCGTGGGCTCCTGCGTCTTCCCCGTCGAGGACGAGCAGCCCTCCGAGGTCGTCCCGATCGGCCTTCCCCTGCCCAACATGACGATGTACGTCCTCGACCGGTGGCTCCAGCCGGTCCCGGTCGGTGTGCCCGGTGAGCTGTACGTGGGTGGCACCGGTGTGGCCCGTGGCTACGCCGGCCGTGCGGACCTGACGGCGGAGCGTTTCCTCCCGGATCCCTTCGCGGGGCACGCGGGTGCGCGTTTCTACCGGACCGGTGACCTGGTCCGCCGTGGCCCGGGCGGGGACGTGGAGTTCCTGGGCCGGATCGACGACCAGGTCAAGATCCGCGGCTACCGCGTCGAGCTCGGCGAGGTCCAGGCCGTACTGGCGGAACACCCGGCCGTCCGGGAGGTGTTCGTCGGCGTCCACGAGCCCGCCGAAGGCGAAAAGCAGCTCGTCGCCCACTACGTCCCCGAGAACACCGAGGTCACAGACGCCGACCTGGCGAAGTTCGCCGCACTCCGCCTGCCCGACTACATGGTCCCCACCGCCTACGTGGCGCTGGAAGCCATGCCCCTCAACGCCAACGGCAAGGTCGACCGACGCGCCCTCCCCACCCCCGGAGCCGACGCCAGCCAGGACACCCACACCGCGCCCCGCACCGACACCGAGGAGCGGATCGCCTCGGTCTGGCGCACCGTCCTGCAACGCGAACGCGTCTCCGTGCACGACGACTTCTTCGACATCGGCGGGCACTCCATCCGCGCCGTCGCCCTCGTCGGCGCCCTGCGCGCCGCCGGCTTCGACATCGGCGTCCGGGACGTCTTCGAGTACCGCACCACGGCTCGCCTCGCCGAGCTGCTGACCGGCCGTCCCGCCCCCGACAGCACGGCCTTCACCGGTGTGGAGCCCTTCGCGCTCATCACCGCCTCCGACCGGGCCGCGCTGCCCGCCGGGGTCCAGGACGCCTATCCGCTGTCCCTCGTCCAGACCGGCATGGTCGTCGAGATGCTCGCGGAGGACGGCGCCAACCGCTACCACAACGTCAGCCTCTTCCGGATCCAGGACCCCGACGGCACCGCCTTCGACGAGCCGGCGCTCCGCGCCGCCGCCCGCACCGTGACCGCCCGCCACGACATCCTGCGCACCTCGGTGGAGCTGGCCGCGTACTCGGTGCCCATGCAGCTCGTGCACACCACCGCCGAAGTCCCCGTCACCGTCCACGACCTGCGCCTCCTGGGCGAGGACGAGCGGTCCGCCGCCCTGGGCACCTTCCGCACGGAGGAGGGCGCACGGCTCTTCGACCTGAACCGGGCCCCACTGCTGCGCGTCGCCGCCCTCATCGACGGCGACGACTCCTGGTACCTGGGCCTCACCCAGCCGCACGTCGTCACCGAGGGCTGGAGCCACCACTCCCTCCTCATGGAGATCCTCGACTGCTACCGGCAGCTCCGTGACACCGGCACGGCCTCCGAGCCCGAGCCGGTCCCCGTCCGGTACGCCGACTTCATCGCCGGCGAGCTGGAATCCCTCGACTCCGCCGAGGACCGCGCCCACTGGCAGCGGACCCTGGACACCCATGTCCCCTTCACCCTGCCCGCCGGCTGGGCCGGCGACCCGGCGACCCCCCGCCGCGCCTCCCGCGCCCGGGTGGACCTGGTCCCGCTGGAGCGCGGGCTGCGGGCCTTCGCGGCCGCCGCCCGCGTCTCGTACAAGAGCGTCCTGCATGCCGCGCACCTGAAGGTGATGAGCATGCTGACCGACGAGCCGGCGTTCCACACCGGCGTCGTCTCGCACGGCCGCCCCGAAGCCCTCGGCGCCGACCGCGTGTACGGCATGCACCTCAACACGCTGCCCCACCCGCACGACAGCCGCTCCGCCCGCACCTGGCGCGAACTGGCCCAGCAGGTCTTCGCCCGCGAGGCCGCGACCTGGCCGCACCGCCGCTACCCGCTGCCCGCGATCCAGCGCCTCGCGGACGGCCACCGCCTCATCGACGTGGTCTTCAACTACCTCGACTTCCACCAGGTCGACACCGACCGTGTGGACATGGCCGGCGCCGTCCACGACGCCGCCACCGAGTTCGCCCTGCACGTCTCCGTGCTCGGCGGCCGGCTCGGCCTCAGCAGCCACACGCACGCCCTGAGCCAGACCAACGCCGAACGCCTCGCCGGCCTCTACCGGGCCGTCCTCGAAGCGATGGCCGCAGGCGTCGACGGCGACGCCCGTGCCCTCACCCTCCCCGCCGCGGAGCTGGAACTGCTGGCACCGCTGACCGGCAGCGCCCCGTCCGGCACCCCGCGCACCGTGCCCGAGCAGTTCGCCGCGCACGTCGCCCGCACCCCGGACGCGCCCGCCGTCGCCCACGAGGGCACGGTCCTCAGCTACGCCGAACTCGACGCGCGGGCCAACCGGCTGGCGCACCGCCTCACCGAACTCGGCGTCGGCCCGGAGACGCTCGTCGCCATCAGCGCCGAACGCGGCCCCGACCTGATCGTCGGCCTGCTCGGCATCATGAAGGCCGGAGGCGCCTACGTCCCGCTCGACCCCGCCTACCCCGCCGACCGACTCGCGTACATGCTCGCCGACTCCGGCGCGCCCGTCCTCGTCACCCAGGAGCACCTGCTGGAGCGGCTGCCGGAGCACGGGGCCGCCACCGTCTGCCTGGACCGGGACGCGGACGCCCTGGCCGCCCTGCCCGCCACCGCCCCCGCGACCGGGCTCACCCCCGACCACGCCGCCTACGTCATCTACACCTCGGGATCGACGGGCCGTCCCAAGGGAGTCGTCGTCACCCACCGCGGCACCGCCAACCTCGCGGCCGCGCAGGCCGAGGCGTTCGGCATCGGCGCCGGAGACCGGGTCCTGCAGTTCGCGTCGGCCAGCTTCGACGCGGCCTTCGCCGACCTCGCCCAGTCCGTCCTCTCCGGAGCGACGCTCGTCCTCGCCCCCGCCGACCGGCTCCGGCCGGGCCCGGAGCTCACCCGGCTCGCCTTCGAGCAGGACATCACCCACCTCACGCTGGTCCCCTCCGTGCTGAGCGTGCTGCCGGCGGACGGCGGACTGCCCGCCGCCGCCACCCTGGTGGTCGCCGGGGAGGCCTGCACCCCGGACCTGGTCGCCGCCTGGTCACCCGGCCGCCGGATGGTCAACGCCTACGGGCCGACCGAGACCACCGTGTGCGCCTCGATGAGCGACCCACTGGCCGGCGCCGTCCGTCCGCCCATCGGCCGGCCCGTGCCGGGCTCCGCCCTGCGCATTCTCGACGCCGCCCTGCGGCCCGTCCCGGCCGGCGTACCCGGCGAGCTGTACATCGCCGGCACAGGCCTCGCCCGCGGCTACCTGGGCCGCCCCGACCTGACCGCCGACCGCTTCCTGCCCGACCCCTACGCCGCCGAACCCGGCGCCCGGCTCTACCGCACCGGCGACTCGGTGCGCCTCCTGCCCGACGGACAGATCGACTTCCTGGGCCGCGTCGACCACCAGGTCAAACTGCGCGGCTTCCGGATCGAGCTCGGCGAGATCGAGGACGCCCTCGCCCGGCTCCCCGAGGTCGGCGACGCCGTCGCCGTCGTACGCGAGGACACCCCCGGCGACCGGCAGCTCGTCGCGTACGTCCGCGCCGCCGACGGCCACGAACCGTCCCCGGCCGCCCTGCGCGCCGCCCTCGCCACCGCCCTGCCCCCGCACATGGTCCCGGCCGCCTTCGTCGTCCTGGACGCCATCCCGCTCACCGCCAACGGGAAGGCCGACCGGCGGGCCCTGCCCGCCCCCGACCGCTCCGCGCTCGCCGCCACCACCTCCTACACCGCCCCGCGCACCAGCGCCGAGCAGCGCATCGCCGAGGTGTGGCAGCGGGTCCTCGGCGTCGAACGGGTCGGCGTGCACGACGGCTTCTTCGACCTGGGCGGCGACTCGATCCGGGTCGTGTCCCTGATCGGCGCCCTGCGCGAAGCCGGATTCGACATAGGCGTCCGCGAGATATTCGAAGGCCGCACCGTCGCGGCCGTCGCCGAGATCGCCACGGGCCGCCCCGCACCCGCCGAGCCGAAGCCCGGCATCGCCCCCTTCGCCCTGCTCACCGAAGCGGACCGGCAACTGCTGCCCGCCGGCCTCGACGACGGCTACCCCCTCTCCCAGGTGCAGATCGGCATGGCCGTCGAGATGCTCGCCGACCACGCCGGAGCCAAGTACCACAACGTCAGCGTCAACCGGATCCGCGACGGAGTCCCCTTCGACGCCGAGGCGCTGCGCACCGCGACCCGCCTCGTCACCGCCCGGCACGACGTGCTGCGCACCTCCTTCCGGCTCACCGGGTTCTCCACACCCCTGCAGCTCGTCCACACCGAGGCCCGGACCCCGTTCGCCGTGCACGACCTGCGCGGCCTGGACGCCCCGGCGCAGAACGAGGCCGTACGCCGCTTCGTCGATGCCGAGAAGGCCGACCTCTTCGAGCTGTCCACGGCCCCACTGCTGCGGGTCGCGGCCCTCGTCGAGAGCGACCGGGCCTGGCACCTCGCGCTCACCGAGTCCCACGCCATCACCGAGGGCTGGAGCTACCACGCGCTCATGATGGAACTGCTCCGCACCTACGAGCAGATCAGGGACGGCCGGCCGGACACGGACGAGCAGCCCGCCCCGTCCGTCCGCTTCGCCGACTTCATCGCCGCCGAGCTGGCCTCCCTGGACTCGGCGGAGGACCGCGGCCACTGGCAGCGGCTCACCTCGGACCACGAGAAGTTCGAACTCCCCACAGGCTGGGGCGAGACCGAAGCCACCGACCGGGCCGAGGCCTACCGGATCCGGGTGCCCCTGCTCGACCTGGAACCGCGGCTGCGGGACCTGGCCGCCACCGCGCAGGCCTCCCTCAAGGCGGTGCTGCACGCCGCCCACCTGAAGGTGATGAGCCAGCTCACCGTCGAGGATTCCTTCTTCACCGGCCTGGTCTGCGACACCCGCCCCGAGGCGGCGGGCGCCGACCGCGTCTACGGCATGTACGTCAACACCGTGCCGTTCGCCGTCGACCGCACGGCCCGCACCTGGCGGGAACTGGTCCGGCAGGTCTTCGCCCAGGAAGTCGCGCTCTGGCCGCACCGCCAGTTCCCGCTGCCCGCCATGCAGCGGCAGGCCGGCGGCCGGCGCCTCGTCGACGTCGTCTTCAACTACCAGGACTTCCGGATGGTCGACACCGACCTGGTGGACGTCGAGTCCGGCGTCGGATCCGGCGGCATCGAGTTCGCGCTGGCGGTCACCACCCTCGCCGGACACCTCAACCTGAAGACGAACACCGCCGTCTTGTCCCGGCCCCACGCCGAACGGCTCGCCGCCATGTACCGGGCCGTCCTCGAAGCGATGGCCGCCGACGCCGAAGGCGACGCCCGGGCCGCGTACCTCCCGGCCGGCGAGCGGGAGCTGCTGATCGCCGACTGGACCGGCGCCCGGCCGGCCACCGCGGTCGCCCCCGCACGCACCGTCCACGGCGCCTTCGAGGAGCAGGCCCGACGCACCCCCGCGGCGACGGCCGTCACCTATGAAGGCATCCGCCTCACCTACGCGGAGCTCAACGCCCGCGCCAACCGGGTGGCCCACCTGCTGCGCGCCCGGGGCGTCCGCCCCGGCACCCTGGTCGGCGTCTGCCTGGAACGCGGCACGGAACTCGTGCCCGCACTCCTCGGCGTCCTCAAGGCCGGCGGCGCCTACGTCCCCCTCGACCCGTCCTACCCGGCGGACCGGCTCGCCTACATCGCCGAGGACGCCGCCGCCCCCGTCGTCCTCACCGAACGCGCGGCGGCCGGCGCACTCGAAGGGCGCTACGAGGGCGAGCTGCTCGTCCTCGACGCGCCCGCGCTCGCCGCGGAACTGGCGGCGCAGCCGGACTCCGACCCGCGGTCGGCCGCGGGCCCGCAGGACCTGATCTACGTCATCTACACCTCCGGATCCACCGGAAAGCCCAAGGGCGTCTGCCTGACCCACGCCAACGTGCTGCGCCTGTTCACCGCCACCGAGGACGCCTTCCACTTCGGCCCCGGCGACGTGTGGACGCTCTTCCACTCCTACGCCTTCGACTTCTCCGTCTGGGAGCTGTGGGGAGCCCTGCTGTACGGAGGCCGGCTGGTCGTCGTCCCGCAGTCCGTCACCCGTTCCCCCGACGAGTTCCTCGGCCTCCTCGCCGAGGAGCGGGTCACCGTCCTCAACCAGACCCCGTCCGCGTTCCGCTCGCTCGTCGGCGCCGCCCGCGACGGCGACCCGCGCACCGGTCGGCTCGCCCTGCGCACCGTCGTCTTCGGCGGCGAGAAGCTGGAGGTCGGCGAACTCGCGCCGTGGACGGACCGGCTGGGGCTCGACGCCCCCGAGCTGGTCAACATGTACGGGATCACCGAGACCACCGTCCACGTCACCCACCACCGCCTGACGGCCGAGGACATCGCCCGCCCACTGAGCAGCCCCGTCGGCGGCCCCCTCGACGACCTGCGGACCGTCCTGCTGGACCGCGACGGCCACCTCGTGCCGCTCGGCGTGCCGGGCGAGATCCACGTCGGCGGCCCGGGCGTGGCCCGCGGCTACCTGGGTCGCCCCGCGCTGACCGCGGAGCGGTTCGTCCCCGACCCCTACGGCGAAGAGCCCGGAGCCCGCCTCTACCGGGCCGGCGACCTGGCCCGCAGGCTCCCCGACGGCAGCCTCGACTTCCTCGGCCGGATCGACGACCAGGTCAAGATCCGCGGCTTCCGCATCGAACTCGGCGAGATCTCCACCGCACTGGGCACCCACCCCGGCGTACGCGACGCGGTGGTCCTGGTCCGCGAGGACACCCCGGGAGAGAAGCGGCTGGTCGGCTACTTCGTGCCCGCCGACGGAGCCGCCCCGGGCCTGAGCGACCTGCGCGACCACCTGGCCGCCGCACTGCCCGACTACATGGTCCCCGCCGCCTTCGTGCCCGTGGACCGCATCCCGCTCAACGCCAACGGCAAGACCGACCGGCGGGCCCTGCCCGCCCCCGGCGACGCCGCGCTGGCCTCCGACACCGCCTACGTCGCCCCGCGCGACGAGACCGAGCGGCGGATCGCCGAGATCTGGCAGAAGGTCCTCGGCGTCGAACGGATCGGCGTCCACGACAGCTTCTTCGACCTCGGAGGCGACTCGATCCGAGCCGTTCCGCTGGTCGGCGCGCTGCGGGCGGCCGGATTCGCCATCGGCGTCCGCGAGGTCTTCGAGTACCGGACCGTCGCGCGGACGGCGGAGCACGCCACCGCGCAGGACACCACCCAGGAGGAGGCGGCGGTGCTGCCGTTCGCACTGATCACGGAGGAGGACCGGGCGAAGGTGCCGCCGGGCGCCGACGACGCCTACCCGCTCTCCCAGATCCAGGCCGGCATGGTCGTCGAGCTCCTCGACGACGGCGGCCGCAGCAACTACCACAACGTCACCTCGTTCCGGATCAAGGACGAAACCCCGTTCGACGGCCCGGCGCTCGCCGCGGCGGTCCGGCACGTGGTCGCCCGGCACGACGTCCTGCGCACCTCCGTGCACGCCGTCGGCTACGGCGTCCCGATGCAGGTCGTTCACGGCGAGGTCGACGTCCCCGTCCCCGTACACGACCTGACCGGCCTCGACCGGTCAGGCCTGGAGCAGGCGCTGCGCGGCTACGTCCGCGCACAGCGCGAGGACCTCTTCGAGCTGGACCGGGCACCGCTGCTGCGGGTGGCCGCCCACGTCGAGGGCTCCGGCGCCTGGTGGCTGAGCCTCACCGAATCCCACGTCATCCTGGAGGGCTGGAGCCACGCCTCGCTGGTGATGGAGCTGCTGGAGACCTACCGGACCATCCGCGACGGCGGCCGGCCCGACGACGACCGGCTCCCGGTGCGCTACGCCGACTTCATCGCGGGCGAGCTGGAATCCCTCGCGTCCGAGGAGGACCGCGCCTACTGGTCCGGCATCCTCGCCGAGCACGCCAAGTTCGAGCTGCCGGCCGGCTGGGCCGAGGCCGAGGGCGCACCGGCCGGCTCGCACCGGGCCCGGATCGAGTTCGCCGACCTGGCGGACGGGCTGGGCGCACTCGCCGCGGCGAAGGGGGTCTCCCTCAAGAGCGTCCTGCACGCCGCGCACCTGAAGGTGATGAGCCAGCTCACCGGCGAAGCCGCCTTCTTCACCGGTCTGGTGTGCCACGCCCGGCCCGAGATCGCGGGCGCCGAGCAGGTCTACGGCATGCACCTGAACTCGCTGCCGTTCGCCCACGACCGGCGCTCCCGCACCTGGGGAGAGCTCGTACGCCAGGTCTTCGAGCGGGAGCTGGAGGTCTGGGACCACCGGCGCTACCCGATGCCCGCCATCCAGCGCACGGCGCGCGCCGGCCGGCTCATCGACGTCCTGTTCAACTTCGTCGACTTCCACCAGATCGACGGCGAGCAGGTCGACTCGAACGTCCGCATCAGCGAGACCCCCACCGAATTCGGCCTCTCGGTCCACGCCACCACCCGGGACATCGTGCTCTCCACCACCACCCGGGTGCTCGGCAAGGCCCATGCGGAACGCCTCGCGGGCATGTACCGGGCGGTCCTGGAGGCGATGGCCGCCGACCCGGAGGGCGACGCCCGCGCGGCGTACCTGCCCGCCGGGGAGCGCGAACGCCTCCTCGGCGAGCGGACCACCGACACCGCCGAACCGGTGGTGCGCCGCGTCCACGAGGTGTTCGAGGAGCAGGTGGCGCGGACGCCCGACGGGCCCGCGGTGTCGTTCGGGGGTTCGAGCCTTTCGTACGCCGAGCTGAACGCGCGGGCGAACCGGGTGGCGCACCTCCTGCGCGGCATGGGTGTGGGTCCGGAGGACCTGGTGGGTCTGTGCCTGGAGCGGGACGGCGAGCTGCTGCCGGCGCTGCTGGGCGTGTTGAAGGCGGGGGCGGCGTACCTGCCGTTGGACCCGGCGAATCCGGCGGACCGGCTCGCCTACATCGTGAGCGACGCGAAGGCGAAAGTCGTCCTGACCACCTCCGCGCTGGCTCCGGTCCTGGAGGGCCGCTTCGACGGCGAGCTGGTGATCCTGGACCGGGCGGGCGACGCACTGGCCGCCCAGCCGGACGGCAACCCGGCCGTGGCGGGCACCCCGGAGAACCTGATCTACACGATCTACACCTCGGGTTCGACGGGTCTGCCGAAGGGCGTGGCCCTGACGCACGCGAACGTGGTGCGGCTGTTGTCGACGGCGCAGGAGCACTACGCCTTCGACGAGACGGACGTGTGGTCGTTGTTCCACTCCTACGCCTTCGACGTCTCCGTCTTCGAGATGTGGGGGGCCCTCCTCAACGGCGGCCGCCTCGTCGTCGTCCCGTACGCGGTCACCCGCTCCCCCGAGGAGTTCCTGGACCTGCTGGTCGAGGAGGAGGTCACGGTCCTGAGCCAGACGCCGTCCGCCTTCCGCGCCCTGGTCGCCGCCGCGGCCGACGGCGACCGCAGGATCAAGCAGCTGTCCGTCCGGGCGGTCGTCTTCGCCGGGGAGAAGCTGGAGGTCGCCGAGCTGAAGCCGTGGACCGACCGCCTCGGCCTCGCCCGCACCGCCCTCGTGAACATGTACGGGATCACCGAGACCACTGTCCACACCACCTACCACCGGCTCACCAGGCGCGACTTCGAGCCCGGCGCCGGCAACCCCATCGGCCGCCCGCTCAGCGACCTGCGCGTCCACCTCCTCGACGGCAACGGGGACCTGGTGCCGATCGGCGTCCCCGGCGAGATCCACGTCGGAGGCCCCGGTGTGGCCCGCGGCTACCTAGGCCGCCCCGAGCTCACCGCCGCCCGCTTCGTCCCCGACCCGTACGGTCCGGCCGGGGCGCGCCTCTACCGCTCGGGCGACCTGGCCCGCCGCCTGCCCGACGGCACCCTGGAGTTCCTGGGCCGGATCGACGACCAGGTCAAGATCCGTGGGTTCCGCATCGAACTCGGCGAGATCGAGAACGTCCTGGCCGCCCATCCCGCCCTGCGGGAGGCGGTGGTCGTGGTCCGTGAGGACACCCCCGGGGACAAGCGGCTCGTCGGCTACTTCGTGACCGCGCCGGGAGCCCCGGCTCCCGGCTTGGGTGAGCTGCGGGCGCACCTGGCTGCCGGCCTCCCGGAGTACATGGTCCCGGCCGCGTTCGTCCCGCTCGAGGCCTTGCCGCTGACCACCAACGGCAAGCTCGACAAGCGGGCCCTGCCCGCCCCCGGCTCGGCCGCCCTCGGCAGCGACCGGCCGTACGTCGCCCCGCGCACCCCGGCCGAGCGGGAGATCGCCGCCATCTGGCAGAACGCCCTGGGCGTCGACCGGGTCGGCGTCGAAGACGGCTTCTTCGACCTCGGCGGCGACTCCATCCGCGCCCTGGTCGTGGTCGGCGCCCTGCGCGCCGCGGGCCACGACCTCGCGGTCCGCGACGTCCTGGCCGCCCGCACCGTGGCGGCCCTCGCCGAACTGGCCACCGGGCGCCCGGCGCCGGCCACCGCGCACACCGCCGTCGAGCCGTTCGCGCTGCTCACCGACGAGGACCGCACCAAGCTGCCGGCCGGGCTCGCGGACGCCTACCCGCTGTCCCAGGTACAGACCGGCATGGTCGTCGAAATGCAGAACGGCGACGCACGGCACAAGTACCACAACGTGGTCTCCGTACGGATCCGAGATGAGGAACCCTTCTCCGCCGGGGCCCTGCGCACCGCGGTGTCCCTGGTCGTGGAGCGTCACGAGGTCCTGCGCACCTCCGTCGACCTCACCTCGTACTCCGTGCCGATGCAGCTCGTACACGAGACGGCCGACCTCCCGGTCGCCGTCCGCGACCTGAGCACCCTGGACGAGCAGGGACTCGCCGACTCCATGAGGCAGTTCACGGCCGACGAGCGGGCGGACCTGTTCGACCTCTCGAAGGCCCCGCTGCTGCGGATCGGCGCCCACGTGGAGGGCGACCGAGCCTGGTGGCTGTCGGTGACCCAGTGCCACGTCATCCTCGACGGCTGGTCCCACAGCAACCTCCTGATGGAGGTGCTGGGCGAGTACCGGCGCATCCGCGAGGGCGGGCCGGCCGCGGAGACCGGGGAGCCCATCGCCGTGCGCTTCGCGGACTTCATCGCCGCCGAGCTCGACACGCTCGCCTCCGAGGAGTCCCGCGGCTACTGGCAGGGCATCGTCGAGAACCACGAGCGGTTCACCCTCCCCGCGGTCTGGGGCGAACCGGCGGACACCCCGCCCGTCGCCCGCCGCAGCAGGATCCCGTACGCCGACCTGGAGGACGGGCTGCGCGCACTCGCCGCCAAGGCCGGCGGGTCGCTCAAGAGCGTGCTGCACGCCGCCCACCTGAAGACGCTCAGCCTGATCACCGACCAGCAGGCCTTCTTCTCGGGGCTGGTGTGCAACGCCCGCCCCGAGGTGCTGGGGGCGGACCGGGTCTACGGCATGCACCTCAACACCCTCCCCTTCGCCTTCGACCGCACGGCCCGCACCTGGCGGGAACTCGTCGAGCAGGTCTACGCCCGCGAGACCGAGCTGTGGACGCACCGGGCCTATCCGATGCCCGCCATCCAGCACGGCCTCGCCGACGGCGAGCGGCTGATCGAAGCCCCGTTCACCTACCAGGACTTCCGGCAGATCGACCACGACCTGATCGACACGCAGGCCACGGTCGGCGAGGGCGCCCTCGAATTCGGGCTCCGGGTCTCGGCACTGGGCGGCTCGATCAACCTCCACGCCAGCAACCACGTGGTCGGCCTGCAGCAGCTCGACCGGATTGCCGCGCTGTTCCGGTCCGTCCTCGAGGCCATGGCGCAGGACCCGGAAGGATCCGCGCTCCAGCCCCACCTGTCGGCGGAGGAGCTGCGCCGCGAACTGGTGGAGTGGAACGACTCCACGGTCGAGGCGGAAACGGCCTCGGTGCTGGAGTTGTTCGAGGTCCGCGTCTTGGAATCGCCGGATGCGGTCGCCGTTCGCGGTGCGTGGGGGAGCGTGTCCTACGCGGAGCTGGATGCTCGCGCTAACCGGGTGGCGCATTTCCTGCGTGCCCGTGGGGTGGAGGCCGAGTCTCGGGTGGCGGTGGTCTTGGACCGTGGTCCGGATCTGATCGCGGCCCTGCTGGGTGTGTGGAAGGCGGGTGGCACGTATGTGCCGGTGGATCCGTCCTATCCGGCCGAGCGCCTCGCCGCGATCGTGGAGACCTCGGGCGCCCGCGTGGTGCTGGAGGGCGAGCTCCCGATCCTGGACGGCCATCCGGACACGGCGCCCGCCCGGATCGACGACCTCGACCGCCTCGCGTACGTCATCTTCACCTCGGGATCGACCGGCACCCCCAAGGGCGTCGAGCTCCCGCACCGGGGCCTGGCCAACCACGTGGCCGCCGCCGCAGGGCGGTTCAGCCGCCGCGGCACCGGGGGCACGGCCCTCTTCTCCTCGGTCGCGTTCGACCTGGTCGTGCCGAACATCTGGGTGCCTCTGACCCTGGGCGAGCCCGTACTGACCGTCTCCCAGGACACCAACCCCGGACAGTTCGGCGAAGAACTGGCCGCCGGGGCCCCCTACAGCTTCCTCAAGCTGACCCCCGCCCACCTCGAACTCCTGGTCCACCAGCTCGACACCCCGACCCTGGCCTCGCTCACCCGACAGGTCGTCGTCGGCGGCGAGGCACTGCCCCGCGGGCTGGCGAACCGGTGGCTGGAGCTGCTGGGCCCGGGCGGGCTGATCAACGAGTACGGCCCGACCGAGACCTCGGTGGGCTCCTGCATCTTCCCCGTCGAGGCCGAACAGCTTTCCGAGGTCGTCCCCATCGGGCGGCCGCTGCCGAACATGACGATGTACGTACTGGACGGCCGGCTCCAGCCGGTCCCGGTGGGTGTCCTCGGTGAGCTGTACGTGGGTGGCACCGGTGTGGCCCGCGGCTACGCCGGCCGGGCGGACCTGACCGCGGAACGTTTCCTCCCGGACCCCTTCGCCCGGGTGCTCGGTGCCCGCTTCTACCGCACGGGCGACCTGGTCCGCCGGCGCCCGGACGGGGACGTGGAGTTCCTGGGCCGGATCGACGACCAGGTCAAGATCCGCGGCTACCGCGTCGAACTCGGCGAGATCCAGGCCGTCCTGGCCGAACACCCGGCCCTCCGAGAGGTGTTCGTCAGCGTCCACGAGCCCGCCGAAGGCGAAAAGCAACTCGTCGCCCACTACGTCCCCGAGAACACCGAGGTCACGGACGCCGACCTCGCCGAGCACGCCGCGCTCCACCTGCCCGACTACATGGTCCCCACCGCCTACGTGGCGCTGGAAGCCATGCCCCTCAACGCCAACGGCAAGGTCGACCGACGCGCCCTCCCCACCCCCGGCACCGGCCTCCCCGCCAACGGGACCGACGACCGGCAGGCGGCCTACACCGCCCCGGAGACCGCGACCGAGCAGGCGCTCGCCGGCATCTGGGAGCAGGTCCTCGGACGTGGACGGGTCGGCGCGAACGACAACTTCTTCGCCGTCGGCGGCCATTCGATGATGGTCATCAAGGTCATGGCGGCCGCCCGGAAGCAGGGGCTGCCCCTCTCCCTGCGGATGATCTACCAGACCCACACCCTGGCGGAGCTCGCCGCGGAGATCGACGCCGAAACCGCGGCCGCCTCCCGACCGGAACCCCGAACCGGACCCGCCGCCGCGCCCGCGGCCCGCCCGGTGGCCGACGACCGGCTGCCCGCAATGACCGAGCACCACATCCCCGGCATGAGCCTCGCGGTGCTCCGCGACGGCGAGGTCGCCTCCCTGCACGCCTACGGCGTACGGGAGGCCGGCGGCACCGACCCGGTCACCCCGGGCACGCTCTTCCCGGCCGGATCCATCAGCAAGCACATCACCGCCCTGGGCGTGCTGCGCCTCGTGGACGAGGGCAGGCTCGACCTCGACACCGACGTCAACACCTACCTCACCGGCCGGCAACTGACCGACCGGGACGGCAATCCCGTCGCCGTCACCCTCGCCCAACTGCTCTCGCACTGGTCGGGCCTGGTCTCCGTCCCGTACGCGGGCGTCGCCCCCGGCGTCCCGGTACCCCCGCTCTCCGACCTGCTCGCGCAGGTGCACAGCGAGGTCGCGCCGGGCACCAGGTTCCTCGTCTCCAACACCAACTACTGGGTGATCCAGCAGCTGCTGGAGGACGTGACGGGCACCGCGTTCGCCGAGCTGATGCGGACCACGGTCCTGCAGCCCCTGCGGATGGCGTCCAGCGGCTTCGAGCCGGACTTCCCGGCCACCTCCGGCAAGCCGCCGGCCGCCGGCCACGACCCGGTCGGCCGGCCCGTGGACGGCGGCTGGCGGGTCGGACCGCACATGGCCTCCTCCGGCCTGTGGTCCACCGCCGCCGACCTGGCCAAGGCCGCGGTCGAACTCCGCCGGGCCTATCTGGGAGAGGCCGGTGCGCTGTTGTCCCGGCCGCTCGCCGAACGGCTGCTCACCCCCGTCGGCGAGGGAACCTTCTACGGCCTGGGCGCGGTCGTGGACGGCCGGGCCCCCGACCTGGAGGCGGGCCACGGCGGGGAGCCGCACGGTTACCGCAACATGCTGATCGTCCGGATGTCGGACGGCGCCGGGTTCGTCGTCCTCACCAACGCCGAATCGGGCCGCGCGGCGATCAAGGCCGTGTCCGCGCAGCTGAGGGAGCAGTCGGGCCTCGGCGGCGGAGAGCTCGCCGGCCAGTGGGGCCGGGACCGCCCATGACCGACACCGACCAGCCCAGGGAAGGACGGGCGCCATGCGCCACCTGATATCCATCGACGACCTCGGCGACGAGGACCTGCGGTCCATCGTCGCCCGCGGAACCCGGTTCTCGACCGGGAGCCGGGACGGGTCCCGCCCGCTGGAAGGGGACGTCGTCGGCGTCTACTTCAGCCGTACGTCGACCAGGACCCGTACGGCGTTCTCGGCCGGCGCGCTGCGCCTCGGCGGACAGATCGTCTCGTACGGGCCCGGGGACCTCCAGCTCAACACGGGCGAGACCAGCGAGGACACCGGCCGGGTGCTCTCCCGGATGCTCGACGTCCTGGTCGCGCGGACGGCGGACGACCCCGCCGAAATGCGGGCCTGGGCCGCCCAGGACCGGATGTCGGTGGTGAACGCGATGTGCGCCGACGAGCACCCCACCCAGGCGCTCACCGACCTGACCACCCTGCAGCGCTGGTTCGGCCGGATCGAGGGTCTGCGCCTCCTCTACATCGGCGAGGGCAACAACACGGTGTCCGCGCTCGCGCTGGCCATGACCCGGTTCCCCGGCGCCGAACTGGAGCTGCGCACACCGCCGGGCTACGGGCTCGCCGACCGGTTCCGGGTCCGCGCCGAGCAGCAGGCGGCCCGGTACGGCAGCCGGTTCACCGAACGCCACGACATGGACGACCTGCCCGCCGACCAGGACGCGATCTACACCACGCGCTGGCAGACCACCGGCACCGCCAAGGCCGACCCGGACTGGCGGCGGATCTTCGCGCCCTTCCAGGTGACGCGGCGGCTGTGGGAGGACAGCCCCAAGGCCGTGTTCCTCCACGACCTGCCCGCCCACCGCGGCGACGAGGTCACCGCCGAGGTCCTGGACGGTCCGGCGAGCATCGCCTTCCACCAGGCGGAGAACAAGATGCACAGCGCGATGGCGGTCCTCGAATGGTGCCGCCGCGGGCCGGTGGCCGCCGGTGACGAAGAGGACGGGCGGCAGCCGTGACGACCGCCCCCCAGGCGACGGCCGGATCCCGGCCGTCGCCGCCCCCGCCGCCGCTGCGCAAGAACCGCGACTTCGTTCTCCTGTGGTCCGGCGCAGGGATGTCCTTCCTCGCCTCCCGGGTCACCGCGGTCGCCTATCCGCTGCTGGTGCTCTGGCACAGCGGATCGCCGATGGCCATGTCGCTGGTGGCCTTCTCCGCCATGCTGCCCATGCTGCTGGTCCAGTTGCCGGCCGGGGCGCTGGTGGACCGCTGGGACCGGCGCCGGCTCATGGTCGTGTGCGAGGCGGGCCGGGCGCTGGCGCTGGGCACGGTCGCCGCCGCCGTGCTCGCCGGGCGGTTCTCGGTCGCGCACATCGCCGCCGTGGCCTTCGCCGAGTCCTGCTTCACCGTCTTCTACCGGCTCGCCGAGCGCGGCGCCGTACGCAACGTGGTGCCCGAGGCGCAGCTGCCGCAGGCCCTCGCGCAGAACGAGGCGCGCGGCCGGGCGGCCGGCCTGCTCGGCCAGCCCGCCGGGATCCTGCTCTACACGGCGCTGCGCTGGGTCCCGTTCCTCTTCGGCGCGGCCGCCTACCTGCTCTCGCTGCTGAGCCTGCTGTTCATCCGCAAGGAGTTCCAGCAGGAGCGGGTGGGAGAGCGCCAGCGGCTGAGCCGGGAGGTCGCCGAGGGCATGCGCTGGCTGTGGCGACAGCGGTTCCTCCGTACGGCCTTGGGTTTCGTCGCCGGCACGAACGCCCTGTTCCAGGTGCTGAGCCTCGCCGTGATCCTGATGATCAAGGACGAGGGCCGGTCCGAGGCCGTCCTGGCCGTCGTCGTCACCGGCGGCGGCATCGGAGGCATGATCGGCGCCCTCACCGGCGGCTGGTGGATGCGCCGCCTCAGCCAGCGTGCCGTCCTCATCGGCGGCATGGCCGCCTGGGCCGCCCTGATCACCGCGGTCGCCTTCAGCAGCGCCGAACCGGTGCTGCTCGGCGTCCTGTTCGCCGGTACGAGCATGGTCGGCGCGGTCTTCAACGTGGCCGCCGCCGTCTACCAGGTCCGCACCACGCCCGACGAGTTCCAGGGCCGCGTCGCCAGTACCGCGAACCTGATCTCCTCCGGCACCAACTCGCTGGGCGCGCTGCTCGCCGGGCTCGCCCTCGAAGTGTGGGGGGCCGCCCACTCGGTGCTGCTGACCGGCGCCGCGATGGCCGTGCTCGCCCTCGGCGCCGCCGCCAGCCCGGCGCTGCGCACCGAGGACGCCCCCGTTCCGGCTCCCGCCGCCTCCGGCGAGGACCACGACGAAGACGACAAAGCCACCTACGACACCTACGGCACCTATGACACCGAAGCCACCGAAGACACCGACGAAAAGCCAAGGGGGAAGCCGCATGACTGACACCGCGGCGCAGTGGTTCCGGGTCCACCGCCAGACCGTCGACCCGCGGCTGCGACTCGTCTGCTTCCCGCACGCCGGCGGCACCGCCCAGCTCTACCAGGGCTGGCGCGCCCGGCTGCCCGCCGACATCGAACTCCTCGCCGTCCGCTACCCCGGCCGGCAGGACCGGCTCGCCGAACCCTGCGTCGAGGACATGGACACCCTCGCGGACCGCATCACCGACGCCCTCGTCCCCTACCTGGACCGGCCGGTCGCCCTGTTCGGGCACAGCATGGGCTCCGCCGTCGCCTACGAGGTCGCGCGCCGCATGGAGGCCCGGCACGGGACCACGGCCGCCCGCCTGCTGGTCTCCGCCCGGGCGGCGCCCCACCGGGCCGTGACCAGCGGGCTGCACCGCGCGGACGACGACACGCTCATCGCGGGCGTGCGCAGTCTGGGCGACCTCGGCTCACAGGTCTTCGACATCCCCGAACTGCGGGAACTGCTGCTCCCCGCGCTGCGCGCCGACTACCGGCTCATCGAGTCCTACCACCCCGGCCGCCCGGCGCCCCTGCGGGCACCGGTCACCGCCTACATCGGCGAGGACGACCCCGGATCCGGGCGGGTGCGCGCGGACGTGGAGGCGTGGGCCGAGCTGAGCATCGCCGGCGGTTTCGTGCTGCGCGCCTTTCCCGGAGACCACTTCTACCTCGCCCCGCGCGAAGCGGAACTGACCGCCGACATCGCGCAACGCCTGGAAGAAGTGGGGCGCTATCGAACCTCCATGGCTTTCCCGTAGGCATCCGCACAAAAGTAGAGGGATGGGTCACATGACCGAACAGACCTGGACGCCGCTGGAGATCGAGGCGGAGCAGGCCGGCGGCGCACAGGAGCTCGTCGACCGTCTCACCGCGCTCGGCGGCGAACTCGACAGCCTCCTGGTGCAGGAGAAAGCACTCGTCTTCCGCGGGTTCGACGTGCCCGCGGACGACCTCGACGACGTACTCGGCGTGGTGCTGCCGCGCCGGCTCGCCTACGTGCACGGCAACTCGCCGCGGACGAAGGTCGGCGGGAACGTCTACACCTCGACGGAGTACCCGCCGGAGTTCACCATCTCCATGCACAACGAGATGAGCTACGCGTACGCGTGGCCGGCCCGCCTCGCCTTCTACTGCCAGATCCGTCCCGGCGGCGGCGGGGCCACCCCGGTCCTCGACGCGGCCCGCTGGCTGGAATCCCTGGACGACGAGGTGCGCGAGGCGTTCGCCGGCGGCGTCCGCTACGTGCAGAACCTCCACGACGGCTACGGCCTCGGCAAGTCCTGGCAGGCCACCTTCGAGACCGACCTGCAGGAAGAGGTCGAGAGGTTCCTCGACGGCACCGGGGCCATCTGGAAGTGGAAGGGCGACGGCGGCATCCGCGTGGAGTCCGTCCGGCCCGCCACGACCCGGCATCCCGTGACGGGCGCCGAGGTGTGGTTCAACCAGGCCGATCAGTGGCATCCGGCGGGCCTGGGCGACGACACGGCCGCCGCGCTCGCCCAGATCCTCCCCGAGGACGAGCTCCCGCAGAACGTCACCTTCGCCGACGGCAGCCCCATCCCCGAGGCGTACGTCGCCCAGATCCGCGACCGCGGCCTGGAACACGCCGTCGACGTCGACTGGGCCCAGGGCGACCTGCTGCTCATCGACAACGTGCTGCTCGCCCACGGCCGCCGCCCCTTCACCGGCAACCGCCGGGTGCTGGTGGCGATGTCGGACTGATGACGCCATGACCGCCGCATACGAGCGCCTGCGCGCGCAGGACGCCGTCCACATCTGGCAGGGCCGGGCCCCGGACCTGCTGGACCCGCAGGACGCCGCGGTGCTCTCCGCCGAAGAACTGGAGACCGTACGGCGCAGGGCACAACAGGTCGCCGCCAGGTACGCGGGCGCGCACGCCGCGCTCCGCCGGATCCTGGCCGGCTACCTCGGCGTGCCGCCCGAGCAGATCGAACTGGGGCGACAGCCCTGCCCGCGCTGCGCGGACCCCCTGCACGGCCGGCCGCGCATCGACTGGCCGCCCACCGACCTGGACTTCAACCTCTCCCGGTCCGGCGCGCTGTGGCTGGTCGCCGTCGCCGCCGGCCACCAGGTCGGCACCGACATCGAGGACGGCCGCACCGTCGACGTCGAGGGCTCGTCCGTGATCGTGCTGACCGGCGCCGAACTCGCCCACCTGCGGGCCCAGCCCGACGAACGCCGGCGCCAGGAGGTCTTCCTGCGCTGCTGGACCAGGAAGGAGGCCGTGGTCAAGGCCAGCGGCGTCGGCATCGCGGCCGACCTCGGCTCCATCGACGTCCGGCCCGCCACCGACGGCCCCGTCCACGTGGCCCACACCGAACCGAACGGCCCGTACCGCTGGCTCGTCCAGAGCCTGGAAACGGAACCGGGGGTCTTCGCGGCGCTCGCCCGCGAAGCCGCCTGCACCGGACCGGTGCGGCTCCACGCATACACCCGCACCGAGGCAACAGAAGGAGCCTGCGCCCCATGACCGCCACCGAGATCATCGCGCAGCCGGGCACCCCGGCCGACACCTATCTCACGGAGAACCGCGACAAACTGCGCCGCGTTCTCGCCGAACAGGGCGCCATCCTGTTGCGCGGCTTCGAAGTCGGCGGCGTGGACGGCCTCGACGGCGCCGTCCGCGCCTTCTCCGGCTCCGCGCCCCTCACCTACGCCGAACGCTCCTCACCGCGCTCCACCATCAAGGGGCAGGTGTACACCTCGACCGACTACCCGCCCGCCGAGGAGATCTTCCTCCACAACGAGAACTCCTACCAGGCCGTCTGGCCGCACACCCTCTACTTCTTCTGCATCGAACCGGCCCTCACCCAGGGCGCGACCCCGCTCGCCGACATCCGCGAGGTGTACCGGCGCATCGACCCCACGGTGCGGGAGGAGTTCGAGCGGCGCGGCTGGCGCGTCGTCCGCAACTTCCACCCGGAGTTCGGCGTCCCCTGGGACCAGACCTTCGGCACCGACGACCGGGCCGCCGTCGAGCGGTACTGCCGCGGCAAGGGCATCGAACCGTACTGGCGGCCGGACGGCGGACTGCGCACCACCGCCGTGCGCAAGGCCGTCCACACCCACCCCGGGAGCGGCACCCCCGTCTGGTTCAACCACGCCACGTTCTTCCACGTCACCACGCTCGCCCCCGAGGTCCAGGAGGGCCTGCGGGAGATCTTCACGGAGGAGGACCTGCCCACCAACACCTACTACGGCGACGGCGGGCGCATCCCCGAGGAGGTGATGGACCACCTGCGGGCCGCCTACAGGGCGAGCACCACCCGCTTCGACTGGCAGCGCGACGACGTCCTCATCGTCGACAACATGCTGGCCGCCCACGGCCGCGAACCCTTCACCGGACCCCGCAAGATAGCCGTGGCCATGGCCGAGGCATCGGACGGATGACCTCCGGAACCCCCGGAGAGGCACCGGCGGGCGGCCCGGTCCCGCTGCGGCTGGGCCGCGAGTTCCTGCTCCTGTGGTCCGGCGCCGCGGCCTCCCTGCTCGGCAACCGGGTCGCCGGCGTCGCCTATCCGCTCGTCGTGCTCTGGCACACCGACTCGCCCCTGGCGACCTCGGCGGTCTCCTTCGCCGCGCTGCTGCCCCTGCTCCTCGTACAGCTGCCCGCCGGCGTCCTCGTCGACCGGTTCGACCGGCGGCGGCTGATGATCCTCTGCGAGACCGGCCGGACCCTGGCACTGGCCAGCGCCGCCCTCGCCCTGGCCGTGGGCCTGTTCTCCGTCGCCCACCTCGCCGCCGTGGCCTGCCTGGAGACCAGCCTCGCCGTCATCCACCGCATCGCCGAGCGCGGAGCCGTACGCCACGTCGTCGACCCCGCCCTGCTGCCCGCCGCCCTCTCGCAGAACGAGGCCCGCGGCCGGGCCGCCGTACTCATCGGCCAGCCCGGCGGCGTCCTGCTGCAGAGCGCGGCCCGCTGGGCCCCCTTCCTCTTCTCGGCGCTCGCCGGACTCGCCTCGCTGTGCACCCTGCTGCTGATCCGCAAGGACTTCCAGCAGCGCCGCGGCACCCCCAAGAGCCTGCGCGCCGACCTCGCCGAAGGCATGCGCTGGCTCGCGCGCCGGCGGTTCCTGCGCGCCGCACTCGGCTTCGTCGCCGGCAGCAACCTCCTCCTCCAGGTACTGCCCCTGGCCCTGCTCGTCCTCGTCAAGGAGGACGGCCGTGCCCAGCACGCCGTCGCCGTCATCGTCGGACTGGGCGGGGCGGGCGGCATCGCGGGCGCGCTGACCGGGAACTGGTGGCAGCGCAGGATCAGCCTGCGTACGGTCCTCGTCGCCGGCCTGTTCGCCTGGGCCGCCCTGATCACCGCGATGGCCCTCGCCCGCCACCCCCTCGCGCTCGGTGTGCTCTTCGCCGGAACGGGATACCTCACCGGCGTCTTCAACGTGGCCGCCGCCGTCCACCAGATCCGCACCACCCCCGACGCACTCCAGGGCCGGGTCGGCGGCACCTCACACCTCCTCGCCACCGGAGCCAACGCGCTGGGCGCGCTCCTCGGCGGCCTCGCCCTCTCCGCCTGGGGCGCGGCCCCCGTCTTCCTGGCGCTCGGCATCACGATGACGGCACTCGCCGCCACGGCGGCGGCCGCCTCCGCGCTCCGGGCCGAGGATGACACCGCCCCCACCGCACCGAAGGAAACGGAGCACGGGCATGAACACGCACGGTGAACGGGACGACCTCCGCGCGGAGCTGTTCAGGCGGCGGCTCGCCCGGCCGGGATCCGGGGGCGCCCGCCGCTCCGGCCCGTCCCGAGCCGACCGGACCGGCCCGCTGCGCCTCTCCCAGGGACAGCGCCAGATGTGGTTTCTGAACCGGCTCGAACCCGACAGCCCCGAATACCTCGTCCCCGTCGCCCTGCACCTGCGCGGCCCCCTCGACACGGCAGCCCTGGGTCGCGCCTGGCAGGCGCTCCTGGACCGGCACGAGGTCCTGCGCACCCGGTACGAACTCCTCGGCGACGAGCCGGCCCAGCTGATCGACCCCGTCCGCCCCGTCGAACTGCCCGTCGAGGACCTGTCCGCCGTCCCCGCCGCCGAACGGCCGGCCGCCGTCCGCGAGCGGATCGCCCGCGCCCGCGCGCACCCCGTGGACCTGGAACGGGAATGGCCGATCCGAGGCCGCCTGCTGCGCTGCTCGGACGAGGAACACGTCCTGATCGTGGTCGTCCACCACATCGCCTGCGACGCCTGGTCCGCACACCTCTTCGCCGAGGACATCAGCGCCCTGTACGCGGCGGGACCCGGCGAACAGGCCCTCGAACCACTGCCCTACCAGTACGCCGACTTCGCGGCCTGGGAGGCGGAACAGATCGCCGCCCCCGCCGGCGCCCGCCACCTGGACCACTGGCGCGCGCAGCTCGCCGGCCTCACCCCGCTCGACCTGCCCACCGACCGGCCGCGCCCCGCCGTACGCGACGCCTCCGGCGGCTCGGTGGCACGCCCGCTCGCCCCGCGACTCGCCGAAGCCGTCCGGGAGCTGGCCACCGCAAGCGGAACGACCCCGTTCACCGTGCTCCTCACCGCCTTCCAGGCACTCCTCGCCCGGTACACCGGCGCCGACGACATCGCCGTCGGCACCCTCCTGTCGGCCCGGACCCGCCCCGAGTGGCAGCGGCTCTTCGGCTACGGCATCAACAGCGTCGTCCTGCGCGCCCGCCTCCACGGCGACCCGGCCTTCGAGGACCTGCTGTCCGCGACCCGCGCCACCGTGCTGGACGCCTTCGACCACCAGGGAGTGCCCTTCCAGCGCCTGGTCACGGAACTCGAACCCGAACGCGACCGGTCGCGCACCCCGCTCTTCCAGGTGTTGTTCACCCTCCGGGAGGACACCGACGACGACTACCGGCTGCCGGGCGTCACGATGACCGCCCTCCCTCCCGCCGACCCGCCGGCCCGCTTCGACCTCTCCCTCGTGGTCAACGCGGGACGTGAGGGCGCCCTGTCCGCGCGCCTCGAGTACGCCACCGCGCTGTTCGACCGGACGACCGCGGAACGCATGCTGACCCACTTCACCCGGCTGCTGGAGTCGGCGGTGGCGGCTCCGGCGACCCGGGTGTCCGCTCTGGAGATGCTGGGCGCGGACGAGCGGGTGCTGCTCACGGGTGGTCCCGTAGAGGTGGATCCCGTAGAGCGCCGAGTCCACGAGGTGTTCGAGGCGCAGGCCGCGCGCACCCCCGACGCGGTCGCGGTGTCCTGCGCCGGCACGCATCTGACGTACGCCGAGCTGAACGCGCGGGCGAACCGGGTGGCGCACCTCCTGCGCGGCATGGGTGTGGGTCCGGAGGACCTGGTGGGTCTGTGCCTGGAGCGGGACGGCGAACTGCTGCCGGCGCTGTTGGGCGTGCTGAAGGCGGGGGCGGCGTACCTGCCGCTGGACCCGGCGAACCCGGCCGACCGGCTCGCCTACATCGTGCGGGACGCCGAGGCCAAGGTGGTCCTGACGCATGAGCTGCTCGAGGAGTCGGCGGAGCTCCTGGCAGCCCAGCCGGACACCGACCCGCAGGTGGCGGGAAGTCCCGACAACCTGATCTACACGATCTACACCTCGGGTTCGACGGGTCTGCCGAAGGGCGTCGCGCTGACGCACGCGAACGTGGTGCGGCTGTTGTCGACGGCGCAGGAGCACTACGCCTTCGACGAGACGGACGTGTGGTCGTTGTTCCACTCCTACGCCTTCGACGTCTCCGTCTTCGAGATGTGGGGGGCGCTCCTCAACGGCGGCCGGCTCGTCGTCGTCCCGCAGGCCGTCACCCGCTCACCGGAGGAGTTCCTGGACCTGCTGGTCGAGGAGGAGGTCACGGTCCTGAGCCAGACGCCGTCCGCGTTCCGCTCCCTGGTGGGCGCCGCCCGCGACGGCGACCCGCGCGTGGACCGGCTCGCGCTGCGGGCCGTCGTCTTCGCCGGCGAGAAGCTGGAGGTCGCGGAGCTGAAGCCGTGGACCGACCGCCTCGGCCTGGACCGGGTCGCTCTCGTCAACATGTACGGGATCACCGAGACCACCGTCCACACGACCTACCGCAGGCTCACCGAGGCGGACCTCGACCCGCAGGCGGGCAACCCCATCGGCCGGCCGCTCAGCGACCTGCGCGCCCACCTCCTCGACCGCGACGGGGGCCTGGTCCCGGTCGGGGTGCCCGGTGAGATCCACGTCGGAGGCCCCGGGGTGGCCCGCGGCTACCTGGGCCGGCCCGAGCTGACGGCCGCCCGCTTCGTCCCCGACCCGTACGGTCCGGCCGGGGCGCGCCTGTACCGCTCGGGCGACCTGGCCCGCCGTCTCCCGGACGGGCAGCTGGAGTTCCTGGGCCGCATCGACGACCAGGTCAAGATCCGCGGCTTCCGCATCGAACTCGGCGAGATCGAGAACGCCCTCACCGCCCACCCCGCCCTGCGCGAAGCCGTCGTCGTGGTCCGGGAGGACAGGCTGGTGGCCTATGCCGTCCCGGCCGACGAACAGCCCCCGGGGCCGGGCGAACTGCGCGCCCACCTCGCCACCTCGCTCCCCGAGTACATGTTCCCGGCCGCGTTCGTCCTGCTCGAGGCCCTGCCGCTGACCACCAACGGCAAGCTCGACAAGCGTGCCCTCCCGGCCCCCGGCGGCGACGCCGTCGGCAGCGACCGGCCCCACGTCGCCCCGCGCACCGTCGTGGAGGAGCGGATCGCCACCGTCTGGCGAGAGGCCCTCGGCCTGGACCGTGTCAGCGTCGAGGACGGCTTCTTCGACCTCGGCGGCGACTCCATCCGCGCGGTGGCCCTGATCGGCGCCCTGCGCGCCCACGGCTTCGACCTCGCCGTACGGGACGTCTTCGACCGCCGGACCATCAGCGCACTGGCCGGCCTGGTCGCGGAGCGCGGGCAGGCCGTCGTAGAGGCCGCGGTGGAACCGTTCGAGCTGCTCACCGCCGCCGACCGGGAACGCCTTCCGGCCGGGCTCGTCGACGCGTACCCGATGTCCCAGACCCAGATCGGCATGGTCGTCGACGCGCTCGCCCACGACCGGCACAGCAACTACCAGAACGTCGCCTCCACCCGGATGCGCGACGAGGTCACCTTCGGCCTCGACGCGCTGCGCGAGGCCGCGGCGCTGGTCACCGCCCGCCACGACGTGCTGCGCACCTCCTTCGACCTCACGTCCTGCTCCGTACCCGTGCAGCTCGTGCACGCCGCGGCGCGGATCCCGGTCGAGGTCCGCGACCTCGGCGGGCTCGACGCCGAGCAGGTGGAACGGGACCTCGCCGCCTTCCACGCCACCGAGAAGGCCCGGCTCTTCGATCTCGCGGAACCCCCGCTGTTCCGGCTGACGGCGCACCTGGTGGACGGCGGGTGGTGGCTGTCGGTCACCGAGTTCCACGGCATCGTCGAGGGCTGGAGCTACCACTCCCTCGTCCAGGAACTGCTCGCGTGCTACCGGGCCCTGCGCGAGGGCCGCGTCCCGCCGGCCTACGTCCCCCCGGGCGTGCGGTTCGCCGACTCCATCGCCGGGGAACTGCGCGCACTGGCCTCCGACGAGGACCGGTCCTACTGGGCGGCGGCGGTCGACGCCACCCCGAAGTTCTCGCTCCCCGCGGCCTGGGGCGAACCGGACCGGCCCGCCGAGCACTTCTGGGTGTCCGTGCCCTTCGACGACCTGGAGGACGAGCTGCGCGACCTGGCCGCCAAGGCCGGTGCCTCGCTCAAGAGCGTGCTCGTCGCCGCGCACGGGAAGGTGCTGAGCCTGCTCACCGACCTGCCGGAGTTCTCCAGCGGGGTCGTCGTGCACACCCGGCCGGAGGTGCTCGGCGCGGACCGGATCTACGGCATGCACCTCAACACCGTCCCGTTCGCCTTCGACCGTACGGCCCGCACCTGGCGGGAACTCGTGGCCGGGGCCTTCGCCCGGGAAGCCGGACTCTGGCCGCACCGCAGGTTCCCGATGCCCGAGATGCAGCGCGCGGCGGGCGGACGGCGGCTCGTGGACGTACTGCTCAACCACGTGGACTTCGACCGGCTGGAGAGCGACGCGGTCGATCTGGACAGCCTCATGGCACCGGGGACGACGGAGTTCGACCTCGCGGTCACCACCGTCTCGCGGCGCATCGGCCTCAAGACGAACACCCGCGTGCTGAGCAAGGCCCACGCCACCCGGATCGCGGCCCTCTACCGGTCCGTGCTGGAGGCGATGGCGGGGGACCTGGAGGGATCCGCGCTGGCGTCGCACCTGTCGGTGGAGGAGGTGCGTCGGGAGCTGGTGGAGTGGAACGACTCCACGGTCGAGGCGGAAACGGCCTCGGTGCTGGAGTTGTTCGAGGTCCGCGTCCTGGAATCGCCGGATGCGGTCGCCGTTCGCGGTGCGTGGGGGAGCGTCTCTTACGCGGAGCTGGATGCTCGCGCTAACCGGGTGGCGCACTTCCTGCGTGCCCGTGGGGTGGAGGCCGAGTCTCGGGTGGCGGTGGTTCTGGACCGTGGTCCGGATCTGATCGCGGCCCTGCTGGGTGTGTGGAAGGCGGGTGGCACCTATGTGCCGGTGGATCCGTCCTATCCGGCCGAGCGCCTCGCCGCGATCGTGGGGACCTCGGGCGCCCGCGTGGTGCTGGAAGGCGAGCTCCCGGACCTGGACGGCCATCCGGACACGGCGCCCGCCCGGATCGAGGACCTCGACCGCCTGGCGTACGTCATCTTCACCTCGGGTTCGACGGGCACCCCCAAGGGCGTGGAGGTCACCCACCGGGGTCTGGTGAACCATGTGGGGTGGGCGGCTCGGGAGTTGGCTTCGCGGGGTTCGGGTGGTGCGCCGCTGTTCTCCTCGGTCGCCTTCGACCTGGTCGTGCCGAACTTGTGGGCTCCGCTGGTGGCGGGGCAGTCCGTGCACACCGTTTCGGCCGACGTCGACTTGGCCGACCTCGGCCGACACCTCGCGGCCGAAGCCCCGTACAGCTTCATCAAGCTGACGCCGGGCCATTTGGATGTGTTGTCCTTGCAGTTGGGTGTGGTTGAGGCGGGGGCTTTGGCTCCGGTGTTGGTGGTGGCGGGTGAGCCGTTTTCGCGGGGGACGTTGGAGCGGTGGCGTGCGCTGGCTCCGGGGACGCGTTTGATCAATGAGTACGGGCCGACGGAGGCGTCGGTGGGTACCTCGGTGTTCGAGGTTCCGGAGGATTCGGTGGTGGAGGTCCTGCCGATCGGGCGGCCGCTACCGAACATGACGATGTACGTACTGGACGGCCGGTTGCAGCCGGTCCCGGTGGGTGTGCCGGGTGAGCTGTACGTGGGTGGCACGGGTGTGGCTCGCGGCTACGCCGGCCGTGCGGACCTGACGGCGGAGCGTTTTCTCCCGGATCCCTTCGCGGGGCACGCGGGTGCGCGTTTCTACCGGACCGGTGACCTGGTCCGCCGTGGCCCGGGCGGGGACGTGGAGTTCCTGGGCCGGATCGACGACCAGGTCAAGATCCGCGGCTACCGCGTCGAACTCGGCGAGATCCAGGCCGTCCTGGCGGAACACCCGGCCCTCCGAGAGGTGTTCGTCAGCGTCCACGAGCCCGCCGAAGGCGAAAAGCAGCTCGTCGCCCACTACGTCGCCGAGAACACCGAGGTCACAGACGCCGACCTGGCGAAGTTCGCCGCGCTCCGCCTGCCCGACTACATGGTCCCCACCGCCTACGTGGCGCTGAAGGCCATGCCGCTCAACGCCAACGGCAAGGTCGACCGACGCGCCCTCCCCACCCCCGGAGCCGACGCCGGCCAGGACACGGACCGGCACGTACCGCCGAGCGGACCGGTGGAGGAACGCATCGCCGAGGCCTGGCGCACTGTCCTGCAACGCGAACGCGTCGGGGCGGAAGACAGCTTCTTCGACCTGGGCGGGGACTCGATCCGCGCCGTCGCCCTCGTCGGCGCCCTGCGCGCCGCGGGCTGGGACCTCGACGTACGGGACGTTTTCGACCGCCGTACCGTCGCCGCGCTGGCCGTCCTCGTGGCCGGCCGGGCCCCCGCGGCCGTGGAGCGCCCGGTGGAGCCGTTCGAGCTGCTCGGCGCGGCCGATCGCGAACGGCTCCCGGCCGGGCTCGTCGACGCCTACCCGATGGCACAGACCCAGACCGGCATGGTCGTCGAGATGCTCGCCGACGAGCGGCTGCGCCCGTACCACAGCGTGACCTCCTTCCGGATCCGGGACGACGGGCCGTTCGACGCCGACGCCCTGGCGGCCGCCGCCCGGAGCGTCGTCGAACGGCACGAGGTGCTGCGCACCTCCTTCGACCTCACGACCTGCTCGGTACCGGTGCAGCTGGTGCATCCGACCGCGCGTGTCCCGGTGTCCGTGCACGACGCCACGGCAGGGGACGTCCACCGGGAACTCCGCGCGTTCCAGGCGGCGGAGCGCGACCGGCCCTTCGACCTCTCCGCGCCGCCGCTGCTGCGCCTCGCCGCGCACGTGGAGGGCGGGGGCGCGTGGTGGCTGTCGATGGTCCGCTGCCACGCGATCACCGAGGGATGGAGCCACTACAACCTCCTCATGGAGCTGCTGACCCGCTACCGGAGGTTCCGCGACACCGGCACGGTCTCCGATCCCGATCCCGATCCCCATCCCGAGGCCGATGCCAGGCCCGAGCCGGTGTCCGTCCGGTACGCCGACTTCATCGCCGCCGAGCAGCGCTCCCTCGCCTCCGCCGCCGACCGGGCCTACTGGGAGCGGGCCGTGACGGAGCGGCCGCCGTTCTCGCCGCCCGCCGGCTGGGGCGAGCCCGACGGCGCGGACGGCGGGAGCCGGGTCCGCGTACGGGTGCCCATCGGCGACCTGGAGACCGGGCTGCGCGCCCTCGCGAGCCGGGCCCGGGCCTCCCTCAAGAGCGTCCTGCTGGCCGCCCACCTGAAGGTGCTGGCAACGCTCACCCCCGACGCGTCCTTCACCAGCGGACTCGTCTGCGACGCCCGGCCCGAGGTGGCGGGCGCCGACCGGGTGCACGGCATGTACCTCAACACGGTGCCGTTCCCCTACGACCGGGACCAGGAGGCCGGCAGCTGGCAGGAGCTCGTCCGCTCGGTCTTCGACCGGGAGGTGGAACTCTGGCCGCACCGCCGCTTCCCCATGCCGCAGATGCAGCGGATGGCGGGCGGCCGCCGGATCGTCGACGTGTCGTTCAACTACCTGGACTTCCGGCAGGTGGACCGGGAACTCGTCGACGTGGCGCCCACTCTCGGGGAAGGCGGCACCGAGTTCGGCCTCGCCGTGACCACCCTGGACGGGTACCTGGCGCTCAGCACCCGCACCGGCGTCCTCAGCCGCCGGTCGGCCGACCGGGTGGGCGCCATGTACCGCGCGGTCCTGGAAGCCATGGCGGCCGACCCCGACGGCGACGCGGGGGAGGAGGTCTTCCTCTCCGACCGGGAGCGGGACCTGCTCGTGGAACTCGGCAGCCCGGCCGGGCCCGCCGGCCCGCGCCCCGACCTGCCGGGCCTCTTCGAGGAACAGGCCGCCCGCACCCCCGACGCGGTCGCCGTCGTCCACGGCACGGCCACCGTCACCTACGCCCAGCTCGACGCCCGCGCCAACCGCATCGCCCACGGCCTGCGGGCCCGGGGGGTCACGGCCGGGACGGCGGTGGGCGTGCTCCTCGAACGCGAACCGGACCTGGTGGCCTGCCTGCTCGGTGTGTGGAAGGCGGGCGGATCGTACGTCCCCCTGGACCCCGCGTCCCCCCGCCCCCGCTCCGCCTTCGCGCTCGCGGACTCCGGCGCGGCCCTCCTGCTGACCCGGCGCGGCCACGGCCCCGAAGGCCGGGCCGAGCCGGGCGGGCCCGCCGGGCCGCCCGCCGTGCACCTGGACGACGAGCCCTTCGAGGGATGGCCGGCGACCGCCCCCGACCGGCACACCGACCCGCAGCACCTCGCCTACACCGTCCACACCTCCGGCTCCACCGGCCGCCCCAAGGGCGTCCAGATCAGCCACCTCGCCCTCGCGCACCGGGTCGCCTGGGCGGTCGCCGCGCACGGCCTCGGGCCCGCCGACCGCATCCTCCAGAAGACCGCGATCGGCTTCGACGCCGCCGGCTGGGAGCTGTTCGCCCCCCTGGTCAGCGGCGGCGCGGTCGTCCTCGCCCCGCCAGGGGCGGAACGGGACCCGGCCGCACTCCTGCGGTGCACGGCCGACCAGCGGGTGACGGTGCTGCAAGTGGTGCCGTCCGTACTGCGGCTCCTGGTGGAGGAGGACGGGTGGGCCGGATGCGACGCGCTGCGGCTGCTGTGCTCGGCGGGCGAACAGCTCGACGGGGAACTCGCCGACCGGTTCCGCTCGGTGCGCCCCGACACGGAGCTGTGGAACACGTACGGGCCCACCGAGTGCGCCGTCGACGCCACCGCGCACCGCGTCCCGGACCCGGCCGGGCCCGGGCCGGTGCCCATCGGGCGCCCGCTGCCGCACGCCGGGGTCCGCGTCCTGGACTCCGCGCTGCGCCGGGTCCCCGTCGGCGTCACCGGGGAGCTCCACATCGGCGGGGCGGGCCTGGCCCGCGGCTACGCCGGACGCCCCGACCTGACCGCGGACCGGTTCGGCCCGGACCCGTACGGCCCGCCCGGCGCCCGGCTGTACCGGACCGGCGACCTGGCCCGGATCCTGCCCGACGGCACCGTCGAGTACGTGGGCCGGGGCGACGACGAGGTCAAGGTCAACGGGGTCCGGGTCGCCCCGGCGGAGAGCGCGGCCGCCCTGCGGGCCCTGCCCGCAGTGCGCGACGCCGTGGTCCTGCCCTGGCGGGACGGCCCGGGCGGACAGCGTCTCGTCGCCTACGTGGTGGGCGGCGGCACACCGGACGAGCTGCGCGGCGCGCTCCTGGCCGCCCTGCCCCCGGCGTTCGTCCCCACCGCCTTCGTCCCCCTCGACCGCATCCCGCTCACTCCCAGCGGGAAGCCGGACCGCGGCGCGCTGCCCGCACCCGGAGCAGCACCGGACCGTACGCACATCCCGCCGCGGACCCCCGTCGAGCGGGCGATCGCCGAGATCTGGTCCCAGGTGCTGGGCCGGGAAGAGGTCAGCGCCGACGACAACTTCTTCGACTACGGCGGGGACTCCCTGCTGGTCATCAGGGTGATCGGCGCCGCGCGACGCCGCGGCCTCCCCCTCACCCTCCGCATGTTGTACGAGTACGACACCCTGGCCGCCCTGGCCGAGGCCGTCGACTCGCTGACGGAAGGACAGGGCATGACGACCGACGACACAGACGTACGGGAAGCCGGGCCGGCCCCCGAGCCGGCCCGGCCGGCCCGCGCCGCCGCCCCCGCGCCGCGGATCGACCGCGACGCGCTCCTGGAGGTCATGGCGGCCCACCGGGTGCCCGGCGCGAGCATCGCGCTGCTGCGCGACGGGGAGATCGTCTCCGTCGAGGGCTACGGAGTGACCGCCGCCGACCGTCCCGAGCCGGTGACCGCCCGTACCGCCTTCCAGGTCGCCTCGGTCAGCAAGCACGTCACGACGCTCGCCGTGCTCCGCCTGGTCGGGGACGGGGAGCTCAACCTCGACGCGGACATCAACCGCTACCTCACCACCTGGCAGGTCCCCGACGGCGCCCGGATCACCCTGCGCGAACTGATCAGCCATCAGTCCGGCCTCAGTCACGTCCCTCCGACCAACTACCTGCCCACCGAACGCATGCCGTCGATCCCCGAAGTCCTCCACGGACGGCTGCCCGCGACCAACGCCCCGGTACGCGCCGAGCACCCGGCGGGCAGCACCTTCAAGAAGAGCAACATCAACTTCTCGGTCCTGGAGCAGCTCCTCCTCGACGTCACCGGCGAACCCTTCGAGAAGCTGATGAGGCGCCTCGTCCTGGACCCCCTGGACATGGCCGACAGCACCTTCGACCAGGACCACCCGGCCCGCGCCGACGCCCCGGTGGCCATCGGCCACGACCCCGCCGGCGAACCGATTCCGGGGCGCTGGCGGGTCCGCAACGAGATCGCCGCCGGCGGACTCTGGGCGAGCGCCGCAGACCTCGCGAAGGTCGCACGGGAGATCCGGCGCGCCCACCTCGGCGCACCCGGCACCCTCATCGCCCGCCCGCTCGCCCAGCAGATGGTGACGGTCTGGCATCCCGGCAGCTTCTACGGGCTCGGCTCGGTCGTCGACACCACCGCCGGGGACGTGGAGTACGGCCACGGTGGCCGGACCGTCGGCTACCGGGTGGGCACCTTCACCCGCATCGACAGCGGCGAGGGCCTCATCGTGCTGACCAACTCCGAGAACGGCAAGCAGGTCAACACCTTCGCCGCGGACACCGTCCGGCGCGGCGGCGGCGGCCTCGGCCACGGGGAGATGATCGCCACCTGGGCGCACGCCGACGACGAGCCGGTGGAGAAGGCGGCGTCCGGTGGCTGAGGCGCGCACCGCGAACCGGCCGCATCCGGCGGCCGCGGCCCTGGAGGAGGCCGTCGGAGTCCGCCCCGACGCCGAAGCCACCGCCGTACTGGTCCGGGCCGGCGGGGAGCACGGATCCTGGTCGGCCGCGGCCGGAGTCGCCGACGCCGCCACCGGCGAACCGGCCCGCCTGCACCACCGGTTCCGGATCGGCGGGGTCACCAAGACCTTCGTCGCGGCCGTCGTACTGGGCCTGGTCGACGACGGCCTGACCGGCCTGGACGAACCCGTCGCCCGACACCTGCCCGGACTGCTCCCGGAGTCCGTCACCGTACGCATGCTCCTCGACCACACCAGCGGGCTCGTGGACGACAGCGACGTCCGGTACAACGACACCCCCTGGTTCTTGAGGCACCGCCTCGACGAGTTCACCCCCGGGCAGCTCATCGACCTCGCCCTGCGCAGCCCGCTCGACTTCGCCCCCGGCACCCGGCAGCAGATCACCCGCGCCAACTACGTCATCGCAGGCCTGCTCGTCGAGCGGCTGACCGCGGGCCCGTACGCCCGCGCGGTCGAGGAGCGCGTCCTGCGCCCCCTCGGACTGACCGGGACGAGCCTGCCGGGCACCGACCCCACCATCCCCGGCCCGCACATCCGCGGGTACGAGGACGGCACCGACGTCACCGAGCACAGCCCCACCATCCACGGCGCCGCCGGCGAGATGATCTCCACCGTCCCCGACCTGGACCGCTTCCTGACGGCCCTGTTCGGCGGCGAACTCCTCACCGCCGGGAGCCTCGCCGACATGTTCCGCGTGCCCGACGTCCCGTACGCCAAGGGCGGCCGCGCCTTCTGCGGCGCGGGACTGGACAGCATGACGCTGCCCGGCGGCCCCACGGTGTGGGGCATGGCGGGAGTGGTCCACGGCCACCTCGCCGGCATCGGCGCCACCCGCGGCCTGGAGCGCCGGGTCGTCTACATGACGGCCCCGCGCACCCGCGGCACCACGCGCGTCCCGCCGCCCGTCCAGGCGCTGCTGACGGCGGCCCTCGGGCCCGTACGCTGACCCGCCGCGGGGCCCGGCACTCTGGGGAGTGCCGGGCCCCGCGGCGGGTTCGAGGTGCGGGTCACGCGGAGGTCAGCTGCACGCTCCCGCCGTCCGTGTGAAGGGTGATCTTGCGGGTGGAAGCCGGGTCCGTCTTGACCGAGACCTTCTCGGAGCCGCTGTTGGTGGTGGCCTTCACGGCGTACGCCTCCGCGCTGGGGACCTGGACCGACACGTCACCGGAGCGGGTGTTGATGTTCACGGTGTCCGGAGCGGACACGAAGGCGGCCGTGATCGCACCGCCGTTGGCCTCCACGGTCAGCCGCTTCGAGGCGAGGTTGTCCGCGGTCACCTTGCCGCCTCCGGCCTTGACCTCCAGGGAGCCGGCCAGCCCGGTCACCTGGACGTTCCCGCCCCGGCTGTCCAGCACGGCGGCGAGGGCCCTGGGCACTTCCAGCGTGTAGTCCACCTTGCACTTGGACGCCTCGCCCTCCTTGCCGCAGCCCTCGCCGGCGCCGAGCTTCAGAGTGCCGCCGGACGCGGTGTGCTGCGTCTTCGGCTTGTCGCCGCTGTAGGTCAGCTTCTCCGTCACCCGGATGGTGTCCTGGTCGCCGGCGACGACCTTGATGTCCCCGCCCGGCGTCCGGACGTCCAGCGTGGTGACCTTGTCCGTGATCTCGTAGGAGGAACTCTCGCTCTTCGAGCCCTCCTGGTCGACGTTGCAGCCGGTCATCAGGAAGCCGGCGGTGAGGGCGGTGGCGACGAGCGTCATGCGGCGGATGCCGAGCTTCATGGCTGACTCTTCTCTGTGTGTTCTGGGGTGAGGCGTACGGAAAAGGAACTGGGGGCGGGACGGTTCAGGCGGCGGCCGGGGCCGGCAGGAGGGTCACGGCGCTGCGCCGGCCGCACGCCTGATGGCCGGCGGCGTACGAGAACGCCCCCGGGGTGCGGGCGATCCACACCCGGCCGAACACCTGAGCCCGTACGACGGAGCGGGTGGAGCCGGTGCCGGGCAGCGGGCCCGAGAACACCACGGTCAGCGTGTCCACACCGGCCGGCAGCCGGCCGACGGCCACGGAACGCGGACCGCTCGCGTCGACGAAGCACGGGCTGTTCTCGGCTGCGGACATCTGCTCTCCCGGATGACTCGGCGTCGCTGCTGCGGCGCTCCGACTGCTGACACAACAAAACCGTCTGCAGGGGGGTCGGCACATTGCGGCGGAACCGAGTCTTCGGGGTAGGGCCAGGCATACCTTCGAAGTAGAACTGGGCTGCTGGGCCCGGGTACCAGGTCGTTCCTACGGTGGATCCATGGCATCCATGGCATCGAGAACACTCTGGGCGGCGCTGAAGCGCCCCACCTTCCTGCTGTCGTCCTGGCCTTGGCGGGCCATGGCGTACCTGCTCAGCGGCGTCCCCGTGGGCCTGCTCGGCCTCATCGCGATCACCGCCGCGGTCGCGGTGGGCGGAGCGCTCGCGATCGTGCTCGTCGGAGTACCGCTGCTGCTCGCGGTGGCCCTGTCGGGCGTACCCATGGGGGCCGTGGAGCGGCGCAGGCTGCGCCTCCTGGACCGGCGGGAGGTCCACACCCCGCACGAACTGCCCGACGCGCCCGGCCTGCGGCCCTGGGCCGCCACCAGACTCAGGGAGGCCGCCAGCTGGCGCGAGCTCGCGTACACACTGCTGTTCGTGACGGTCCTCTGGCCGCTGGACCTGCTGGCAGTGGTCTTCGCCTTCACCGTGCCGGTCGGGCTGATGGCGACCCCGTACCTGCTGGCCGCCTACGGTGACGGCGACCACACCATGGCGCTCAAGCAGTGGGCGGTCACGTCCTACCCGGAGGCCTGGGGCATGGCCGCACTCGGCCTCCTCCTGCTCCCCGCCGCGGTCTACGCCCTGACGGCTCTGGCGGGCGCCCGCGCCCACTGGGCCCGCACCCTTCTCACCTGACCCGCCCACGGGCCCCCGCTCTGCGTCGCTCACGTCGATCAATTCAACGTGGCGACGCAGTCCCACGCCGGGAGTGTCGCCCTGCAACACCCTGCGATGGCAACACCCTGCCCCTCCCCTCCGACCTCGGGGCCCGTCAGAGGGGCCGGCGACGCCGGGTCGTCAGGCGCGGCAGCGCAGCATCTCCAGCGGGGGGTTGTCGGCAAGGTTCGCCCAGTGCTCCGCGCCGAACTCCCGCAGACCGGCCTCGGACACCGTCACCGGAGTCCAGAGCAGATCACTGAACCCGGCCGCCTTCAGACAGCTCTCGTAGACCTCGCGGCGCGGCAGGTTGGCGACGAAGGAGACCGGCGGGTCGAGCAGCGCAGTGGTCCGCACCTGCCGCCCGGTCTCGACCTCCTCACCGGTGAGCTGGGTACGGAAGCCGTACTTCTCCGGGGTCGGCCCGTCGAACCGGTAGTCGGGCGACTGGTTGAGCAGGAAGAGCTCCGCGCCGGGCCTCAGGCTCCGGTGCACGTTGCGGCACATCCGTTCCGTGGTGGCGATGTCCGACGCGTAGTTGAGCAACTGCACGGCCAGCCCGATGTCGAAGGGCTCCTCGAAGGCCCGCAACTCCGCCGCGTCCCCCACCTCGTACCGCACACCCAGCGGATCGCGCTCCTCGATCGACTGCGCCACGGCGACCATCTCACCGGAAATGTCGATCCCGAGGACATCGCCGGCGCCCCGCCGCTTGAACTCCCGGCTGTAGAAGCCGGTACCGGACGCCAGGTCGAGAACGGACTTCCCCCTCACATCCCCGACCAGTGCCAGGAACCCCGGCACCACCGCGTACTGCTCCAGCGGGAGCGCCTTGAAGCCCTCGTAAGCCTCACCGATCTCGTCGTACTGCTGCTGTGCACTCACCGTGCCGTCCTCCCCGTAAGTTCCACCGTCAGGACCCCGCCGCCCGCCCCGAATCGAGCCGGACCGAGCCCTCTACCTGGCAGTCTCTCCCTATCGCCCGGCCAGCCAGCCTTGGCGAAAACCACGAAAACCAGCGGCCCGTCCCGCCTCTACGACCACCGGCGCCTGCCGCAGAGCGAGTGCTTCCCGATGCTCTGTCACACGCCTGTGACGCGGACCGGACCATTCCACCCACACAAGATCACTAATTTTCATTCCGTAGCCAGCAGCCCGAACTCGACGGCCTCCACCGGAAGAGACCACGGCATACGGCTCTCCTTCACCCAGTGCACCGCTTCAAGGAGTCGTCATGCGTACCGCCCTCCGCGCCACCACCACCGCCCTCGTCCTCCTCGGCGCGGCGATCGCCGCCCCCGCCACGGCGTTCGCGGCCTCTTCCCCGGCCCAGGCGGCTTCCCCCGCGCGCACCCAGGTGGTCGCCGAGAACTGCATCAAGAGCCAGGTCATCCCCTCGCTGTTCGACGGCTACACCGTCAAGCTGACCAACAGCGCCCACACCGGCGCCAAGGCGCAGCTGCGCAACGAGAGCGGCAAGGTGCTGGCCACGGTCGACCAGTCCAAGCCGCAGGACCTGTCCAACGGCCTGCGCATCGACGGCGTGCTGTCCACCGCGCCCGTCTTCAAGCAGCGCACCCAGGGCGGCGACACGCCGTGGACCGCCACCGCGTTCCCGAAGCTCCCCAAGGCCTGCAACACCGCCGGCAGCCTCTACTCCACGACGAAGTACGGCAGCCTGACCGTCAAGACCTACAAGGCCGGCCCGCAGCTCTTCAGCTCGCACCTCATCGAGAACGGCAAGCGCGTGGGCTTCCTGCACCCGGTGGGCAACGCCTACCAGGACGTCCGCAAGGTCGGCGAGCGCTACGTCCGCCTCACCGTCGACGGCGAGATCCACACCTGGACCGGCGCCACCACCACCTCCCCGAAGCTCGGCGTCTACAACGTCGCGGGCGGCACGAAGGTCCGCCTGGTGAAGAAGGACGGTCTGTACGGCGTCCAGATGACCTCGCACGGCTCCTGGAGCAACTGGACCTACTTCGCCAAGGGCAAGCCCGCGATCCTCCAGGACAACAACACCATCATCGTGCTGAACGCGAACGGCACCCTCTCCAACTTCGTCTACGGCATCTCCCGTCAGACCGCCCCGGTCTGGAACCACGCCTGATCACCCACTGACCCGCCCCGACCGACACCCCACCCGCACCACCCCGAAGGGGCCGTCCCGGCCGACACTCTGCCGGCACGGCCCCCTTCCGCTCCCACGCCCTGAGGCAAAACTCCCGGAGCAGGTGCCGCAGGACGCCGGGTCGTTCCGGATGCACGCCGTGCCCCGTGCCGGAGACGCTCACGCCCATCGCCCCCGGTTGCTGCAGTCGGGTGTCCACAGCCCCCGGGCATCACCCCCGGTGCCGCATCAGTGCCTCTCGCACGGTGGTGATGGCTATGCGCTCTTGCTCCAGGCGTAGGTGCGGCCGGTAGGTGCCGGTCCGCAGGTCCTGGTAGAGGCGGGCCTCCTCGGGTGTGAGGTTGGTCAGGCCGTCGCGTGCTTGCGTCTTCTCTTGGCTCCAGTGGGACTTGTGTGCGAGAAGGGTGGCGCGGTCCATGAGTAGTGACGTGGTGTGCGGGAAGCATGCTCGGACTTGGTCGAGGATGGCGAAGCCATGGGTGTCGATGTCGCCCCAGTAGCAGAGGTCGACGTCGTCGAGCCAGGGCAGGTGACGCAGCAGGGCAGCGGCGTATCCGGAGCCGAGAATGGCGATGGCGTCGGGGACCGGCGGGAGCGAGAGATAGGTGATCTCGTTCTCGAGGACGAAGACCGTGCGTACCCTCGGGGGCCACTCGGCCAGTTCCTGGGCGCGGACGGTGAGTTCGCTGAAGGGCAGGGGAGAGGCGCCGAGGTAGCGCAGGCGGATGTAGACGGGCTTGGTGCGGAAGCCGTAGCGGGCGGCGAGATCATTCTTCGGGGCGCCGGTGTCTATGCGGTTCTCGGGGAGGGCATGGTCGAGGAGCTCCGCGAGGATCGCCTTGTGGGTCTCGATGAACTTGGTGTCCACGCCGGGGACGTCGATCTCGCGCAGGTAGACCTGTTGTGCGCTGTGGTCGCGGATCCAGCGGACGGTGCGCACGAGCTGGTGCCAGGCCGCGGTGTGCACGAGGACCTTCATGGGGTGGTCGGTCATCCACCGGGCGAGGCCGGGGTAATGAAGTGCGGTGTGCTCGTACAGGGTGTGGAAGCGGTCGACCAGGTCGGTGACGCCCAGCAGTGCCCATAGGGCGAGGCGGGTGTCGACCCAGGCCCGGGCTGGCACGGTGTGGGAGGGAAGGCCGTTGCGGCCGCCGATGGATCTGGTCTGGAGGCGCAGTTGGGGGTGAAGGCCGGGGGCCCAGGACTGCGCCCAGGCGAGTGCCTGCTCGTAATGGTGCAGGGTGTCGGCTGCGGTCGGGCCCTTGAGCGGCACGGCGATGGGTTCGAAGGGGTGTCCGCCTGCTGCGGCGGCGAGGTAGCGGCCGCTGGTCCACTTGCGACGCAGGGTCTCGACAACGTCCTCGGGGCGGCTCCACCCGGCCGGTGTCATGACTGCTCCGCGGGCGGCTGGTGGGCCTGCCGGGCCGCTTGTTTGTGGGCGCGGAACTCCTCGATGGTGAGGTTGACCAGGCGGGAGCGGGTCTCGTCGGGCTTGTCGACGTAGCCGACGCGGGTGACGTGGGGCTCGATGACGTGCAGCTTCTGGAGCGGGGTGATGACAAGGAGCTGCAGGCCCAGACGCTGGAACAGGTCGAGGGCGAAGTGGGCGGAGGAGTCGTCTCCGCGTCCGAAGGCCTCGTCGATGGTGACGAAGTGGAAGGTCTTGGCCTTGGCGGTGGTGGGGTCGATGCGGAACTGGTAGGCGAGGGAGGCCGCGAGGACGGTGTAGGCGAGCTTTTCCTTCTGGCCGCCTGACTTTCCGCCGGAATCGGGGTGGACCTCGTGCTCGTTGCCGGTGCCGCGGTCGAGCTCGCTGGCGGAGAAGACGAACCAGCGCCGCACGTCGGAGACCCGGGCGGTCCACCCGGCGTCGACTCGGGTGTGGTCGGCACGGCCCTTGAACCGATCGAGGAGCGCTTTGACCTGGAGGAACTTCTCCTCGGTGTAGGCGTCGCCGGTGTCGTTGGAGAGCGCTTCGCTGCTGCAGGCTCGCAGGTCGTGCTGGAACTCGCGGATCTCTCTGTTCAGCGTGGGGGCGGCGTTCAGCTGGATGTAGCGGCCCGGGTTGTAGTCGATGCCGGCCAGCGAGTCGTTGATCACGTCGATGCGATCGCGGATCTGCTGCTCCTGGGCGGTGAGCCGGCCTTGAAAGGAGGCGATGTCCCGGATGACATTCGTACGCAGGTAGAGGAGAAACTGCTGCTCGAAGCGGGGCAGGTCCTCGTTGGTGAGATGGCGGTGCAGGGATCTGTAGCCGACGGCCGACTCCATGGAGTTGTCCAGTTCGGTGGTGTGGGCCGGGTATCTGCCGCGGAAGGCGGTCATCAGCCCGATTGCCTGGTTGCTCGCCTGGCGCAGGGCGTCGTTGCGTCTGCCGATCGTGCGCTGCAGTTGTGCTTCGGCGTCGCGCTCGGCGGTGTCCAGGTCCTCCAGGCGGCTGTCTTCGCTGCCGGCCGCAGGCAGGAACCGGCTCAGGGCGCTTTCGTGCTCCGCCAGGGCGTCGAGGTCGCACTTCGCCAGCAGGCTCGTGGTCTTCTCCAGCAGCGTGGTGGTGCCCTCGGTGTCGTGGCGGAGCGCGCCCAGTTCTTCCTGGCCCTGGCCGAAGGCCTCCTCGCTCTGCTTGATGTCGTTCCTGGTTTGCTGGAGCTGAGAGGTGAGCGCGTCCAGGCCTGCTTCGGCCTCCAAGGTGCGTTTTTGCCGTGCGAGCTCTTCGATGTCGGCAACGCTGGCCGGCCAGTCGAGTTCCGCGTAGGCGGTGACGCTGGTCAGGAGGGTGAGGGCGCCGTTGGTTTTGGCGCGGGCCTTTTGCCGCGTCTCGAGTTCGCGGGTGGCGGCGGTGAGGGCGGCGCTCTCGCGGGTGAGGCGGTCGGCGTCGGCGAGGAGGGCGTCGAGTTTGGTCTGGTTGCTCCAGCCCAGCACCCAGTTGCGCCGGTCGTCGATGCGGTGGGTGTCGTTCTTCTCGTGGCGGCCCCCGCCGGCCTTGACCAGGCCTTGCCGGGTGACGGCGGGCCGGGTGGCGCGGGTGAAGGTGTCCAGGTCTTCGGCGCACAGGTAATCGGCGCGGGCGCGTAGCCGTGCGGCGAGCCAGTCGCGTGCCCAGCTGTCGGACTTGAGGTCGAGTTTGCCGGTCAGCAGAGTGCGGTCGTCGGGCAGCACGGTGCGCGGAGTGTCGGCGGGAATCTCGTAGTAGACGATCCTGATTCCCAGGTGACGGCCGTTGACCCAGGACGAGACCGCATCGTAGTGAGTGTGCGGGACCAGCAGGGACAGGGCGAACCCGCGCAGGACGCGTTCGGCGGCGCCGGCCCAGGCGGCCTCGTCGTCGCGGACCTGGATCAGCTCGCCGGCGAACGGCAGGACGTCGATGCCGACGCCGGTGGCGGAGGCGAGTTCGCGGCGCAGGTCCAGCAGATGGGCGGGAATGCTGGAGCGCTGCTGCTGCAGGCTGGTGATCTCGCGTCGCATCTCGTCGGTCGCGGCGGTGTTGTCGCGGCGCGCGACGGCGAGGCCGTCCAGTTCCTCGCGGCTCTGCCGTTCCTGTTCCCCGGCCCGGGTACGGGCGGCGGCGATCTGCTCCGTGCGCTCGTGGAAGGAGGCGGAGTCGGTGACCGGGTCCATGCCTGCTTGCGCGAGCCAGTCGTTGTACTCGCTGGCGCGGTCTCGGCGCCGCTTGCGGTCGCGGCCCAACTCATCGATCCGGCCGGTCAGCAGGACGAGCTTCTCCCCGCCGGCGCCGTCGATGCGGCGCTGCAGACCGTCGGCCGCACCGCGCAGCTGCTCCAGTTGTCGCGCGCGGGTGGACTGAAGTTCCTCCAGTTCCATCGTGCGGGCACGCAGGGCCGTGTGGCGTGCGCCGAGGAGGCGCTGGCGATGACCGGCGAAGAACGCGGGGACGGCGCCGCGGTGCCTTTCCAGGATGGTGAGGTCTTCCTGGAGGTTGTCGTACCGGGTGCACGCCTCGACGATCGGGGTCAGGCCTTCGATCATCTGGCGGGCCCGCACCACTTCGTTGTGGCTGGCGGTGAGTGCGTCGAAGTGAGCGACGATTTTGTCGACGGCTGCCTGCGCGTCGAACGGCTCCAGCATCCGCTCGCGGACGAATTCGTCCAGGCTGCCCACGGCCTTCATCGACACCGTCTGATGGAACAGCTCCAGAGCCTGCTCGCCGGGGATGCCCAGGCCGCGGCGCAGCGCCTTGCCGTACTGCGTGTACGCGTTGCCGTGGAGGGTGGCACCACGCTGTTTCAGCTGCCGACGCAGGTCGGTGATGTCGGTGCCGAAGCCGGTGAAGTCGCTGTCGATGGACAGCGGGTGCTCGGCGGTCAGATAGAACCGCTCCGGCTGCCCGGTACTGGTAGGAGAGGTCCAGTAGAAGACTTGCGCGAGTGTGAGGTGGGTACCGAGGGCGTAGTTGGTGAAGACGCCCAGGATCACGCTGTAGGAGGCATGGCCGCGCAGCCCCACGGGGCGCGTACTGCCCGTTGCTTCGACACGTTCGTTCCGATAGTGGCCCAGGACGTAGGAGCGCAGGTCGCGTTCCTTGGCCTCGGCACCCGCCGCCTTGTTGTAGTCGATCTTGTGGGCGGGCAGGAGCAGTGTCGTGATCGCGTCCACCAGGGTGGACTTGCCCGAACCGACACCGCCGGTGAGCAGCGCGCTGTGCCCGTCGACGGCGAACGTGCGGGTGGTGCGGTGGAAGGTGCCCCAGTTCAGCACCTCCAGGCGGGCGAGCCGGAATCCGGGGCCGACGTCGTAGGTGTGTGCCGGGCCGGGCGCCGTCTGGTGGGGGATGAGCGCCGCCGGGCCGGTGGTGAGAGTCATGCGTCGTCCTTGACCGTGGTGGAGACAGCGCTGCGGTAGGTGGCGAGGAGGTCGCTGAAATCGCTCAGAACCTGGGCGTCGACCAGGGCCTTGAGGTGCCGCCGTACCTCGTAGGTTGCGGTCTGCTTCGTCGGGCGCAGCACCTTGAGGTCGACGAGCTTCCTTATGTGGGCGTCGATCTGGTCGACGAGCTGGGCTTCGTTGCCGCGTGGGGGCAGGAAGCTGCGGACCATCTCGACCAGGTCCTGGCGGCTCAGCACCAGGCGCGGATCGACGGAGCCGGCGTCGCTGTCCGCCAGCCGCCCGCGCAGCAGGACGAGCATCAGGCTGACGGGGAAGGAGAGCCGGTGCCGGGTGACCAGCCTCGGCACGGTGGTCCCGTCGTCCCGGGCCTCACTGTCCTGCTGGCGCACGTAGGCGTAGCCCTCGGCGCGGTCGACGACGACATCGAGGCCGATCACGCCGAGGTAGTCGCCGATCGCCGCCTGCTGGGCGAGGATCTGCTCCCACACCAGCGGAGTGTCGCCCTGGTAGAGCACGCCCGCCTTCAGCAGGTGGACCACGGGGGCGGTGAGGGCATCGCTCATCGAGGGTCGGCCTTTCCGGCGGCCGTGCCGCCCGCGTTGCGTACGAACATCACATGCGGCACCTCGGCCCGGGCGTGGCCCGGTGCCCCCACACGCGGGTAGACCAGGACATCGGTATGCCCTGGGTCCACGCTCACATCCAGATCGGGATGCTGGATGCGGAAGTAGCCGAGCAGTTCCGCGAGCCCCAGGGTCAGCGGATGGTCCTCGACGACAGCGGCCAGGGCCGCCTGGCCGTGCGGGCTCGCGGCGACCGCGTCCAGGACGTGGCCGGCCAGCAACTCGGTGTCCACGTGGATGCCGGCGAACAGCTCCGTGAGATCCGCCTCGGTGTCGTCGGAAGGCCCTTGCACGGTGGTGTCCAACTCGACGCGTTCGACCGGCATGTACAGCCGGCGCTCCATCGGCAGCGCGATGCCCGCCTGGGGCATCTCCAGCTCCATGCCGGGCAGATCCGCCATGTCGCCCAGGGCGGTGACGTGGCGCTGGACGGAGCGCACCAGCGCCAGCACACGCTGGTCCTCCGCCCGGCTTCGGTCGACCAGGAACCGGCGCAGCTGTTCTGTCAGCTGCCGGACGGTGTCCTGGGTGTTCTCCGCCGCCTCCAGCCAGGCGAACGGAACCTTCAGCAGGGTCCGGTCGGTTCTGCCCTCCAGCTGCGGCAACTGGGTGACCTGCTGCAGCAGTTCCCGTAGCTCCTGCTGGCGGCGTGGGGAGAGGAGGTAATCGAAGAACGCTTGGAAGCTCTGCCCCTGGTCGGACTGGGCGATCTCGTCGCGCTCCAGCAGGAAGTCGGCCAACTGCTCGCCCTTTCCGCCTTCCGCGGTCGCCACTTGCCGACGCAGCCGACGGTCCAGTTCCCGCAGATTCGCCTCCACCTCACGGAAGTCCCGCAGGAGTTCGACCGCGATGCTCTCCACCTGCTGGTAGCGGTCCAGCAGGGCCAGCGGGGAAAGGAGTTCCACCTCTCCGGTGAGCAGCCGGGCGATCTGGGCGTCGAGCGCATCACGTTCCCGGCGCAGTTCGTCGATGCGCGCCTGCGGGTCGGTCTGCGCCCCGAAGGCCATCTGCCGAAGAAGCGTGACGACGGTGTTCAGGCGGGACTCGGTCCCGATGAACGAGCGTGCCGGCAAATCCCGCACCCAGGCCACGGCCTTCTCCAGGGCCGTGGTCGCATCGAAGTGCGCCTCGTCCTCGCCGGGCGGGTAGTACTTACGCAGCCAACCGCTCTTCGTCCACTCCGCCAGATAGCCGCCTGCGGTCCGCGGAAAGGAGCCGGGCTCGCGCTCGTTGAGGAGGTAGAGCTGATCGTCCAGCCGGGACTCCAGCACGCTCTCGGGCACGCCGCGCGCGTTCTCCTCGACGAACACCGTGCCGCAGAAGGACAGCACTAATGTGGCGTTGTCCGCGCGCAGTAGCACCCATGCCGGGTGGCTGGTGAGAGCCGTGACCTGATCGAATTGCATGCAACCCCCGGTCGCGCACCTGCGGTTTCCGTATCCACCCGGAATGGAGCGGATACGGAAACCTTAAAGACGGGCACTGACAAAACCCGGAAAATGGAACAATTATGCGAATTAATCGAGATGCCGGGCGTCGGGCGGCAGCATCGTGTGGGATCAGGCGGCGACGCGGTGCTGGGCAAGCTTGTCCAGCATGATCTGGTTGGCTTCCCAGCCGTCCGGGAACTTGGCGCGCACGGACAGATGCACCGGGTCGGTCGAGGGGTGGCTGTCCAGAAGATCGGCGATGCCCTCGCGGGCGACGACGATGCACGCCTGCCGGTGGCGGGAAGCGAGCACGCACAGTCGCCCGGCCTCCAGATGGAAGGCGCTGGCGTCCCGGCGGCCGGACAACGGGTGCACGACGATGACGACTTCGAACTCGCGGCCCTGTAGCCGGTTCGCGGTGTCCACTGCCACGCCCGGCGCGCCGGGGCTGCCGGTCCGGGCGAGCGCGGCCCGGACCAGGTCAGCCTGGTCGCGGTGGGCGACGCCGATGGCGATGTCGCGGGGTTCCAAGGGCCGGCCGCCCGGGTGGCGCTCGCAAGTGGCAACCGCTCCGCGGTCCAGCAGCCTGCCGGCGAGGTCGGCGGCGGTCTGGAGGGTCTCGGTGTCGGTTCGCGGAACGTGCCGGCGGCGCAGTTCGTGCAGGGCCCAGCCGGTGGTGAACGCCTGGACGAGGGTCTCGTCCAGGTCGGTGCGGGCGAACCCGGCGGTGCGGAACCCCAGGGCACGCGTGTCTTCACCGGTTCCGGCGGTGAAGTGGGTGAATGGGTAGAACGCCCGGGCGATGGTCGGTGCGGCCGAGAGCGGCAGACGCCAAGACACCGGCAGCCGGTGCACGGGAATATTCTGATTGTGCTCCAGCATCACGCTGACACCGTTCTGCGTGGGGTCGTGCGGCAACCCGATCCAGCGCTCGGTGCCAACGATCGCGAACGGGTCCAACTGGCCGGGGTCGCCGACGAACAGGCCCCGCTCGAAGCGTTCGACGATCTGCAACAGCATGTCCGAACGCATCTGGTAGGCCTCATCCAGGATCGCCCAGCCGAACCTGGCGTCGCGGACGGTGGCCCACTTGGCGGCGGTTCCGACGATGATCCGGCACCCGGCCAGGTCGGCCAGGGTGCGGCCGACGATGGTGCTCGTCAGGGCACCCAGGGCCGGTGACGGGGTGTAGCCGGTGGCACTCAACCGTCCGACGGCGATGCCGGGATGCTCCCTGGCCAGACGCATGACCAGGTCGTCGACCTGGTTGTTGGTCTGGGCGACGATGATCGGGCGCTCGCCGCCTTCGGAGAGCTCCTGGGCGGCGCGGGCCACCAGGGTGCTCTTGCCGGCGCCCGGCGGGGAGTCGACGACCACGGCCCTGTGACGCCCGTCGGCCATGTTCGCGAGGATCGCCTCGGTGGCAGCGGCAGCGGCCGTTGCAGGGTCGGGCACGACCCGTTCCGGTGTCATGCTGGTGTCAGTCCTCATTGCCCCACTCCTCTGCTGCGGCGTCCTCGGGAACGGCGGAATCGGTGTCGCTCTCGTCCGTGGCACTGTGGGTCCACGGGGCGGCGTCGGAGGCCGGGAACTGCGGTGCCGGGCGCCACCCCGGGTCGGGCAGGTAGGCGACGGGCTGGCCCGACTCCGGGACGGTGCCCTGCTTCGGGACGCGGCCGCGTCCCATGCCGCCGGTGATTTCCACCGTGACCCGTGTGGTGTCGCCGTCGGGGAGGACGGAGACGATCATGGCCTTGTGGCCGGCCGGCTGGGACGGGCTGATCAGCTTGGTGTCGGCGGCCAGCCGCACGGGATCCTTGGTACGGATGGTGACGCGTGGCCGCGGCACCTGCCTGTTCTTGTCCGTGGTGACCGTCCGGCCGGGTTCGGCCTCCACGACCGTCCCGGCGAACGCCTCACCGGCGCTGCGCCGGTCGGCCAGCACGAAACGATCGTCGAACGCCATGTCGGACTCGAATTCGACCAGTGCGCGCTCCAGCCAGCCCAGCCGCCGGGCAGCACCGATCGCGGTGTCCCGCTTGCGCTGCGGAAGCCCGCCGGAGTCCCGGTAGTCCGAGTAGCCCGTGAATGCCTTGCAGTCACCCTCGAAGCGCTTGGCGGTCCGCGGTGCCTCGGGAACGGAGCGGAGCAGCGATATGGCCTGCCACACCATGCGCCAGGTGGGCTGGGTCTGTCCCGCGATCAGTTCCCGCAGTTCGGTCTCGGCGGTGGCCAGCGCGTGCGGGTCGTCGAGCGTGCGGGCCGTGTCGAACTTTCTGATCGCCGGGGCCAGGTCGCGGTTGTCGAACTCGGGGGAGGTCGCCGGGCCCGCCGGCGGGCACACGTCCGGGTTCTCCGCATCGGCCATGGCCTGCTCGACGCTCAAGCCCGACGGAGGAGCGATCCAGGCCATGAGAGAGGCGAGGTTCTGGTCTTCGAGCGTGCTCTGCCCGGTCGCCCAGTGCTCGGCGAGCATCCCGGTGACGGGCAGCAGCATGGAGGTGCCGGCCTGTTCGGCCCTGTCTGCCAGGAACGTCAGCCACATGCCGAACTCCGGTACGACATCCGGCACCGCGTAGAGACCGGACGTCGCGCGGAACCGGCACATGCGTCCCAGATCGGCCAGGGCTTTGACGCCGCCGGGGTTGGGTACCAGGATCTGCGGTGCGTCGGTGTACCGGGAACGCTCGCCTTCTCCGCGGCGGTCCTGGCGGAAGGAGTCGATGTAGTCCATCACGATCTGGCCGAGGCCGGCGGCGAACGCGAACCGCTGGTCCCGGTTGCGGGGCTGGGTCACGACCAGCAGGGTCCCGCTCCTCTTGGCGGAGCCGACCATCGCGGCCAAGGGCGCTCCGGCCTCGCCGGCCATGGCCAGCGGGACGATCACCAGCGGCCGGGCGGACAGATGCCGGTGCCGGAACTCGGTCAGGGGCACCGCCTGCATCGACTCCATCGCCTGCACGTGCGCCAGCGCCGACAGCGTGCTCATGCCACACCCCCGAGGTCATCCAGTTCGGTACGCAGCCGTGCGGCGTGCCGCAGGGCCGCGGCCATCTCCACCTGGTCCTCGCTCGGCTTCAGTTCTCCGCGCGCCAGCCCCATGACCATGGTCGTGGTGTCGATTCCACCGAACTGGTCGCGCACCACCGGCCCGAGGACATCCAGCGAGGCCTCCGCGCGGGCGCGGGCGCGGCAGTAGAACGCCATTTCGCAGTGGTTCAGGCAGTCCGGGCGGTACGTCGCGAGGACCTGGTCCAGCGCCTCGGTCAGCTCCTCGGCCGGGCGCCGGGGCCGATCCTCCGCGTCCGGGGCAAGGTCGAAGGTGAGGTCCTCGGGCAGCAGGTCCACCAGGTCCCCGATGCGTGCGATGCGGGACAGCTGACGCGTCAGGGCGGCCACCTGCTTGCGGGCGTCGACGAACGCTCCGGTCGGGCGGTTGGTGAAGTCCTTCGGCGCGACCAGCACGATCGTGTCGGAGACGACGTCCTTGCTGATGCCGGCCCGCCCGAGCAGGTCGCGCAGCGCGATGATGTAAGCGCACGCCTGCGTGGTCGCCGCCCGTACCTGGGTGGGGGCGGCCTGCTCGTCGATGATCGGGAAGCTCTTGATCTCCACGACGTGGAAGCGTCCGTCGATGCGGAAGGCCACCAGGTCCGGTTCCAGGTACGCCTTGTGCCCGCCGATCTGCAGGCACAGCATCGGGTGGTCGAACAAGGTGCCGTCGCCCTCGCCCCGGGCGGCCCGCAGCAGGACTTCCTCGGTGCGCTCATGGCGCTCCTTGGAACGGCCGTCGCCGCCGACGTCGTTCAGGTCCTGGTACCCCACCTCCGGCAGCGTCAGTTCCAGGGTCTCGCGCAGGACGCGCAGGAGCTCCGCGCAGCCGTTGTCCTTCACCATCGCCTCGAAGGCGTTGCCGCGGGTGATGGCGAAGGAGGACTGGCCGAAGGACGGGGGGTGGCCGACATGTGTGGCGATTGCGGCCTTGTCGGAGCCGGAGGCGTCCAGCAAAGCCCGCAGCGTGCAGCGCGGGTTGTTCTCCAGGGCCGCCAGCGACCGGGCGTTGTAGTCCAGGCGTTTCGCGGATCCGCGCAGTGCGGCGAGGCGGTCGTCGACTGGTTCTTTCACGGTCTCGTAGATCCTTGCGGGGGAGAAGAAGGATGCGGGAGATGGAAATCAGGCACGGGCGGACCGCAGATGTGTGACGCCCCGCAGGGGCGCGCCGAACAACTGCTCGTTGTCACCGAGGGACTTGCGGGCCTGCCGCGCGGCGGCCGCCCGGGTGGCACGGTCGGTGTCGGTATGCACGTCCAGCTCGGCCTGGGCGGCGCCGATCACCTGCTGCACATCCAGCGCGCCCCCGTGACCGGAGGCGATCCTCGGCATGGCGTCGGGGATGTTGACGGCGAAGCGCCACAGTAGCCGCAGGGCCTCCGGACTGGGCCCGTCCGCAGTGGACTCGGCTGAGGTATGCACCGCTTCGGCGATGCGGAGCGCGCCGGTGAGGAAGTCCACGCGCGGGGACAGCGGACCGATGACGCGGTGCTCCAGCGTCCAGGTGCTGATCGTGATCAGTGCCCGCACCGGTGTCAGCAGGTCGTGCGCCAGTGCCGGGCACAGGTAGTACGGCCGGGCTCCCGGACTGGAGCGGTAGGAGCGCTCCTCGTCCCGGCGCAGGCTGGAGAGCTTGGACGCGGAGAGCTCTCCCGGGAAGAACGCCTCGTGCACGCCGACGATCAGCTTGGGCGCGGCCGGGACCCCGAGGAGCATCAGGGCACGGTGGACGTGTTCGCGTGCCGGGAGCTGCGATCCCCGGGCGGCCGGAGCGGTTTCCGGTGCTGGGCGGGGCGGGGCAGCCGCAGGTTCGTCGGCGTCGATGAGGGCGTCCCAGGCCCGCTCGGCGCGGCGCAGCTGCATCCGCAGCTCGCCGGCCCGTTCGGTGTCACCGGCGGCGGCGGCGTCGCGGATCGCGCGGCGCAGGGTGCCGATGCTCTTCTCCAGGGCGTCCAGCGGATCACTCATGTACCAGACCTTACCAGAGTTCCAGAGTTTTCCAGACTTGTTCCTGTGATTCGGGTACAGTCAGGTCACCGAACCTCCGGCCGCGGCGGCGCAACCCGCGCCGCCCAGCAGGCCGTTCCTCTGGAGGCACCAGTGACGGGACGCGTTTTCCACACCTCCGACTGGCACTTGGGCCGCCAGATCGGCCGCCATCGACGTGACAGCGAGGTCGACGCCGTCCTGGACGAGATCATCGCCATCGCCGCGGACTACGGCCCCGACCTGATCGTTCACAGCGGCGACGTCTTCGACAGCCCCCGCCCCAGCCTGGACGACATGCGACGTGGGTCAGAGGCGCTCCGCCGCCTCGGCACGATCGCGCCCGTGGTCGTCGTCGCCGGCAACCACGACACCACTCGCGTCCTGGAGTTCCTGGAGTACGTCCTCAATGACATGGGCGTCCGCGAGGGAGACCAGGCCCGGGTCCGCTTCGCCACCGAAGCCCGCCCCGACCGACTGCTCCTCGCCGAGTACCCGACCAGGAACGGGGAGCTCACCCTGCGCATCGGCGCACTGCCCTACCTGCACCCCAACCGCTTCACCTACGACTTCGCTGACCCCGCCCTGACCACCGCGACCTACGCCGAGCGCATGCGCACCGTCCAGGCCGAGCTCTACCGCCGTCTGACCGCCGACCGAGGCCCCCGGGATGTCCTCGTCTACGCCGCGCACCTGTTCATCGAGGGAGCCCTCCCGTCCTACTCCGAGCGGCGGATCTCCCTGAGCACCGAGTACGCGGCTGCGGCCGCAGACCTGCCCGACGTCGGCTACGGCGCCCTCGGCCACATCCACAAACCCCAGCCCGTCGGCCGTGCCGGATTCCCCGCCTACTACGCCGGCAGCCCCCTGCAGATGGACTTCGGCGAGACAGGCGAAACCAAGGGCGTCGTACTCGCCGAGATCGGCCCGGGAACCAACCCCCGCATCGAACTCGAACCGCTTACCGCAGGCCGCCGCCTGGTCCGCCTCGAAGGAACCCTGGAACAGATCGCCCACCACGCCGCCCGTGTGGGGGACGCCTGGGTGAAAGCGGTGGTGAACGTCGACGTCTTCGACCCGTCCCTGCCGGCCACCCTCGCCAAGATGTTGCCGCGGGCGACGCTCGTCGACATCGACGAGCGCCGCACCGGCACAGCACACCGCGTGCTGGACCGGCAGACCTCCACCACCGAACTGCCCGACATCGACGACCTGCTGCACGACTACCTTGCGGACCGCGGCACAGGCGGTTTGGCCCTGGACCGAGCCATGACCGCCTTCACCCACCTGCGGGCCGAACCCGACGCCGATGATCCCGCACCGTGCTGCGAGCAGACGCTGCTGAGCGCGGCCATCGCCGGCCAGCCCCTCGACGCCATCGACCGCTCAAGCCTTCTCACCAGCACCGACACCACCGACGCGGAGACGACGCGATGAAACCGATGAAGCTCGCCCTCACCGGATTCCGCAGCTACCCCGCCCAGACCACCGTCGACTTCACCGGCAGGAGCCTGGTCGCGGTGCTCGGCGACACAGGCGCCGGCAAGAGCAGCCTGCTCGACGCCATCGCCTTCGCCCTGTTCCGCAAAAGCTCCTGGGACGCCAAGGAACCCCGGCAGCTTATCGCCGACGGCGCACAGGCCATGAGCGTCGAACTCACCTTCGTACACGACGGGCAGAACTGGCGTGTCCACCGCACCATGCACGCCACCAACCCGAACGCGGGCCGGCACCACCTGAAAAACCTGGACACCGGCGAGGAGACCGACGGCGCCACACCCGTCGACAACCGCATCAAGACGGTGCTGCAGATGAGCTACGACACCTTCCTGCGCGTCGGGATGCTCCCGCAGGGCAAGTTCGACCAGCTCCTCACTGCCGCTCCCAAGGAACGCAGTGAACGGCTCCGAGAACTATTCGGTGCTGAATCACTGGAAACCGTCCGGAACCTGGCCGTCCGCCACGGCCGCACACTCCAGCAACTGCTGAGCGACGCACGGGCCAAACGGGCCCCCATGCCGGACAACCCAGAGGAGGCGGCCGCAGCAGCCGGTGCGGCCGCCGACGCGGCCACAGCCCAGGCCGAACGCCTGGACACCGCCGTAGCCCGCATCACCGCACTGCAGGAAGAAGCCTCGCAAGCCCGGGACACCGCGGCGGCTGCCACCAGCGCCTCCCAGACCCTGGCAACACGCAAGGCGACCGACGCCGCCGCCGTCCTCGACACGCTTGACTCCGAGGCCACCGAACTCGCCGCACGGCGCGACACCCTCGACCGGCGTGCCGAGCAGGCTGCGGCCAGGGAAGAGGAACTGACCGGAGCGATCACCACGGCAGAGACGCAAGGAGAAGGGCGCGACGCCCTCGCCCATGCCGCGATACTCCTGAAGACCCTCGCGGAAACCGCCGAGGAACACCGTGGCGAACGCGACCGACTGGCCTCCCTCACCGCACAACTCGACGACGAGCGCGACTCCATCGCCACGGCCGAAACGGAACTGGCCGAACGCGCCGCACACACCCAAGCGACGGCGGAGGCAGCCCGCACCGCCGCCGAGAACAGTAAGCAGACCCGCACGTGCGCCACCGCAGCCCGCATCGCGGGGGACGCGGCCCTCTCGGCGGCCCGGCACATCGCCAACACCACGCGCGCCCACACCAGCGCGGTGGGCCGGCAGAAATCCGCCCACGAAGACCTCGGCCCGGCGGAGGCCATGGCAACCGCGGCCTGCGAAGACCTCACCGCGGCCGAGACACACCTGGAGGCGCTCCGGCTGCGGAAGAAGGCCGCTGCGATTGCCACTGAACTACACCCCGACGACGACTGTCCCGTATGCCACCGGCAGCTCCCGGCCGACTTCAACCCCGAGCAGGCCGACGCGCATGAGCTGACCGAGGCGAACACGCAACGAGAGCAGGCGAAGACCGCACACGACAAAGTCGTCGAGCTGCGCGCCGAAGCCCGCGCCGCCGTGGCCATCGCCGACCAAGCGGTACTCGAACGCGACCAGGAGCACACATGCGCACAGCAGACGGTGCGGGAGAACACCGAGAAGGCGGTACGAGCCTTCCGGAGTCTTGCGGCCCAGGCCGCCGAAGCAGGCACGGGCTTCGACGCCACATCAGCCTCAGCAAGGCTGACCGCAGCCACTACGGTCCTGGCCACCCCCGGCGCCGCACATCCTGAGCAGGACACAGCGGCGATCACCGACGCCATCTCCGCCTGCGAACACACGGCCACCGCACACGCCGAACAGCTGAAGGACGAAGAGCACCGCCGCACCGCCGGGATCGAAGCAGACCGCAGAACACTGGCAGAACGCACGAAGGCGCACTACCGCGACACCAAAGACGCATCCGCAGCTCACGAGCGCCGCACCCGGGCCGTGGCAAGGACCGCCGCCGACATCGGCATGCTTCCCGCTCGCATCCGGGCGATGCTGCCGCACGACCCGATCGACGTCGCCACCGCACAGACGGACGCCGCCACCACGGCCGTCACCGCCCTGCAGACCGAACTCCAAGAGCTGCTCGACCAGAGGGAAGCAACCCGAGCGGAGAAGAACGCGGTACTCGCCGACCAGCGCACCCTCGACCACGACACCCGAGCCCGCCTTGAACGCCCCCTGGAGAAACTGCGTGACAACCTGGACGCGTGGGCCCAGGCCGCCGTCCAGGCCAGCACACATCTCGATGAGGCTGACCGGCCGGCGCTGCCGGCAGCTCCCACGCAGCCGGCGATCGCCGAGGTCCGCCACTACGCCGCCGCCCTCTCGACGACGACCTCGGCACTCGGCGACAAACTCACCGAGCGAGCCGCTGTGGCGACAGAACGCGCAGCCGCCGCCGAGAGGCGTCTCGACGAGCATGCAGCCGCACTCGCCGACGTCGACGGCTTCGACGCCTCAGCCGACCTGACCACACCCAAATCACTTCACCCGCTCGTTGCCGCAGCCGCGCAGGCAGCCAAAGAGGCCGAAGACCAGCGCTGCAATCAGCGAGAAGCACAGGACCTGATCAAGCCGGCCGCTGACCTGGACTTCGCCATCACCGCGGGGGAAGCCCGCTATGAAGCCCTCGAGGTACTACGCCGCGAACTGGTTGACGCCAAGTTCCTGGGCCACCTCACCACGCTGCGAACCCGCGCATTGCTCGGCGTCGCCAGCGACCTGCTCGGGCAGATGTCTGACGGTCGATTCGGTTTCGCAGACGACTTCGACATCATGAGCCGCAGCTCCGGGGTCGCCCACCACCCGAATCGCTTGTCAGGAGGGGAGAAGTTCATGGCGTCTCTCGCCTTGGCCCTGGCGCTTGCCGAACTGCACTCCCGCAGCGGGCCGACTCTCGGCTCCCTCTTCCTCGACGAGGGCTTCGCCGCCCTCGACACCACCGCCTTGGACCTGGCACTGGAGGTACTGCGCGCTCAGGTCGGCGGTGACCGCCTGGTAATGGTGATCAGCCACCTGCACGCCGTCGCCGAGGCCGTCGACGATGTGCTGTGGGTGGAGCGGACCACCGCCGGCTCCTCCGCCCGGTGGCTCACACCGGCTGAGCGAGACGACATGGCCCAGAACGACCTAGCCAGCGGACTGCACTCCCAGGCGCGGTAGCCGCCACGGGGCACACGATCCATCGCCGCCCCCAGGGCCAGGCTTTCCCCCCGCTCGATTTCATCCCACACACAGCGGGCACCGACTGGCGGGCGAGTTGACCGAAGGACGTCCTGGCCGGCCTGACCGGTGACGCCTCCTGGAGGCTGGGCGCGCCTCTGACGGCGATGCCGATGGTGTCGGCGGCCGCCGCACGCTCCCGCTCCACCACCACCCCGGCCGCAGCCCCCGGCTCGGCAGGCGCCGCCCCGGCCGAGCCGGCGGTCCCTGCGCACCGCTCGCTGGCCGCGCCGAGACGGCGGTCGGGCCGGAGCAGGTAGCCGTTCCCGGATCCGGGAACGATGCCGCCCGGGGTGTTCCTGCAGGGCTGCGCCGGGTGGGTGTTGTGGTCCGGGGTACACGGACGCGGGGCTGGTCCTGTCGTTGATGGCCGGCGCCGTGGTCCTGAACAGCTTGTGGCGCTCGGGCTCCCTGGACCGCACCCTGCTGCCGCCTGTTCCCGGCGGCGTACCGGGCCGTTCGCGTTCGGCGGGGGCGAAGGCGGACCAGGAGCGGTCGATGCGGTTGTTGAAGGCGATCGACGAGGCCGCCGACGACGGGGAGCCGGGGGAGTTGTCGGAGTTCGAGCGCATCGTCCTCCATGGCGTGGCCGAGCTGCCGGGCCGGGAGTACCCGCCGCCGGGACACGGCTACCCCGCGCCTAGTCCGATCTTGAAGATGCCGCTCCTCCACCCTTATCTCGTGAGCCCGACACGGGTCGCGCTCTTCGCGCCTCGTCCTCGCGCTGCGCGGTGCCGGGGATCTCCTGGGCGAGATGCGGGAGGGGATTGGCCGTTGTGAAAGGGCGGATTCCCATTCCGATTGGGGTCCGATTGGCGTCTAGCCGCGAGTTTAGGGGACTTGCCGGACAGCCGGACGGAATTGAAAAAACCACAGGAAACCGCAGGTCGTCGCTAACATGATGTTGCAACTGTCGGTGTTGCTGTTTGCCGGACAGCCTATCGGAGCCCATATTTGGTCCCAACGCCTCGCGTAGGCGGTGGCTTGCATTGGCCACCGCTATGCCCACGTGCAGGTCCCATGGCTTCTGTTGGTCCAGATCGCCGGGGAAAGATACCGCCTCCGTTGGCAGACGGAAACGCGGAATGAATAGCTCCACTTTCTCAGCCCCTCGCACCTAAGTGCGAGGGGCTCGGGGTCGTTTTTTAAGGGAACTTGCAGTGGCCCCCATTCGTATGTAGTAATCGTGGAAGTCGATGAGGGCCTGCCAGCTCTCCCGGCTGTTTTCCCGGCAAAAGATCTGGACCAACAAAAAAGAAGAATGGGAGAAGTGAGCGATATGAGTAGGTGGTCGCTGCGCCGCGCGCTGCGCGGGTGGGACCTGATGGTGTGCGGGGTCCGCAAGACCTGGAAGCGTCTCAAGCCGTCGAAGACGTTCGTGATCATCATCGTGATCGCGGTGTTCGCCGTGCTGGCGCTGGTGGCGTGCGGTGTGCCGCCGACGGTCAGCGTGGAGGTGGTCGCGGCCGTCCTGGGCGGTATCGAGGCCGTCCGTCGGCTGGCGGCGAAGACCCTGGTGGTCGCGCCCGGCGCCGCCGGCTAGTTGGACACCAGGATGCACAGCATCACTCCGGAGGCGGTGGAGCTCGTGGATGAGCTCCGCCGCCTGCGGGCTGCGCGGGGCAACCCGACGCTGTCCGCGATCTGCAACGCGACGGGCGGGTACGCCTCGGTCGCCACGCTCTCGCGCTTGTTCTCGGGCAAGACCCTGCCGTCCGAGGGCGCCGTGATGGCCACGGCGCGGGCGCTGTCCGACGACAACGGGGCCCAGGCGGTCGGCGAGTTGTACGACCGGGCGAGGAGGGCGTGGCAGCGCGCGCGGCCCTGGGCGCTGGAGCGCCGGCCACGGCTGCCGGTCGGCGGCCGGGCGCGCAAGCCGGACACCGATGTGGAGCGCTTCCAGGACAGTTTGAGGGGACTGGTGGCCAAGGCGGGGCTGTCGGTCCGTGAACTGTCCCACCTCTCCGGCGTGCCCAGGAGCACGCTCGGCGACGCCCTGAGCTGTCCACGGCCCCCGCAGCCGCGCGTGGTGGCGGCCATCGCCAGGGCGTGCGATGTCGAGGTGGGTCCGTGGGTCAGCGTCGCCCGCAACGTCTTCTACACCAGCAGGGCGGAGGAAGTCCGCGTGGTTGCCATCGGTGAGGTGCCGGCCCCGCGTTCCGAGGGGCCGAACCCCGAGCCCCGTGGAGGTGAGCGCCGTGCGGAGCAGCGCGGTGCGGACCCGAGCGGGTTCTCACCGTCGGGCGTCCTGATCGAGGCCGCCGTGACCCGGCCCCCGGCCGAGATCGCGGCGTTGGTGGCCCGCCTGAAGGCCGGAGGCGAGACCGAACTCGCCGCGCGGCTCCTGCAGACGGCGGCGAAGCAGCGCACGGTCGAGGACATCGCAGCCCTGGCGCTCGCCCTCCTGGAGACCGAGCAGGCCCCCGCCTCCGCCGAGCTACTCCCGCTCCCGGCATCACGCCAGCTGGTCGTGATGCCGGCGAAGCAGGAGGAGCACTTGGTGAGGCTGGCACGCAGGACGCCGGCCGCACGCCGCGCCTCGGGGTAGAGCGACCCCGGCGTAACCGGCGGGCCCACTGGCAACCCCGGCCAGGCGGGGCGCTGGGGCCGAGGTCTCCTTCGCCCGGCCAGGTCTACCCGCCGCCGGACCACGTACCGCGAGCGTGAACCGTAGGTCGGTGGCTGTTCCAGAATTCTGGAGCAGCCACCGACCCCACTACCGGGCCCATTCCGTCGCCTTCCCGCTCCCGGCACTGCGCGAGGGCCCGCACGCCCGCTTGAAAGGCCGCTGCGTCCCGCCCTGATGTGGAGGTCGCAGCTGCCTTCGCCGTGCCGGGTCACTCCGGGGACGATCGGGCTCAGGCGGCGCCGTCGGCGAGGAGCTGGGCGTAGTGCCGCTGCCAGTCCACCATCCAGCCGCTCTCGCCCGGGTTCCAGTCCGGATCGATGGCGGCGGGCGCGGACCGGGTCCTTGCCCAGCCCGCCAGGCCAGCGCACGTTGGTGAGCCACGGCCTGACCGGCTTTCCGAGCGGGTGCCGTGCCAGGGTGCGGCCAGTGTCCCGTGCGTCTGGTCGTAGGCCACAACCTGTTCGGCGGCCCTACGATGCGGGGCGCTATGCGTCCAGTCCAGACTCAATCTGGCTCTCATTTTGAAGCATCCACGTGATGAGGCGTGGGCCTGGTTGTTGCCGGCCACACTAGCCAGGGGAGTGGAGTGGTAGGCCTGCGCGTCCGGGATGGCATGGTACGAGTTCATTGTGAAGAATTGGGGGCAGTCGGGTGGCACTGGAGTTTCACCCTATGTAAGGAGTTGTCGTGACCAGCTTCGTCATCACGGTCCCGGGTACGTTCGTGTCGGACGTTGCCGATTCCGTGCCCCTTGCCGTCGAGCGGAAGTTGGCCCCGCGGCATACGGAGGTCAGTGCGAAGGAGGGGCTGCGCCTCCTGACCCTGAACGAGGACGGTACTTTCTCCATCCGGCTTGAGGTTGAGGCTCCGGACAAGTACGAGGCGGAGCTCGATGCCATGCGGATCGTCTCGGCAGCGCTGAAGGAGGCAGGCCTCTCAGAGTCTGATGCCCCGCTCGGTCCGCCGGCCGTGACCGGTATCGACAGCGGCTTGTGATCCCCTGTGAAGCCAAGCAAATCCGCCGAACCGGCCGGATGCGGTGCAAGACACGGGCCGAAGAGCCGGAAGAGTGGATGGGCTGTGGCGTCGAGCGAGACCCGAAGCGATCATCACCCTGGAGGGGCTGATGGAGACGAAGAGTGAGTGGCCGGAGCTGAGGGGGAAGCCGGTGGAGGAGGCCCGCGAGCAGCTCCGGGCGGAGTTCCCGGAGATTGTGGTCCATGTGGTGCCCGAGGGCAGCATGGTGACGATGGACTTCAACGAGCAGCGGGTGAGGCTCTTCGTGGAGGACGGCAAGGTGATCCGGGAGCCCAGGCGGGGGTAGTGGCTGTTGATAGCCAGGCCTGCGAAGCAGGCCTGGCCCGGAGGCGGATCAGGAAGGACCAGTGGTGGGGGAGCGGAGCGGACCCGCCCAACGGGCCGTAGGCCCGGACCCCGTGAAACGGGGTCACCTCCCGCGCGCAGCGCGGCCGTTCGGTCCTAAGCGCGCAGGTACCCGCTTCGGTGTCGTGGGGTGCTTTGGTGACTCAGGCTTCGATCCGTGTCCAGGTATCGCCGCCGCGGATCCAGAGGACGCCGTCACGCCCCTGAGCGCAGCGCATGACTACTGGCCCTGGCAGGGCGAGTCTCTCCCGGGAGGTGATTATCCAGGCGTCGTTGATGAGTTCTGCGCGGCTCAATTCGACGTCGGGCCGGTTGTGGAATCGGTGAGTGAGGATCATTCGGGTGCCACGGACCGCGATGCCGTCGGTGTCCTTGTGGGGGTTGCTGTAGTTGGTGATGTCGCCGGTGGTGGGGTCGACCCGGGTCAGGAATGCGCCTTCGTGGCTGTACCAGGCGAGCCAGACGGTGGCCTTCTCGGTGGCAGCCGCGCTTCCCCCGAGGGGCCATGAGGGAAGCCGTCCCTGCGGGCCCCAGGTGTGGGTACCGTCGGTGTTCCAGCGGGCCAGTCCGGCGCTGGTCACTGGGTGGTCACCGTAGATGCCTTCGTCACCGTATGAGGTCCAGATGTCGCTGTTGCGGTCGCTGATGATGTAGTCGATGTCATCGCCGATGCAGAGGTGACTTACCGGGTGTCCCCCGGGGGAATACACCACCGCGTTCCTGTCCCAGTTCCCGTCCTGGTCTCGGCGTGTACGGCCTGACGCCAGGAGGAACCGCGACCACGAGAGCAGAGCCAGGTGGCTGGTCCATGCGGGTATACGAGTTACGTGTGTCCGGCGTTCGACTCCGTCCGAGACCACCACGAGGATGCCGTCACACGGAGCCACCACACCCCATCCGACCCATCCCTTGATATACGGGGAACGGTCAAGGTTCTGCTCCTGAACCAGCATCACGCCGAGTTCGCTGTTCGGCCCGGCGCTCCAGCACAGGGCCCGCCATCCAGCTCGGGCATCCTCGGAGGACAAGCTCCATATGATGGGCAGTTCGCCAAGAGTCATCGGCATTCACCTTTTTGACTCCAGGCCCCAACAGGGCCCGAAGAGATCTATGTTACCGGGCGCCGGTCCAGAGCGTTTCGACCGGGGACCCTGCCTGCTGTACTCAGGCCAGCAGAGGGATGGCTTCACCCGACGGGCCAGGGGCACCCCCTCGGGGTGGCCTGGTGAGGGGTGTGTTTAGTGTCTTGGGGTGATCCAGCCTCTTTCTGGTCCTCCTACGTGGAGGCATCCTCTTGCCGCGTTCATCCTGGTCTTTTTGATATCCGCCTTCTGGTATGGGCTGCAGCCGGTCCCTCAGGGGTGTGTCCTGCTGCATGGCGGCGGGACCAGCTGGCAGGAGGCGTATCGGCAGGCTCTTGAGTCGGGGGGTGTGTGAGGAGCCGGCGCGTTGGAGGACGTGGATCGAGTGACCCCGGATGCGCCGCTGCTGCTGGCAGCCCGCGGAGCAGGCTGGTCCTGGAGGCGGAGCCGGAAGGGCCCTGGGTGGGGGAGCGGAGCGGACCCGCCCAGCGGGCCGTAGGCCCGGTCCCCGTGAAACGGGGTCACTCAGGCCCGCGGAGCGGGCCGTTCGGGTGGAGTGAAACGGACCCGAGCAGTCCGCAGCAAAGCCAGGCCGAAGCGAAGCGGAGGACTCCCTCCCCCGAAGGGGGAGGCGTGGGCCTGTGAAGCGGGCCGGCCCGAGCGCGGAGCGCTTCGGTATCTCTGGGGGCCAAAGGCCCCCAGCCCGGAGCGAAGCGGAGGGCTTCCTCCCCGGAGGGGAGGCACTGGCTCGCGGAGCGAGCCCCCCGAGCGCAGCGAGGGCCCTCAATCCGAGGCGCGCAGCGCCTCGGTATCTCTGGGGGCCAAAGGCCCCCAGCCCGGAGCGAAGCGGAGGGCTTCCTCCCCGGAGGGGAGGCACTGGCTCGCGGAGCGAGCCCCCCGAGCGCAGCGAGGGGTTTCAGTCCCCAGCGCGCAGCGCT